>NZ_JBMOJE010000056.1:0-32121 GCF_049316945.1 Propionivibrio sp. | reverse complement strand
GCCTGACCGGGGTTGGCAACGCGGCCGTCTCGATTTCATCGTGTTCAAGCCATTGCCATCCGGCTTCTGTTACTTGGCAAGCGCTCACTTCTACGGTGCACAGCAGGGCATGAATGTTCAGGCGAAAATGGCTGAAGGTGTGCTTGAGTGTCGGCATGATTTGCGTGTCAAGCAAGCGACAACCGTAGCCCTGGGCAAACTCCCTTGCCTCCGCCACGCCACACTCCGGCAAGGTCAATAGGCCACCCCAGATTCCTGCCGGCGGTCGTCGTTCGAGCAGAACACGTTTCCTGTCCGTCAGCAGCAGCACCGTCGTTTCACGTTCTGGCAGCATCTTTGCTGGCTTGGCAACCGGCAACTCGGCCTGCCGGCCTTGCTGGCGGGCGATGCACATTTCGTGCAGCGGGCAGGCCGGGCAAAGCGGTTTGCTGCGCGTACACAACGTAGAGCCGAGATCCATCAGCCCCTGTGTGTAGACCTCGATATGCGCCGCAGGAAGCAACGATTCGGCGAGCGACCACATTTCTTTTTCTGTTCTTGCCGAACCGGGAAACCCCTCGATGCCGAAGCAGCGCGCCAGCACGCGCTTGACGTTGCCGTCGAGGATGGCCGCGCGTTGCCCGAAGGCGAAGGCACTGATCGCCGCCGCCGTCGAACGCCCGATTCCCGGCAATTGCGCGATGACTTGCGCTTCTTTCGGAAATTGGCCGACGTAATCGGCAACGATAACTTGTGCGCAGCGGTGCAGATTGCGCGCCCTGGCGTAATAACCCAGACCGGCCCACAGTTCGAGAACCGATTCAAGCGGCGCCTGCGCCAGTGCCTCAATGGTCTGAAAGCGTTCAAGAAAACGGCTGTAATACGGGGCGACCGTGCTCACCTGCGTTTGCTGCAACATGATCTCGGAAAGCCAGATGCGGTAAGCATCCTGCGTGTTCTGCCAGGGCAGGTCATGGCGCCCGTGCTGTCGTTGCCAGTCGAGCAGACGGGCTGAGAATATTCTTGCTGATTCAGTCATGCACAACCCAGGAAAAGGTGGCGAGCCGGTGCAAGTTTCTCGACAGCCAAACGCAGCACGACGATAATTGCATGGTTAAACACCTGATCCCCTCCGAAGAGCGCTGATCTTAGCATGCCCCTACCTCTGACCCAGAACACCCGATGACCCTGACGACCGCCTCTGCGCACTGCCCCGAGATCATGACAAATGTTGTCGATCTGCCCTGCCAAAGCTGCGACACCGGGCAGTCACTGGCTGCCAAGGGCTTTTGCTGCCGCGATTTCCGCAGCACGCTTGGCAGTTTTGCAACCGGCGTGACCGTCATCACCGCCTTGACAGCGGATGGAGAGCCAATCGGGATGACGATCAGTTCCTTCAATTCGGTGTCGCTTGATCCGCCACTCATACTCTGGAGCCTGGCCTTGAGCTCGCCCGCCCTTGAGGCCTTCCGAAGCGCCCGTCACTATGCGGTGAATGTCCTTGCGGCTGATCAGCAGGCCATCTCAAACCGCTTTGCCGCCCGCAGTGGCGACCGCTTTGCCGGCGTTCCCCGGCGTACCGGGCTTGGCGGAGTGCCGTTGCTTGAAGGCTGCTGCGCCTGGTTCGAGTGTTCCAACGAGGCCCAATATCCGGGCGGCGATCACCTCATCTTCGTCGGACATGTCGAAAGTTTTGCCCAGGGTGAAGCGGCATCGCCGCTGATATTCCACGGTGCCCGTTACCGCCAACTGGAGACCCTCGCCACGTCTGACAACTGAGCGATGCAGAACGTAAAAAGGGGAGACCACACAATGGTCTCCCCTTTTCATTGCCTGCCCCGGACTCCGTCCAGGCAGGCAATGAGCGTCACAGCCTGGTTATTACTTTTTGACAGCCGGGGCAGCAGCAGATGTAGCTGGTGCAGCAGTTGCAGCAGGTGTCACGGCCTCCGGAGTCGCTTGCGTCTTCTTGGCACTCTTATGCTTGCTGTGCGACTTCTTTTCAACCTTCACGGCTTCCTTGCTTTCTTCCGTCTTGGCGGCCGGCTTGGCTTCAACCTTCTTTTCTTCAGCCTTGACTTCCGGCTTGGCTACTGCCGTGGTGGCGGCATGCGGCGCGGTAGCCGGGGCAGCAGCGGCGGCAGCCGGCTTGACAGCTTCAACCGGTTTGGCCGGAGCAGCGGCAGGGGCTTGAGCGAAAGCGGCGGTACCGAAAGCAGCGGCGATGGCAAGTGCGATGATGTTCTTAAGCATGATTATCTCCAATATTAATGTGGGTTCGAATCTCGGTCGGTTCGTTGATCTGAACGTTTTGTTCCGGCCTTGCAGGGATTAACGCGATGAGTTTCAATATGGATGTCATTGATCGGGTAACATCGCGTAACGTTGTGTGACGGCTGCATCCGGGCTGCAAGCCCTATCAACAGGTCATTCCTGCGAGGCCTGACGTGAGAGGCTTATATCTATTGGCTGCCACGGCATGCCACCCCGAGATGACCGTATTTATTGGCTTCTAGGGGTGCATCGTGGGCAGGGCTTTACTGATCGCAATCAGCCGGCCTTGGTGCCGGACAGCATCGCTTTCATGGCCGACAGGCGGGCAGCGCCACCGGCTTTATCCGGTGCACTGTCGGTTTTTCCGCCCGAAAAACGCATGTCTTCCTTGCCCATCTCGGCGATGAAACGCGAGGGTTCACAGGAAACGAAATCGCGGCCCTGCTTTCGCTTCTCGCTGTAACTGAGGTGCAGCGAGCGCTGCGCACGGGTGATGCCAACGTACATCAGGCGGCGTTCTTCCTCGATCTTGCCTGGTTCCATTGATTCGCGGTGCGGCAACACGCCTTCCTCGACGCCAATCAGGAAAACGTGCTTGAACTCCAGCCCCTTGGCAGCGTGCAGCGTGGAAAGCTGGACGGCATCCGGCCGGCTATCGCCTTCCTGCTTGTCGAGCAGGTTGATCAGGGCGATCATCTGCGTCAGCTCGATCAGGCTCTTGCCGTCCTCCTCGCCTTTCTTGGTCAGCCACTTCGACAGTTCCTGCACGTTTTCCCAGCGCGTCATGGCGATGCGCTTGTCGTCTTCGTCATTCAGCCAGGCCTCGTAGCCAATGGCCGTCAGCAGGTCGTTCATCACCGGCTCGACCGATTCCTTCGCTGCGCGGTATTCAAGGCGGTTGATGAATTCGCAGAACTCGAGCAGTGGCGTCAGTTGCCGCGCCTGCACCCGATGCGCGAAGCCTTCCTCGAAAGCTGCGGCAAACAGCGACAGATGGCGTTCGCCGGCGTAGCTGCCGAGCGCCTCCAGCGTCGACCCGCCGACCCCGCGCTTGGGCGTCGTCACGGCACGGATGAAGGCCGGATCGTCATCGTTGTTGGCCAGCAGACGCAGATACGAGGTGATGTCCCGGATCTCGGCCTTGTCGAAGAACGATTGCCCGCCCGACAACGCATAAGGAACTCGCTGATCGCGCAGGATCTTTTCGAAAGCCCGTGCCTGGAAGTTGCCGCGATAAAGAATGGCGTAGTCGGCAAACAGGCTGCGATGCTCGAACTTGTGCGCCTGCAACTTCATCACCACCGACTTGGCTTCCGAGGCACCTTCCTTCTCGCTGTCCTTGCACACGGTGACGCTGATCGGGTCGCCGTGGCCGAGGTCGGACCACAGCTTCTTGTCGAACAGCTTTTCGTTGTGCGAAATCAGTGCATTGGCAGCCTTCAGGATGCGCACCGTCGAGCGGTAGTTCTGTTCGAGCTTGATCAGCTTGAGGTTCGGGTAATCGCGCGGCAAGCCGCGCAGGTTTTCCACATCGGCACCACGCCAGCCGTAGATCGCCTGATCGTCGTCGCCGACCGCCGTAAAAGCGGCACGCGGCCCGGCCAGCAACTTGAGCAGCTTGTACTGGCAGGCATTGGTGTCCTGGTATTCATCAACCAGCAGATAGCGCAGGCGGTTCTGCCACTTGCCGAGAATTTCCGGGTGATTCTCGAACAGCTCGACGGGCAGCGTGATCAGATCGTCGAAGTCGACCGCCTGATAAGCCTTCAATGTGGCTGAATAGCTGGCGTAAGCGAGGGCCGCCAGCTTTTCTGTTTCATTCTGCACGCCCTTGAGCGCCTGGTCGGGCGAAACCAACGCGTTTTTCCAGTTGGAAATGACCGACTGCAGGCGGCGAATGGTCGCCTTGTCCACGCTTCCGGCCAGGTCCGAGACGATGCCGAAGCAGTCGTTGGAATCGAAAATCGAAAAGCGCGGCTTGTAGCCCAGCGCCTTGGCTTCCTCGCGCAGAATACGCACGCCGAGCGAGTGGAAGGTCGAGATGGTAAGGCCCTTCGGCTTGTCCTTGAGCAGTTTGCCGACGCGCTCCTGCATCTCCTTCGCCGCCTTGTTGGTGAAAGTGATAGCCGCGATGTTGGACGGGCTTAAACCGCATTCCTCGATCAGGTAGGCGATCTTCTGGGTGATCACCCGCGTCTTGCCCGAACCGGCGCCAGCCAGTACCAGCAAGGGACCGTCGAGATAGCGAATGGCTTCGCGTTGGGGGGGATTGGGGAGAGGCATTAAAATTAGATAATTATTTTCAACAGAGTGCAAGGAGTGACAGAACGTAGAGGAAAAGCCTCAATGCCTGCTCAGACTGATTGCTGCCGTTCGGGATTAGCTTACTGGTGACCAGAATCTGCCCGGAAGAAACTCAGTTAGCTACGGTTAAAAATGAACAGTTTCCGGCAACAACAAATATTGCTGGGTAGCCCCTCACCAACCAAGCAGAGGTTTAAGATGATTCATTGGCGCGACAGGGTCTTTCTCAGGTTCTGGCTTAGTAAAACCTCCCGATGTATTGAATGATTCGAACGCCTTTTTTGCAGCCTGATAGTCGTTTCTTGTATAGGCGATCCCGCCGTTCCATGTGACTCCAAAGGGCGTCCCCGGATACTTCTTGATAAGGGCGACGATCCCTTCCTCTGTCCTTTCTCCTTGGTAGTCGTTTCTTACGACTCGGTCCCCAATGATTTTCTTCTGGCTTTCTACAAACTGTTCGAACGGGACCATATCAACTGGTTTACCTTCAAGTTTGCTTTTTGTAACCTCTGCTCGATCCAAGGGCAACCCAGCATAAACTGTGTAGGCTTTTTCCATATGGTCAATCAATACAATATCGCTACCAGCGTTAGCATTCGCTATACAAAGTGAAGTTGCAGCCGAAACAATCAAACGGGCAAGGTTCATTCTTGGTTCCTCCTATAAGTTCGCTCAATATCGCAATGTCTATGACTAAGCAATAGCAATGGCTATCGACTGACCGCTACCGCTGCATAACCTACGGAAGTGCAAGATCAAAAAACCAGGGATCAGGCATCCCACATCAACAGCCAGCTTGGCGTTCTTCGAGAATCATGCGACTGATGGAAACGCCATCCTGCACCAAGGGTTGCGCCTTACGTCGCTTCCACGAAGGAAGTTCGGCCACGACCGGGACAATGTCAGTGATTGGCTTGCCGTTACGCAGTACCCGCACGGATTCGCCCGAAGCGACGAGGCCGAAATACTGCCCAGCATTGTTAAGCACTTCGGTGAATTTCGTTTGTTTCATGGCAATCTCGATGTGTACAGAGCGATGAAATCATGAACCACGAGGCTCAAAAACCACCCGTAGGACTGATCATGTACTCAAACCCACCTTCGCCACACTTTTTAGCCAGTTGATCGATGATTCTTTTACTCTTTGCGAGAGAATCTCTGGGGCCGGCAATATAAAAAGGCTTTCCTTGAGCTCCGAATTCAAAGGCAAGGCTGCTGTCATCGAGCGGAGTGTCATTAAGAATCCTGACGGCATCGCCGTAGTCGGCCGCAGGTTCAAAGCCGAGATTGCGTGACCAGGCAACCAGCTCCTCAAGGAGTTTGCGAGCCTTTGGGGGTGGCATCGGGATAAAACCTGAATTATGAGACCGCTCAAGCTGCATCTTCAATACCGCGAACTGCTCGGCAGACATGACGCTTTGCACCACATTCTTGACACCCAGGCAGTAAGTGTCCAGCAAGAACATCGAAACAATGTGCTGCATGTCGGCAGTTCTGCGGCAATAAACCAGGGTGCCCATGCCGCCGGCGAAGATATTTTCATTGACGAATACTTCATGTATCGGGCTGCTAAGGCCGTTTTCCCAATTGCGACCGGTGTTGATTGACGCGGAAGGGGAGCCATGCACATGTGCCGGTGCATGTGCTTTGCGCCGTAGCGCTGCTTTCTTGGCTCGCTTTTGTTGTAGTCGTTGAGGGCTGAGTGCCATGTGTTTTCCTTTGCTTTAAACGGGGCAAATAAACGAACTGGATTCCGGGTCAAGCCCGGAATGACGGTAAATCAATGGGTTATCGGTAGAACAAATTTACCCTGGGGACTCAGCTATGCTTGTTCCACTTTGCGATCCCCAGAGCGCACAACGATTCAATCCTCGTCCTGCCACCAATATCCTGCTTCACGCTGATGACGAATCGCAAGAATCAGAACGGCGTCGTGATTTTCCTCCAGGCTGTAGAGGGCCACGTAACCGCTTCGTCCGCGGGATATGACCAGCTCGCGCAATCCATACTCGACAGGACGACCGATCAGTGGGTGACGGACTAATAAACTGACGGCTTCCTCAATCAATTCAACCGTCTCGGTTGCCGCCGTAAGATCTATCTCGATCAGAAAGTCAGTCAGCCTTTCGAGATCGGCAAGCGCTTGCTCAGAGTAGCTCAACGTTGCCAAGCACTGACTTTCGGCTTTGCCGGCTGGTTGCCAGCAATTCGCGCCTTCAAGTAAGCATGAACCTCGCTGGCGTCATAGGCCTTGCCGGTGCTCAACATTTGCTCACGTGCCGCTAGTGCATCGCTTACGAAACCGGCTCGCCGTTCTGCTGCCGTGGTGGCCTGCTCTATTGCCTGGACCATGAACGCGTGCGGCGATACGCCTTTTTTCTCAGCGGTGGCAACGGCCCGTTTCTTGAGATCATCAGAAAGCTTGAGTGAGGTGGTAGTCATTGCAATGCACCTTTTTGCTTGGCGGTGCCACTAGAGTAACACTGCGATCCTGTGGGGGGCAATACTCATTCTCGGCAGTAATTTGTATCGCCGATACTGGCCAATTCCTTATAGACGTTTCCTGGTTTGATATCGCTGATATGCGAATCAAAGCCTGCTGTCACGCGTCCGCCGCGCCTGCAAAGAGCGGATTTGCAGTACCAGCAGCGCGCCGCAAAGCACCAGCATTCCGACGTTCACCGTGAGCGCCAGGGTGTTCATCTGCGCCGAACGGATGGCGAGCGCTGCTGCCGGCGAAAGCGTTCCGAGCAGGGCCACCACCATCGCCGAGTGCATCAGTTGCTTGCGTGCCGATGCGAAAGCCATCGAAAGCGCGCCAACCACCAGCAGCATGGCGCCCACATAGACTGGCAGTAAAGCCGTGCTGCTTGAGGACAAGGTGAACGCTCCGGCACCCAGCAAAATCAGCAGCGCGGCAATCACATTAGTCGCTTTCAACATCATGCTCTCCCGAGTCTTTAGAGATAATTGACGATCAGCAAGGCGGCCAGCAGCACGGCAATCAAGCCGAGCAGAAGATTTTGCTGGCGCTGTGCGGAGGCCAATTCCGCGACCAGCGGCGCCAGTTCGCCCGGCTTCTCGCGGTTCAGCGCCTGGTGCAGCAGGCGCGGCAATTGCGGCAGCGTGCGCGCCCAGTTCGGCGCCTCATGCTGCAGCCCGCGAGCCAGCGCACGCCAGCCGATCTGTTCACCCATCCAGCGTTCGAGGAAAGGTTTGGCGGTGGTCCACAGGTCGAGGTTGGGGTCGAGTTGGCGGCCCAGCCCCTCGATGTTGAGCAGCGTCTTTTGCAGCATCACCAGTTGCGGCTGGATCTCGACGTTGAAGCGGCGAGAGGTCTGGAACAGGCGCAGCAACGCGCGGCCGAAGGAGATTTCATGCAGTGGCCGGTCGAAAATCGGTTCGCAGACCGAGCGGATGGCCGCTTCGAACTCGTCGACGCGGGTATCGGGGGGCGCCCAGCCGGCCTCGATGTGCGCCATCGCCACGCGCTTGTAGTCGCGCTGGAAGAAGGCGAGAAAGTTCTGCGCCAGATAGTTCTTGTCGACATCGGTCAGCGTGCCGACGATGCCGAAGTCGAGCGCCACATACTTGCCGTGATGCACCTCGTCGGTGGCAACGAAGATGTTGCCGGGATGCATGTCGGCATGGAAAAAACCGTCGCGGAAAACCTGCGTGAAAAAGATTTCGACCCCGGCCCGCGAAAGCGCCGGCAGGTTGATGCCGGCCGCGACCAGCGCCTCGGTCTGGCTGATCGGAATGCCATGCATGCGCTCCATGACCATCACCGTCGTCGTGCAGTGATCCCAATAGACGCCGGGCACCAGCAGCAGTTTTGAATCCTTGAAGTTTCGCCGCAGTTGCGAACAGTTGGCGGCTTCGCGCATCAGGTCCAGCTCGTCGTAGAGATACTTGGCGAACTCACCAACCACCTCCCGTGGTTTCAGGCGCTTGCCATCGGACCAGACCTTTTCGAGCAGGCCGGCCAGCGTGTCGAGCAAGGCCAGGTCGTGGGCGATAAGCCCATGCATGTTCGGACGCAATATCTTGACCGCCACCTCGTGACCGCCGTCTTTGGCGTGCAGCCGGGCAAAATGCACCTGCGCCACCGATGCGCTGGCGACCGGTGTGGCGTTGAACTCGGCAAATACCTCGCTGGCCGGACGGCCATAGGCTAGCTGGATTTGCGTCAGCGCCAGTTCGGGGGAAAAGGGCGGAACGCGGTCCTGCAATTTGGCCAGCTCGTCGGCAATGTCCAGCGGCAGCAGGTCGCGGCGCGTCGACATCACCTGTCCGAACTTGACGAAGATCGGCCCCAGTGCTTCCAGCGCCAGCCGCAGTCGAACCGCGCGCGGCGAATCAAGGTGCCGCCAGAAGTGTACGAAACGTGAGAGCGCCGCCAGGCGGCCGCTCGGCTCGTGTTCGAAAATCATATCGTCGATGCCGTAACGACTGACGATGCTGAGGATTTTTGCGAGGCGGAAAAGGCGCATGGGCGGGCAGAGGAAATGCGAAAGCGAGAGTTTAGCCCGAATCGTTGTTTTCGCTGCGCTCAAATCCCGAACGTAAGATGGCCATCACAACTGTTCAGCCCGGAACATAGTCGAGTGATGCCATGCAAGCCTTATAATACGGCTATCTACAAAGCATGTCTTCGCAAAGCTAATATCCACGCCACTCTTCAGACATGCATGTCGTAGAATGCCTATCCATAGGGATTCCAGGCCAGACAGGCTGGCGCCAACATTCTCACCACTTTGAAGTGGCATCACCCCCTCAAAGCTATTTCCCCCGCTTGGCTTGCTCTAGGAAATGTCGTTGTGGGTAATCACCACGCCGTCGCCCAAAGGGGTAACGCTCATGCGGAACCAACGTTGCTCAGTATTTGAGTGACAGGGATAGTCGAGACTGAAGGTCGGCAAGTGGCCTTCGAGCACCATCAGGATTCCTTCGTACGCCTCCCTGGCTTCTTCTCCCGTATCGTCGAAACCTGCTTGACAAATATCCAGATAATTGACGCCAATCTGCGTGTGCCTGGCCTGCTTCCTGGGGTGAGCGCCGTTTTCAATGGCAAAACGCCGCCAGGCCTGGTTGACGGCCACGATGACGCCGTCGCGGTTGAGCACGGCGATTACGGTGGTGATGGAATCCAGGATCGCCAGATTGAATGCCTCGCCCATCTGTAAATTTGTAGCGGCATGCGGGTGCTTGCTGATCGGCGATTCCTCAGTGCCATGACGGGTCTGGCGCAGATTCCCGGGGTTCATTTCCACGACGCGGCCGATGGCCGAGGGGGTGATGACTGGATTCCTGTCACCGGATTTTTTTATATTATTGTTTACCACGAAAAACGTCCTTCCAAACCTGGCGGCGATAACGAGCGGGGCGGGCAACGGAAAATGCCCGGTTACGCTGGCAATTTATTGATAAACAGACGGCTCATGTCAGCGCGCTCACTTCGCTTTACCCGGCCGAGAGCCGCAGAATGGAGCGTCTCCAGCAAGCTCCTGGAGATCTGGCCAGCATTGCCCATTGGCTAGATCCACAGAATTCCTTCGGGGAAAACCTTTCACCTGACGGTCGGCAATCGAGGTACCGAAGCCACTTCCGGATCACCACTGAAGATCACGATTTCCGACAGACGCCCCCTTTTCTGATTGGCAAAAACGCAAAGTCCAATCAGCAGGAATAATCCGCAGAAAAGCCACGCCATCCCAGCCAAAGCCGCAGCTATCGGCTTCAGAAACAGGCTCGACGAGCACATGACGGGCAATATCCATTTGAATGCAACGAAAGTGGCCTCCCCTAATAAGATGCTGACATGCCAAGGCATGCTCATCAACAGGTTCAGGAGCGAATCGTGTTTTCTTGTTTTCATGGATAGAAATCACCTAAAGCATGGTGTATCGCTACCTTGACTTCATTGGCCAAGGAAAGGAATGGTGTGGGTGATTCAGGCTTATCAAATCAAGCCGGATCTGGCTTGATCCGCTTCTCCTTGTGAATAAACGGAAATTTCGAAAGCGTATGTAGTCTCTATTTTTCAGTTCAAATCCGGAATACTAACAAGGCGGTATTTTGCTACTGGTTTATGATTATTTATTTGCCAATAGAATAGCGCCAGCAATTTGTCATGCGAATGGTGCGCGGCGGTTCGACTTGCCCGTCATCGCCATTACCCCTTCGCCCCAGCCCGATGACCGTGAGAAATCCTGGCGCGCCATAAAACAGCGCTATCTTTTATTCAGAAGCTCTTTCAGATTGGCAAAGGGCTGCGCCGTTGCCCGATTCGCCTCGGCCTTGCCACTGCTCCCGGCCCCAGCCAGACGTGCCGCTTCTGCATCGAGTTCGCGTGAGTGCTCGTTGTCGTGACAGTACAGACACAGCAGTTCCCAGTTGCTGCCATCGCTCGGATTGTTGTCGTGATTGTGATCCTTGTGGTGCACGGTAAGTTGCTGCAAGCTTTCGCGCGTGAATTCACGGGTACAGCGGCCGCAAATCCACGGGTAGATTTTCAGCGCCTGCTCGCGATAGCCCGATTCGCGTGTCTGGCGATTGCGGATGGCCTCGGCAACCACATGGTCAAGACGGGAAGATGACGGCTTGTTGTTTGGCATGCTTGATGGTCCGATCATGGTGTGTGTGAAATTGACTCGACGGCTACGGTTTAAACCAGTCGGTGAACTGATTGGCAGATTTCATTCTGGATTCTGGCGCAGTAAGCCGCGGGAAATCAAGTGCGCCTGGCTGACCTACCGGGAGTCTCTACACCCGAAGGGCTATCAGCGGCACCGTCATCTCGTCGGCGCTGAAGCCGCCATGAACGCCAAGCATGGGATAGCGGCGTTCGCCGGGTAGCCAGTCCTTGATGGTCCAGTTGTCTTTCATCACCAGTGTGTAGTCGCCGACGCGCGAGGCCAGATGGGGATGATAAGGCGGGGGACCAAACCAGCCAGACGTAATCAATTCTGCACTGAGCCGCAGATCGGCACAGTGGTTGAGTCTTTGGCGCACGCAGGTCTCAAACGCCAAGCGCCTGGCCTGGCTTACGTAACAGCAGGCGGCGCGGCGCTCGCCACATAACGGGCGGGTGAGCAGAGCAGCAAGTTGCGGGTGCTGGTCGAGACTCACCACACGTTCGGGCGGACAATCAATGAAGCCGTGATCGGCGGTGGCGATCAGCCAACTGTCGGTACCCTGTACATCGCGCAGGAGCACGCCGAACATGACATCAAGCGAAGCCAGCGTCTCTTGCGCTTGTTCGCTGTCGGTGCCGTAGCGGTGCGAGTGCGTGTCGAGATCGGGGTAGTAAGCGTAGATGAAGCGCGGTGTTTCAGTTTCTCGCAGCAGACCGGCGATCAGCGAAAACATTTCGGGCTGCGAACCATAGGCAACACGGTGTGCGCCACGCGCATGCCAGGCGTTGAAGGGACTGCCGGCGATGCTTTGCGGTGCCAGCACCCAGCACTCACGGTCTAGTTGCTGGTACAGCGTTCGCTGGTTAAACAGACGCTGCGGCAGCGCTTCCGGCAGAATTATTACCGGGCCGCTGCGTGGCGTCAGCGGCAGAATAGCCAGCGTCTGGTCGATTTCTTCGAGGTACATGTGCCACCCGGTGAGGCCGTGTTGCGCCGGCGCAAGCCCGGTCATGAAGGTGGTGATGGCGCTGGCGGTGGTTGGCGGGAACACCGAGGTCATCGTGCCAATGGCATGGCGCTGAAGATTGGGGCAGGCCGGATGCCGGGCAAGCGTGCGCTGACCGAGTCCGTCGATCACCAGCAGAACAATGTGGCTTGCTGCGGCTAGCTGTGCGGCAGGCAGAGCGCCCAGTTGCGGGTAACGCGCCGGGGTGCTGCCGCAGGCCATGGCGATGCTCTGCATCAGGTTGACGATGCTGATGCCAGCGTAATCCGGGAGCAATTTGGCATTCATGATGCAATTGATTGTACGTCAACGGAAAAGGGGGCTTGCGCCCCCCTGGTCATTCAAACAGACTACCGTTTACTTGGCAGCTTTTTTCTTGTCCAGGCGCATTTTGACGTAGGCGCCCGGTGCGTCTTCGATAGCCTTGAGACTGCCGGCGCCAGGAATGCGTGCGTCAACCTTCTCCTTGCCGCCGACCTGATCGGTCACCCACTGCTGCCAGTCCGTCCACCATGAACCGGGGGTCTGCGTCGCGCCGGCGAGGAAATCGTCGGACGCTGCGGGCAACTCGGGATTCGTCCAGAAGCCATATTTGTTGGCCGCTGGTGGATTGATGATGCCGGCAATGTGACCGGAGCCGCCAAGCACGAACTTCACCGGTCCGGTGGGAAGCAACGCGCCCATGTAGGTACTCTTCCACGGGGCGATGTGATCTTCGATCGCCGAGACGAAATAGCACGGCGTCTTGACCTTGGAGATGTCGATCTTGACCCCGGCCAGCTCGATACCGCCCGGTTCGCGCAGCTTGTTGCCAAGATAGAAATTGCGCAGGTAATAACTGTGCATCCTGGCCGGCATACGCGTTGAATCGGAATTCCAGTAGAGCAGATCGAAGGGAAAGGATTCCTTGCCCATCAGATAGTTGTTGACCGCAAACGACCAGATCAGGTCATTGGCACGCAGCATGTTGAAGGTGCCTGCCATGTCCGAACCATCAAGGTAGCCGCGCTCGGCCATTCTCTTCTCGAGACTGGCAACGGTACCCTCGTCAAGGAAGACCTTGAGTTCGCCCGGCTCGGAAAAATCAAGCATGGTCGTGAAGAAGGTCGCTGAAGCGATGCGCTTGTCCTTCTTGGCGCTCATGTAAGCCAGCGTAGACATCAGCAGGGTGCCGCCGAGGCAGTAGCTGGCGGTGTTGATCTTGCTTTCGCCTGTCGCTTGCTCAACCGCGTCGATGGCCAGCAACGTGCCTTCCAGCAGATAGTCTTCGAAGTTCTTGTTGGCGTGTCTTTCATCCGGGTTGATCCAGCTCATGATGAACGTGGTGTGACCCTGATCGGTCGCCCATTTGACGTAGGAATTCTTGTCACGCAGGTCGAGAATGTAAAACTTGTTGATCCACGGCGGCACGATCAGCAGTGGCTTCTTGAACTGTTGCGGGGTTGACGGATTGTACTGAATCAACTGGAACATGTCGTTCTGGAAGACGACCTTGCCCGGAGTGGTGGCCACATTCTTGCCGAGCTCAAAGGCATCGGGGTCGGTCATGCGGATTCTCAACGACCCGTCGCCGGCTTCCAGGTCACGCAACAGGTTGTCGAAACCATTGATCAGGTTCTGCCCGTTGGTGTTAACCGTTTCGCGAACGACAGCCGGATTGCTCAGTGCAAAATTGGTTGGCGAAAGCGCGTCAATGTATTGGCGCGTGAAAAAATCGACTTTCCGCTGCGTCGATTCATCGAGGCCTTCTGCGCCGGCAACGACGCCGTTCAGGTGATTGGACGTAAGGAGGTAAGACTGCTTGATGAAATCGAAGATGAAGTTGCTCTCGTACTCGTCGTCCTTGAAGCGCTTGTCCGACTTCAACGGCGTGGCCACAGCCGGAAGCGATGTCGTGCCCATCATTTTCGACGCTGAATACTGCCACAGGGCAAAGTAGTCCTTCATCAACTTCATTTGCGCTTCGGCCATCTTCTGGGGATTGGCCATCAGGCTCGAAGAAAGATCCGAAAACGCCTTTGAGATTCCCATTTCGTCTGTCGGCATCGAGATTCCCTCGCTCGACTTCTTCTCAAGGTATTGCGCCATCATTTTCGAAGCGCGCTTGGCAACTTCGGCATAGCTTTTGACTAGCTCTGCAGGATCGGGCATAGACTTGACTTCGTCAGTTTTATTCTGTTGCGACATCGAAAGACCTCCTTTAAATCTGGTACTGAATGAAGCAAAAGGAACGCCGGACAACACACCTGGCGTATTGAAAAAACCGCAGAAAACTATAAACTTCGCCCATATTGGAGCCGCCTGTTTGGGTTCTTATTGTTGCTAATATAGCATTTGTCTAAATCTTTGACAGCGCTCGGCTTGTTAAATTCCCCAGATTTCAGTTATTTTTACCGTAGGCATTCTGCAAATTTTACTGGTTTTCCTCTCCTGCCATGAATAGCCGATCGAATCCTTCATGGCTTTTGAACTTCAAAAATGGTATTCAGGTTGCTTGGCGGAGGTGCTATGTATCAATCGATTCTGACCGAGGTCGATGATTCCATTGGAATTCTCACGCTGAACAAGGCGGAACGTCACAACGCTATTGATGAGTTGCTTATCAGCGAAATCACTGGCGGTCTGCTTGAGCTTGAGGCCGATACGCGGGTAAGAGCCATTGTGCTTTCGTCCACCGGCAAAAGTTTTTGCGCCGGCGCCGACCTCAACTGGATCAAGCGAGCGGCGAACCATACGTCGCAGGAAAACCTGCGTGACGCGCGTAGCCTCGCTCTCTTGATGACAACACTGAATGAACTCTCCAAACCGACCATCGCTCGCGTCCAGGGTCCGGCTTATGGCGGCGGGGTTGGCCTGATTGCCGCCTGTGATATAGCTGTCGGCACCTATGACGCACAGTTTGCCCTCACCGAGGTAAAGCTGGGGATTCTGCCTGCGGTGATCAGCCCTTATGTTCTGGCGGCCATCGGTGAGCGCTACTGCCGACGCTATATGCTTTCCGCCGAGCGGTTTTCGGCGGCAGAGGCGTACCGAATCGGTCTGCTGCACGAAATCGTTCCAGGCGAAGAGCAACTTGATGAGGCGATCGCCGAGATCATGGACAGCTTATTGAAGAACGGCCCCAATGCGCAGGCCGAGTGCAAAGCGCTGATCCGTGCTGTCTCGGGCCAGCCAATTGACGAATCGACCGTCGAAGAAACCGCGCAACGCATCACCCGCATTCGGTCCAGCCCGGAAGGAAAAGAAGGCCTGGCGGCTATTCTGGAGAAACGCAAACCGAACTGGATTGGTTAATTCGTGTCTGATTGTCCATTCACTTCATTACGACCCACCATATTTGCATGAATCAAGCCAGCAAACAGGAACAAGCGGTTTCGCCGTGTATCAACGTGTGCACCCTGGATGACACTAACAGCCTTTGTCGGGGCTGCTTTCGTACTATCGAGGAAATTGCCGTCTGGAGCCATGCTTCAAACGATGAGCGACTGAGGATTATTGCGGCCATCGCGCAACGACGTGAAGAAATGAGTCAATGAGTGAAGCTGAATACGAATACCCGTGCCTCGGTGTTTGCATGGCCGATCCCGACTCCGGCTATTGCCTTGGTTGCGGTCGGCCACCGTTGCCGGTATCGATCAGCCAGAAAATTGTTGCCGGACAAGAGAATCAAGGGACGCAGAACCCCTTGAACTGCTCCCTGAAGAAGGATGAGGAAAAACAATGAATCACATCCCCGGATGATGCTGCGGGCCGGTTCCAGCAAACTCAGAGCGTCGCTTCTTCCACTATGGCACGCTGTTGAAGTTGTTGTTTGATGTCATCCAGCGGCAACGCCAGCGCCAGTTCCCGATCCAGCACCTGTAACAGCGGCAGAATCATCAAGCCAAGCGTGCCAATATGCGCGGGGATGTTCATTTTCCCTTGCGCACTCAAGGCATCGAGCAGTTTTCTGGCGCTCTTGTCCCAACAGTGAAATGGGCATTCCGGCTTGTACTCGGTGGCAACAGTGTTGCCCCCGCAAACCAGCGCCTGATCGAGGCGCCGGTCCGCCAGAAAAAACAGTTCGCCGCCGCTGGTGACCTCGTCTTCGAAAGCACTGGCAACGCCCACGCTGGCCGTCAGCTTCACCTTTTGCCCGCGAATCGTTATCTGCCCTGACGCCAGACTCTTGCATACCTGCTTGCCAAAACGTACACCCTGCTTGAGTTCAATACCATGCGAAATGATCGCCAGACGCTCTCCACGACAGCGGCCGATCAAGTCATTCGCACCTAATTTGGCAACCAGCAAACCGGCAAAGCGAGTCGCTATCATTCCCGCCACGTCTTCGCCAAACCGGTTGATCAGCGCATCACGATTGTCGATACCGAAGACCAGGGCACAGACCTTTGCGGTCGGCGGATCGGCAAATGAAAGGGTAGATAAAAGTGACCTGAATTGATCGCTTTCCAACATCTTTTCCGGCTCAGGTGGCGGTACAACGGATGGCATATCCTCTTCCCTGGGCAACTCGGGAAGGACAACGCTCCGGGTAAAGACCGTTGATTCAAGCAGATTGTTCAGGCACTCGACAATCTCCGATTTATTCATCGTCTTGCTGATGAAGCCTGCCACCCCGAGCTCACGGTCAAGCGCCCTGGCGGATTGATTGTCGACATCCGAGACTATCAGCACAAAGGGAATTTCCCGCAGCCGCCGCATGGTACTCGTCCTCAGGCGCGCCAAAAGATCGTGCGCTTCCAGTTTGGGCGTATGGATGCCGGTGATTATCGCCACGATATTGGGGTTCAACATGAGTGTTTGACGAGCCGATTCACCGTCCCCTTCTTCAAGGATCTCGAAATCGTCCTTGAGATGTTTGGTCAGCGTTGCCCGCACAACGCGCGAGCCATCAACTACCAGAATCCGGCGAAGCTTCTTCATATCTTCCAATGTTTTCTGCCGGCCAATGTTTAAATTGAGAAATAACCGGCGTCCGTGTCTGCCACCAAACAGGCAACCGTCACTTTAGTCCAGACGGGCATGTTTGTGTATATTGGAAGTCCTTCTTTTTGCACGAGTTCATCGGCGTAGCGGTGTACTCAACTGGTAGCGGGTTTTCGAAAGTGTCCGGAATTTGTCTGGACCCTCTATAGGCAAGGGATGCGACTGTCCAGGGGATTGTGGCGCTGGACTGACTCTGGAGCCAGCCCACCCTGGCCAAAATGACCAATCAAGCCACAAGGCACCTCTCGTCTTCAGAGATTGGCCGAACGCCACCAGTTCGGGTGATCCTTCCTGAGCACGGCTTGCGAGAGCATCGGGTAATAGACGAGTTCATCACCAATACCGATGTAGAAACCATTCTTGACCATTCGATACGGGAATTGGAGCGAATGCACGCGGTGTACCAACTTGTTCTGCTTCGAACCTGGCCTCAACTCCATCAAGGCTTCGCGCAAATGCTGCAAGAAGGTATAGGGCAGGTCACCCTCCTGGCCGTTTTCCGGATCGCGGGCCAGTGGCCCCAGTTCGAGTTCGACAAAGCACATGCCGGGAAAGCTGAAGGTCTTGGATGGCGAGGTGGTAACGTCGGCGTAGTAGGCGGCCGGGTCGAGGGTGCTCACCACCATGCTGTTGATCGGCACCATATCCTGGTACATGTGCAGTTCCCGTTCGGGCAGCGGAAGCTCGCTTCCACGGTTCAAGCCCAGCGTCGCGCCCATGGCCGTGGTCAGGTACATCTTGCCGATGGCACTCAGCGAAAGGTGTTCTATCACCCGATACATCGCGATGTAGACGGAGTTCTTGGGAGAACCATCCGGCTTAGCCACACAGCGCCTGACAGCCGACTCAATGTCGAAGAATTCGTGGCGGAACGAGGGATCGACTTCGAAAAAGATGGCCTGCCCCTTCGATTTGAACTTGTGGCCCGTGGCGTAATATTGCCCGAACTCCTCCGGTGGCAGCATGGAGGCGATCAGCGCTTCGGGAATCAGCGAGAAGTAAAGATGCATGGTCATGATTTAAGCCTCCATATAAGAGTTCAACTTCGAAAAATAATGGCTGTTTGTCCCTGCCACGTACGTAGCGAGAGCCATCTTCACCCCGACACTACCGGACTTCTTCCTTGACGACGATGCGCATGCTGTAGAAACTGCGGAATACGAATACGAGGTTGACGGCCAGGAACAGGGCTGACAAGGCCAATACCGTTGCTTGATGCCCCTGCGCTTGCAAACCAACCGCCATTTCGACCGCCAGCAGACCGAACAAGGTGGTGAACTTGATGATCGGATTCATGGCCACCGAGGCGGTGTCCTTGAACGGATCGCCAACGGTATCGCCGACCACCGAGGCATTGTGCAGATCGGTGCCCTTGGCGTGCATTTCGGTTTCGACGATTTTCTTGGCGTTGTCCCAGGCGCCACCGGCGTTGGCCATGAAAACCGCCTGGTAAAGGCCGATGATCGCCAGCGAGATCAGGTAGCCGATGAAGAAGAACGGCTCGATAAAGGCGCAGGCCAGCGTGCCGAAAAACACCGCCATGAAGATGTTGAACATGCCTTTCTGCGCGTAGATCGTGCAGATCTCGACGACTTTCTTGCTGTCTTTCTGCGACGCTTTCACCACCTGATCGAGCCGGATGTGCGTGCTGATGAACTCGACGGCGCGGTAGGCGCCGGTCGAAACCGCCTGCGTGCTGGCGCCGGAGAACCAGAAGATCGTCGCGCCGCCGGCGACCAGACCAAGCAGGAACGGCGGGTGGAGCAGCGAGAGCTTGTCCAGGTTTTCCGTCAGGCCGCTGGTGAGCAGCATGACGATGGAGAAAACCATGGTGGTAGCGCCGACCACGGCGGTTCCGATCAGTACCGGCTTGGCGGTGGCCTTGAAGGTGTTGCCTGCCCCATCGTTCTCTTCGAGCAGGAACTTCGCGGTTTTGAAGTTGAGGTCGAAACCGAAGTCCCTCTTCACTTCCGCCTCAATTCCAGGCAACTGCTCTATCATCGACAGTTCATACACCGACTGCGCGTTGTCGGTGACCGGGCCGTAGCTATCGACGGCAATGGTCACCGGACCCATTCCCAGAAAACCGAAGGCGACCAGCCCGAACGAGAACACGGCGGCCATCATCGCCGCCTTGGTGTAATCGGGATTGATCACCGCGGTCAGGTCGAACTGCGACATGAGGTAGGCGCCCGTCATCAGTCCGACGATGATGATGCCGATCCAGAAAGCGGAGAAGTAGCCGGCGACCAGTCCGGACAGGATGTTGAGACTGGCACCGCCGGCTTTGGATGCCGTCACCACTTCGCGCACATGCTTGGAGTTGGTCGAGGTGAACACTTTCACCACCTCGGGAATGATGGCGCCGGCCAGCGTTCCGAGCGTGATGATCAACGAAAGTTGCCACCACAGGTTGCTGTAGGCCTTGCCGGCGAGCGCGAAGTTGCCCATCAGCAAATATGACACGATGAAGGTGATGATCAGGGAAACGACCGACGTGATCCATACCAGCGAGGTCAGCGGAGATTCGAAATTGAAGCGCACCTTTTCCCCGTACAGGCGGCGGGCAAGCACCTGGTTGCCGAGATAGGAAATACCAGAAGCCACGATCATCATCACGCGCATGACAAACAGCCAGACCAGCAACTGAACCTGTACCGAGGGTTCCGGCACGGCGAGCATGATGAAGCTGATCAGCGCCACGCCGGTGACGCCGTAGGTTTCGAAACCGTCCGCCGTCGGGCCGACCGAGTCGCCGGCATTGTCGCCGGCACAGTCGGCGATCACCCCGGGGTTGCGCGCATCGTCTTCCTGGATGCCGAATTCGATTTTCATCAAGTCGGAGCCGATGTCGGCGATCTTGGTGAAGATGCCGCCGGCAATGCGCAAAGCGGCGGCGCCCAGCGACTCGCCGATGGCGAAGCCGATGAAGCACTTGCCGGCCAGGCCGGGCGGCACGAAGAGCAGGATGCAGAGCATGATCAGCAGTTCGGTCGAGATCAGCAGCATGCCGATCGAAATGCCCGACTTGATCGGTATGGCGTAGACGGCATAAGGTTTGGCCGTCAGCGAGGCGAATGCGGTGCGGCTGTTGGCCAGGGTATTGATGCGTATGCCGAACCAGGCCACCGCGAAGGAGCCCGCGATGCCGACCAGGGAAAACGCCAGGATCAGCGCCACGTGAGGAATCGGGAGTTGCTGCACGACATAGAAGTAACCGACCATCAGCACCCCCGTCAACGCCTGCAGAATCAACAGAAACTTGCCCTGGGTAATCATGTAGGTCTTGCACGTTTCATAGATGAGTTCGCTGACTTCGGCCATCGAACGATGGACCGGCAAACGGTAAATCTGGCGGTAGATGATGGCGCCGAAGACCAGGCCGCCGAAGCAGACAAAGAGTCCGTACGAAAGCAGGGTCCAGCCGGATGTCCCGCCAAGGAATGTCACCAGCGATACGTCGCCAAGGTCGGGCAGGACGAGATTAGCCTCGCTGACATGGCCCGTGGCTGCAAGAGCCGGCAGTGAACCCGAGGCGATGGCGAAAAGCAATGTCATCAGCAGGCAGCGTGCCGCGCTGAGCCAGGCCGGCAAATACGTAGAGTTAGCAAACGTCATCAGTATTCCCCAAGAAAAAACGATCCGGAAGCACGCCCTGGCGATATCCATCCTGACAGGCAAAGCCGCGCCGGGGATGTTCAAAGACTGAAATGCGAAAGACGCATTAAAAGTATCCATGCGTCTATCAGTGCAGTCAACCCTGACTAACGGGCATGGCTTTGAAAGGCGCCCCAAATTATGAAAGCCCTGCCCGTTCCCCTGCCTTGCAGTGCGGATTGCCGAACGGTTCTCGCCCAGGGCATGGCGCTTGGCGCGTCCGGCATTGCCGTCCATCCGTCGGCCAAGGTGTTCGCTGACCTTTTTGCCCGCGGGAGCTTTCTTTTGCGCCCTGTGCAGGAACGATAGATACCTGGAGCTTTGATTCCGGTTTTTCAGGCGGGTGAACAAACGGGGCTATATCCGCTGTACCAGATGATGACCGAGCGTGTGGTTTGCATTAACACGACTGCCGCCGGAGGCAACACATCCTTGATGGCCCTGGGTGCTTGAGGAGATAAAAGCATCCATGCCTATCCGGTTACCATAGGCTGCGAGTGAAGTCGAATGCGAATCTTGAACTAAGTGCATTACAGTATTGACTCAGGGATCCACTTTAGTCAGCCTTGGAAAACTGCATCTTGGCCATCGGAGCCAGTCAAGAAATGCGTAAATTGATCTGTTATGGGGAAACTTTTACCTCATCGTTGGTGCTTCCGATGTCGTTGTAGTCTGAAACAGACGCAATGACCAAGTCAGCTAAACTTCTGTCATCCGCCAACAAGGATAGTTGCTAGTGTAAACGTGCTTTTTCTAGTGTTCGTCACATCAAACCAGGGAAGTAACCGCTCACCTTTTCAAGCAAAAGTGAAGGAACGAAACGATGCTGATTTTTGTTTCCGGTGTAGTACTGTTTTTTGTTCTCCATTTCGCCACTGCAACGCCCGCTGTGCGCCAAAAGTTCGTCAAGCTCACCGGTGAAAAAGTCTGGAAGGGCTTGGTGGCACTGGGCTCCTTGGCGGGTATCGTGCTGATCAGTTTCGGATGGAAGTTAGCGCCTAATACGGTACTGTTTACCCCAAGCGCTTTCGCGATACAGTTGGCGCCGGTGCTTGTCAGCGTTGCTCTGGTACTGTTTGTTATCGGAGGCGGAAACCTCAAGGGCTACATCCGGCGGTCATTGCATCACCCGATGCTGGTGGGTGCCATCCTCTGGTCGAGCACGCACTTGCTGGCAAACGGCGGCTTGCGGGAAACCCTGCTTTTCGGCACCTTTCTTGTCTTTTCCGTCTATGCACTTTGCTCGCTCTTGCTCGCAGGCAAACGTGCCGCGTTCGTGCCGTCCTGGCGGTGGGACGCTGTCGGCATCGGCATCGGGTTGTTTGTCTCTATTGGAGTCATGCACGCCCACAAGTTGCTGTTTGGCGTAGCCGTCGTTTGAAATTCTCAAGACACCTCGAAACTGGGCGTTCTTGAATAATTCGGAAATTCTGCCCATCAGTCGGTAAGTTGGCATGATGAGGATCGATTTCACCGCCAAAGACAGCCAGAGCCCTGTAAACATAACAAGAATCGTCGCCACAAATTCTCCAAGCCAAAATACAAGGTGACCAACTGGCCCGAGTACAACGGTGCATTGCGGCGGCGTGGCGACCTCACAATCTGGTTTTCGGCAGAGGCCACCAATGAATGGTGCTTAGCCAAAGCAGGCGCACGGGGTCGGCCACTGGAGAATTCTCAATCGGCTGTTCAATATTCAAGGTGCCAAACAGAGCCAAGGATCGGCTGAGTTTGCCGTTGGTACCACGCGCTTGGCCATCTAGCGCCCGATAGGGTCGGTAATCTCCTGCGTGCAATAATCCCCTACGCAATCTGACGTATTCCGCGAATCCCGCGCTCTCCTTAATCTGGCGTTGCGCTGCAGCAAACGTTGCAGCCTTCATTGCAGCCCTTTTTCCCCGCCCAACTTTTGAGGAGCCTCACCATGAAATCCCGTCGTAATTTCATCAAGGCCACCGTGCTGTCCGCGGCACTTGCATCTGCAGGTCTGATTTCCTTTACCGCCTACGCCGCCGACACGATCAAGGTTGGCGTGCTGCACTCCCTGTCCGGCACCATGGCCATTTCCGAGACCGCTCTCAAGGAAACGGTGCTGATGACCATCGACGAAATCAACAAGTCCGGCGGCGTGCTGGGCAAGAAACTGGAACCGGTGGTCGTCGATCCGGCATCCAACTGGCCGCTATTTGCCGAAAAGGCCCGCCAGTTGCTGACCAAGGACAAGGTGGACGTTGTTTTCGGCTGCTGGACCTCGGTTTCGCGCAAGTCGGTGCTGCCGGTGTTCAAGGAACTGAACGGCCTGCTCTTCTACCCGGTGCAGTACGAGGGTGAAGAACTCGAAAAGAACGTCTTCTACACCGGCGCCGCGCCTAACCAGCAAGCCATCCCGGCTGTCGAATACCTGATGAGCAAGGACGGCGGCGAAGCCAAGCGCTTCGTACTGCTCGGCACCGACTACGTCTACCCGCGAACCACCAACAAGATCCTGCGCGCCTTCCTGAAGTCGAAGGGCGTGGCTGACGCCGACATCATGGAAGAGTACACGCCGTTCGGCCACAGCGATTACCAGACCATCATCGCCAAGATCAAGAAGTTCGCTTCCGAAGGCAAGAAGACGGCCGTCGTGTCGACCATCAACGGCGACTCCAACGTACCGTTCTACAAGGAACTCGGCAATGCCGGCCTGAAGGCTACCGACGTCCCGGTCGTCGCCTTCTCGGTCGGCGAAGAGGAACTGCGCGGCGTCGACACCAAGCCGCTGGTCGGCCACCTGGCTTCGTGGAACTACTTCATGTCGCTGAAGAATCCTGAGAACGCCAAGTTCGTCAAGCTCTACCAGGACTGGGCCAAGAAGCAGAAGCTGCCGAACGCCGACAAGGTCGTCACCAACGACCCGATGGAAGCCACCTACATCGGCATCCACATGTGGAAGCAGGCAGTCGAAAAAGCCAAGTCCACCGACGTGGATAAGGTCATCGCGGCCATGGCCGGCCAGACCTTCAAGGCACCGAACGGCTACACCATCAAGATGGATGAAAAGAACCACCACCTGCACAAGCCCGTGTTCATCGGCGAAGTAAAGGCCGACGGTCAGTTCAACGTTGTCTGGAAAACGCCAGGCCCGATTCGCGCCCAGCCGTGGAGTCCGTTCATTGCCGGCAACGACACGAAGAAGGAAGTGCCGGAAGGCAAGTAATCCGGCCAGTTGGCTTGCTATGCAAAACGGGGGCTTCGGCTCTCGTTTTTTTTCAGTACCAAAAATACATGCCCGCAGGTGAATACGCGAAGTGGGCGAAGCTACTTGATGTCATATTGCACTCACTGAGCGCAGCAATCTTCCGCCCCCTACGCAATTCAGCGTATTCCATCTATCCGGCCCAAACCTTAATCTGTCATTGCACTGCACAAATTGCGGACGGACCTTCCATGACCAGATCTTTGCTTGTTTTTCTGCTTTACGCTTGTTGCCTGTCAGCGCATGCCGCGCTCGACGCGGCCCAGGTTCGCCAGTTGGCGGCCGAAGATTCCACCGACAAGGTCGTTGCCATCCAGCAACTGACGCAAACGGCCGACATCGATGCGGTGCGTGTGCTCAAGGCGATGGCCGACGACAATCTCTACCTGAGCGCCGACCAGGTCATCATCATTGAGGGTGAGAAGGCCTTTGACGCCGCTACCGGCAAGCCGATAAAGATGCCGGACAGCCCCGAGACAGTCACCGTCAATAACCGGATTCGCGGCGAACTGGCCAGTGCGCTGGCCGCCCTCAAGCTTTTCGACACCAACGCCGGCGTTCGCCTGGCATCGGCCAGAAAACTGCAAAGCCAGGTCAGCCCGGCGATGGCCCCGCTACTGGCCCGCGCTTTGGAAAAGGAAACGGATAGCCAGATCAAGGCGCTGCTCACCCTGGCGCACGCCCAGGCCAACCTTGGCAACACCGACCCTGCAGCCCGACTGGCCGCCGTCAAGGCGTTGGCAGAAACCTCCTCGCCGACCATCAAAAGCGTATTGCAACCGCTGACCGAGAAGGCCAACGAGCCGGACAACAGGGTGCGATACGGAGCGATTGCCGCCATCAAATCCATCGACAGTCGGCTGCAACGGGCCGAAAACCTCGGCCGCGTCTTTTCCGGCCTGTCGCTGGGCAGCATCCTGCTGCTCGGAGCACTCGGCTTGGCCATCACGTACGGTGTGATGGGCATCATCAACATGGCGCATGGCGAGTTGCTGATGGTCGGCGCCTATTCCGCCTACATCATGCAGAGCGTCTTTCGCGCCTACTTTCCGGAGGCCATCGACTGGTATCTGCCGGCGGCCATTCCGGTCGCCTTCTTCGCCGCCGCGCTGGTCGGCGTACTCATGGAGCGCACCGTGATCCGCTGGCTCTACGGGCGCACGCTGGAAACGCTGCTCGCCACCTGGGGCCTGTCGCTGGTGCTGATCCAGACGGCCCGCGTGGTCTTCGGCGCGCAGAACGTCGAAGTCTCCAACCCGAGCTGGATGTCCGGCGGCATCGAGCTGCTGCCCAACCTGATCCTGCCATGGAACCGCATCATCATCGTCGGCTTCGCGCTGTTCGTACTGCTGCTGGTCTGGGTGCTTATGAACAAGACACGGCTCGGCATGTTCGTCCGTGCGGTAACGCAGAACCGCCAGATGGCGGGATGCGTCGGCGTACCAACATCCCGCATCGACACCCTGGCCTTCGCCCTCGGTGCCGGTATCGCCGGCCTTGGCGGGCTGGCATTGTCGCAGATTTCCAACGTCGGTCCGGACATGGGGCAGGGCTATATCGTCGATTCGTTCATGGTCGTCGTCGTCGGCGGTGTTGGACAACTGGCCGGTGCAGTCTGGGCAGCGCTCGGCCTCGGCATCTTCAGCAAATTGCTGGAAGGCTGGGCCGGCGCGGTGGTCGCCAAGATCACCATCCTCGTCTGCATCATCGTCTTCATCCAGAAGCGTCCGCAGGGCATCTTCGCCCTCAAGGGCCGCTCCGTCGATTAAGCATGAGGATGCCGACCATGCAAATCTCGATTCAGTTGCAACTTGCCTGCACCCCCCTGATAAGGGGGGCTGGGGGGGTTGGGTTTAAAAGCCGTTCCCCCGCCTCCACCGCTGCTAACCCCCCCAGCCCCCCTTATCAGGGGGGTGAAAAACCTCTCCATCGGATGTGCCATGCGTAAATCTGTGACCCTTCGCGTCCTCACGGCGCTCGACAGGAAAAGCTGGATCGCGCTCGGCGCCTTCCTTGCCGTGACCTTGATCGCCGTTCCTTTGCTGCATCTTGCCGTACCGCCCGACAGCGCTTTCCATGTCTCGGCCTACGCCATCACGTTGTTCGGCAAGATCATGTGTTACGCCATCGTGGCCGTGGCAATGGATCTGATCTGGGGTTATGGCGGCATCCTGTCGCTCGGCCACGGGCTTTTCTTCGCCCTCGGCGGCTACGCTTTCGGGATGTACCTGATGCGCCAGATCGGGCGCGACGGAAGTTACCAGAGCGACTTGCCGGACTTCATGGTGTTTCTCGACTGGAAGGAGCTGCCCTGGTACTGGAGCGGCAGCGACAGCCTGCTGTGGGTGGCGTGCCTGATCGTTCTGGTGCCGGCCATCGTCGCCTTCGTCTTCGGCTACTTCGCCTTCCGCTCGCGCATCAAGGGCGTTTATTTCTCGATCATCACGCAGGCGCTGACCTACGCCGCGATGCTGCTTTTCTTCCGCAACGAAACCGGCTTCGGCGGCAACAACGGCTTCACCGATTTCAAGCGCGTACTCGGCTACACCATCACCTCTCCGGATACCCGGCTGGTGCTGTTCGGGCTAACCGCGCTGATGCTGGCGCTGACGCTGGTCTTTGCGCGCTGGCTGGTGACCTCGAAGTTCGGACGCGTACTGACGGCGATCCGCGATGCCGAATCGCGCGTCATGTTCATCGGCTACAACCCGCTCTGGTACAAGCTCTTCATATGGACGCTGTCGGCTATCCTGTGCGGCATTGCCGGCGCGCTTTATGTGCCCCAGGTCGGCATCATCAACCCGTCCGAAATGAGCACCGCGAATTCGATCGAGATTGCCATCTGGGTCGCGGTGGGTGGTCGTGGCACGCTGATCGGGCCAATCATCGGCGCCTTCGTGGTCAATCTGGCCAAGAGCTGGTTCACCGTTTCGTTCCCTGAATACTGGCTGTTCTTCCTTGGCCTGCTGTTCATCGTCGTCACGCTGATGTTGCCGCACGGATTGGTCGGACTCTGGAAAACGCTGCGGCAATCCCGGGGAGCACGGGCATGAGCACGAGGGAGTTTTTCCGCAAGGTCATCGGCATCGATCCTGAAAAATGCGCGCCGGAATACCGGGTGGGCTATCAAAGCAAGCAGAGAACGCTGGATCTCTCGCACAAGGTCATTCTCTATCTTGAGGATATCAGCGTCAGCTTCGACGGCTTCAAGGCGCTGAACAAACTCAACCTGACCATCGACGCCGGTGAATTGCGCTGCATCATCGGCCCGAACGGGGCCGGCAAGACGACGATGATGGACGTCATCACCGGCAAGACGCGCCCCGATTCGGGAACCGCCTTCTTCGGCCAGAGCATCGACCTGACGAGCCTCTCCGAGCCGGAAATCGCGCACGCCGGCATCGGCCGCAAGTTCCAGAAGCCGACGATCTTCGAACAGCACACTGTTTTCGGGAATCTCGAACTGGCGATGAAGACCGACAAGCGCGTGCAGCGCAGCCTGTTTGCTTCGCTGCGCGACGACGAGCGCGACCTTATTTCCGACACGTTGCGCCAGATCCGCCTCGACGCCGAGGCCGACCGCCCGGCCGGCCTGCTTTCGCATGGCCAGAAACAATGGCTGGAAATCGGCATGTTGCTGGTGCAGGAGCCGAGGCTGTTGCTCCTGGACGAACCGGTGGCTGGCATGACCGACGACGAAACCATGCGTACCGCCGAACTCTTTCTGTCGCTGGCCGGCAAGCATTCGCTGGTCGTCGTCGAACACGACATGGCCTTCATCGACAAACTCGGCGGTCTGGTCACCGTTCTCCACGAAGGTTCGGTGCTCACCGAAGGGCCACTGGCCATGGTTCAGGAAGACCCGCGCGTCATCGAAGTCTATCTCGGAAGATAAGCATGCTCAGCGTCGAAAATCTCAACCAGTACTACGGAGGCAGCCACATCCTGCGCGGCCTCACTTTCTCCACGGAACCCGGCAAGGTAACCACCCTGCTCGGCCGCAACGGTGTCGGCAAGACCACGCTGCTCAAGTGCCTGATGGGCCTGGTACCAACGCGCAGCGGCAGCATCAGCTTTAACGGCAAGGACATTACCAATGCGGCGCCACATGAGCGCGTCAAGGCCGGAATCGGCTTCGTGCCGCAAGGGCGGGAAATTTTCCCGCGCCTCACCGTCGAGGAAAACCTGCTGATGGGACTGGCCACGCGGCCGGGAAGCACGCCGATCCCGGAGCGGATTTTCGAGATGTTCCCGGTGCTGAAACAGATGCTGAACCGGCGCGGCGGTGACCTCTCCGGCGGGCAGCAGCAGCAATTAGCAATCGGTCGCGCGCTGGCCATGGGGCCAAAACTGCTGATCCTCGACGAGCCGACCGAAGGTATACAGCCATCGATCATCAAGGACATCGAACGCGCCATCCGCCTGCTCGCCGAAACCGGCGAAATGGCCATCCTGCTCGTCGAACAGTTTTACGACTTTGCCGAATCGCTGGCCGACCAGTACCTGCTCATGGAACGTGGCGAATTCATCATGCGCGGCAAGGGCGAGGATATGCCAAAGGACGGCGTGCGGGAGGCGCTCTCCGTATAATCCTTCTTATGGAATCAAGCCTGCCAATAACCCCAACCCCCCCAGCCCCCCTTATCAGGGGGGAGTGGAGGAGTCCGGTGGGTTTTAGCTCCCCCCTGATAAGGGGGGCTAGGGGGGTTGGGGTTAACAGCCCATCCACAACCTGGCACGCCAACCTTTCCCTCACCTTCACCCGCCGCGACAACGCCACCATCCTCACCGACCGCCACCACCGCGGCCCGCTGCGCGTGCAAAAACCCCTCTACCCCGAAGGCGAGTCTGTCTGCCAGACAATCCTGCTCCACCCTCCCTCCGGCATTGCCGGCGGTGACCAACTTCAAATCTCAGCCAGCATCGGCCCGCAAGCCCATGCCCAACTCACCACCCCCGGCGCCGGCAAGTGGTATCGCTCGGGCGGCGCCGAAGCTTCGCAGTCCATCGACTTCAAAGTTGGTGTGGGCGCCATACTCGAATGGCTGCCGCAGGAAACCATCGTCTTCGACGGAGCCCGCGCTCGCATGCAAACACTCGTCGAACTGGCCGCCGACAGCCGCTACCTAGGCTGGGAAATCCTCTGCCTCGGGCGCCGTGCCGCCGGCGAACGATTCACTTACGGCAACATCGGCCTGCACACGCGCATCGAACGAGCAGGCCAACCACTCTGGCTGGAGCGCGGACAGATTGCAGGCGACGACGCCATGCTGCACAGCCCGGCTGGCTGGGCCGGTACCACGGTCTGCGGCACATTTCTCGCCACTTTACTGCCCGGCGATGACCTAGCGGCTTTGAAAACCGCCTGCCGCGCCATCTCACCGACCGACGGCGCCGAACATGGCATTACCGCGCTCCCCGGCCTGCTCGTCGCACGCTACCTGGGGCAGCACAGCGAAGCCGCCCGCCACTGGTTTACCGCGCTCTGGCAGGTACTACGCCCGGCTCTGCTCGGCCGTCCCGCAGTCCCGCCGCGCATCTGGAACACATGAAAATTCAGGAGAATGCATGGAACTCACACCACGTGAAAAAGACAAGCTGATGATCTTCACCGCCGGCCTGCTCGCCGAACGGCGCAAAGACAGAGGGCTGAAACTCAACTACCCGGAAGCGGTGGCGCTGATCAGTTGCGCGATCATGGAAGGCGCCCGCGATGGCCGCAGCGTCGCCGAACTGATGAGCGAAGGGACGCGCATCCTGGCGCGCCATGAAGTGATGGAAGGCATCCCGGAAATGATTCCGGAAATCCAGGTCGAAGCCACTTTCCCCGACGGGACGAAGCTTGTCACCGTCCACAACCCCATCGTTTAAGGAGCGCTCGATGATTCCAGGTGAAATGATCGTTGACCCCGGCGAACTCGAACTCAACGCCGGGCGCGAGCGGATCGCGCTGAGCGTGGCCAACACCGGCGACCGGCCAGTGCAGGTCGGCTCGCACTACCACTTCTTCGAAACCAATGCAGCGCTCGACTTTGACCGTGACGCCGCCAGAGGCTTCCGCCTCGACATCGCCGCCGGCACCGCCGTGCGCTTCGAGCCGGGCCAGACGCGCAGCGTACAACTGGTGGCACTGGCCGGCGAGCGCCAGGTCTATGGCTTCCGTGGCCTGATTCAGGGGGCTTTATGAGCACGAGAATCACCCGCCAGGCCTATGCCGAAATGTTCGGCCCGACCACCGGCGACCGCCTCCGCCTGGCCGACACCGAACTCTTCATCGAGGTTGAAAAGGACTTCACGATCTACGGCGAGGAAGTGAAATTCGGCGGCGGCAAGGTCATCCGCGACGGCATGGGGCAAAGCCAGCGGATTTCTGCTGAAACCGTCGATACGGTGATTACCAACGCGCTGATCGTCGACGCCGTCACAGGCATCGTCAAGGCCGACATCGGGTTGAAAGAAGGCCGCATCGCCGCCATCGGCAAGGCCGGCAACCCGGACATCCAGCCCGGAATAGACATTGTCATCGGCCCCGGCACCGAAGTCATCGCCGGCGAAGGGATGATCGTCACCGCTGGCGGTATCGACAGCCACATCCATTTCATCTGCCCGCAGCAGATCGAAGAAGCCCTGAATTCGGGCATCACCACCATGCTCGGTGGCGGCACCGGCCCGGCCACCGGCACCTTCGCCACCACCTGCACCCCTGGCCCGTGGCACATCCACCGTATGCTCGAAGCCGCCGACGCCTTCCCGATGAACCTCGGCTTCCTCGGCAAAGGTAACGCCAGCCTGCCCGAAGCCCTGCGCGAGCAAGTCGAAGCCGGCGCCATGGGACTCAAGCTGCATGAGGACTGGGGCACGACACCGGCAGCCATCGACTGCTGCCTGGCGGTGGCCGACGAGATGGACGTGCAGGTCGCCATCCACTCCGACACGCTCAACGAATCCGGCTTCGTTGAAACCACGCTGGCCGCCTTCAAGGGCCGCACCATCCACACCTTCCACACCGAAGGTGCTGGTGGCGGTCATGCGCCGGACATCATCCGCGCTGCCGGCCTGCCCAACGTGCTGCCCAGCTCGACCAACCCGACCATGCCGTACACGGTCAATACCATCGACGAGCATCTCGACATGCTGATGGTTTGCCACCACCTCGACCCGTCCATCGCCGAAGACATCGCCTTCGCCGAGTCGCGCATCCGCCGCGAGACGATCGCCGCCGAAGACATCCTGCACGACCTCGGCGCCTTCTCGATGATGAGCTCCGATTCGCAAGCCATGGGCCGCGTCGGCGAAGTGATCATCCGCACCTGGCAGACGGCGCACAAGATGAAGGTGCAGCGCGGGCCTTTACCGCAGGATTCGGCCCGCAATGACAACTTCCGCGTCAAACGCTACATCGCCAAATACACCATCAACCCAGCCATTACCCATGGCATTGCGCACACCGTCGGCTCCCTCGAAGTCGGCAAGCTGGCCGACCTCGTTCTCTGGAAGCCGGCCTTCTTCGGCGTCAAACCGAGTCTGATTTTAAAAGGCGGGATGATCGCCTCGGCCGCCATGGGCGACCCGAATGCATCTATTCCGACGCCGCAACCGGTGCATTACCGGCCGATGTTTGGCAGCTACGGCAAGGCGCTGAAAACGTCGGTAACCTTCGTTTCGCAAGCGGCGCTGAATAACCCGGCGGTACAGGCGCTCGGCCTGAGCAAGCCGCTGGTGGCCGTTTCCGGCACGCGCGGATTGAAAAAATCGGACATGGTGTTGAATGGTGCGACGCCAGTTATCGATGTCGATCCGGAAACCTATGCGGTGCGCGCGGATGGCGAACTGCTGGTTTGTGAACCGGCAGAAACGCTGCCGATGACGCAGAGATACTTTTTGTTTTGAGGCTTGACGTGAACGAAACCCAAAGCACCCCCTCCCCAATCCTCCCCTTATCAGGGGAGGGAGCAGTTAACTCCCCCCCTGACAAGGGGGGGCCGGGGGCAATGCTCTCAACCTAACAGACCATTCGCATATTTCGCTGAAATTCTGCAGGT
>NZ_JBMOJE010000055.1:0-32159 GCF_049316945.1 Propionivibrio sp. | reverse complement strand
CACCCTCTCCCCGACCCTCTCCCACAAGTGGGCGAGGGGGAAAAGCGGGGCGTGGCGCTGGCTTTTTGCCGGATTGTCTGTGGCTGAATTCATAAGGGTTCGCCTCCCGGCAATTCAAGCACCGTATCAGCAGGATGAGATCCCGCCTTGCCCACTTGCCCCTCGCCTTGCCCCCACTTCGCGATAGCCTCGGCCAGTTCATCCTTCTTCACCGGCTTGGCCAGATAGTCATCCATCCCGACCCCAATGCATTTTTCGCGGTCGCCGGTCATGGCGTTGGAGGTCATGGCGATGATCGGAACGTCATGGTTGAGGACCTTCGAGTCGGCGTTACGGATCATCGCCGTCGCTTCAAAACCGTCCATCTCCGGCATCTGGCAGTCCATCAGCACCAGACCGTAGTCGATCAGTTCCAGCGCGTGGACCGCTTCCAGTCCGCTGGCCACGACATCCACTTTATAGCCCAGTTTGTTCAGTAGCATCTGCGCGACTTTCTGGTTGTCGGCATGGTCATCCGCCAGCAGGATATGAAGACTCTTTTTGGCCGCTTCGGCAACGGTGTGGCGGGTGACGATGCCATTTTTTCGCTATCTTGTCTGCTTCTACCGCTTCTTCCAGCGCCCGCGCCAGAACAATCGCCAGACAATCATGAAGCTGCGACTGGCGAACCGGTTTGGCCAGGTAGCCGACAAAGCCGATCTGTTCCAGCGCCGCCGCATCACCACGCTGACCCATGGAGGTCATCATCACCATCAAGGTTGATTCGAACCGGGCGTCGGCCTTGATCCGGCGGCCAAGTTCGCGGCCGTCCATGACGGGCATCTGCTGGTCAAGCAGGGCGATACGGAAGGGATTGTTCTGCTCTGCCGCGGCCTGCAGCAGCCTGAGCGCTGTTTCCCCGCCTTCGGCTGTTTCGAACTGGCAGCCCCAACTGTCCAAGAATGCCGCCATCAGCTTGCGGTTGCTGGCGTTGTCGTCAACCACCAGAATCCGCGCGCTGCTGATGTCTGTGTTTAGCGGCGCTTGGCGTTGCGGCGCACCCCCTGTTTGCTTCTCGAAGCGGGCGGTGAACCAGAAGCGAGAGCCTTTGCCAGCCTCGCTCAGTACGCCGATTTCCCCGCCCATCAGCCCGGCCAGTTGCTTGCTGATGGCCAGGCCGAGACCGGTGCCGCCGTATTTGCGGGTGGTCGAGCCGTCCACCTGGGTGAAGGGGCTGAAGATGGCCGCCAGCTGATCCGCCGGTATGCCGATGCCGGTATCCTGAATCTCGAAGCGGATGACGACGAAAGCGTCGGCTGCGGAAGCGAGCGCCGCGCCGATGACCACTTCGCCGGCGGGGGTGAATTTGATGGCATTGCCGACCAGGTTGGTGATGACCTGGCGCAGCCTTCCCGGATCGCCTTTCAGATATAGCGGTACGTCGGGATCGATCCGGCAGACCAGTTCCAGCCCGGCATCGTGTGCGCGCAAGGCGAGCAGGTCGGTGGTGTCTTCCAGCGTGGTTTGCAGGTCGAAGTCGAGGACTTCAATGTCCAGCTTGCCGGCCTCGATCTTCGAGAAATCGAGGATGTCGTTGATCAGCGCGAGCAGGTTTTCACCGCTCATGCGGACAATTTCGGCAAATTCGCGCTGTTCGTCGCTCAGTTCGGTTTCCAGCAGCAGGCCGGTCATGCCGATGACGCCGTTCATCGGCGTGCGGATCTCGTGGCTCATGGTGGCCAGAAAGGCGCTCTTGGTCTGGTTGGCGGCTTCGGCCATATCCCTGGCCTGATACAGTTCTTTCTCGATCCGCTTGCGCTCGGTGATGTCGGCGAAGGTGACGACGGCGCCACGGATTTCTCCGTTTTTGAAGAAAGGATAAGACGAGTATTCGGCGGGGAAGGCGGTTCCGTTTTTCCGCCACAGCACCTCGTTGTCCACCCGGTAGCCGGTTCCCGTTAGTTTGGCGCGGAAAATGGGGCAATCTGCGACCGGATAGTGTGAGCCGTCGGCATGGCTATGGTGGATGAGATCGTGCATATTCTTGCCGAGACATTCCCCGAACTGGAAGCCCAAGGCATTCAAGCCCGACGTGTTGATGAAGGTGCAGCACCCGTCTACGTCAATGCCATAGATGCCCTGGTTGGTGGTCTGCAGCAGTTGGCTGACGAGTTCTTCACTTTCACGCAGCACCTGCTCATGGCGAAGCACTGCTCGCAAGTAAAGCACGATCACCGAAACGGCCACGATCAGCAGGCTGCCGGCGGCAGCGATCAGGAAGAAGAGCCTGTTCCTTTCGCTGTCGAGGCGCAGCAGTTCGCTCAAGGGATGTATCGAGTGAATGGTTATGGCGTCTTCTACCAGTTCCTTGTGGGCCAGGATTGCCGGCGCATCGCTGCCCCCGATACGCACCGCGGCTGGAAATCGCCCGTTGCCCCAGGGCACGATTGCCAGCGGGGCCAACGCTTTGCGTCCATATTGCATCAGCGTTTGCTCTTCGGACAGTTTGGCCACCGAGGTTTCCGGAAGCGTCTGGAATTCGAGTTGTTTGTCCGGTGCCAGGACGATCACCCCATTGGCGTCGGAGATGATCGCATTGGATGGATTGGTCAGGTAGCGCAACTTTTCGATGTCCCGCTTGGCGACGGCGACGCCGATGAAGCGGCCGTTGTCGAAGACCGGGGCGGAATAGAAGAGGCCGGGAATCTTGCTTTTGCGCCCCACGGCATACTGATGGCCGCGCTGCCCGGCGCGTGCCTGCTGAAAATAATCGCGGTCGCCGTAGTTGGTGCCGACAAAGCTGATGGACGTGTCGGCGTTACTGGCGGCAATGCAATCCCCCGCGGCATTGAGCAGCCAAACCACATCGGCCTTGAGGCTGGTGGCAGTGATGCCGAGCGAGGCATTCAGCTCGCCGAGCTTCTGGTCCTGGGTCCAGAGCTGCTTGCGTTGCTCGTAAGCCAGTGCCGAGGGCAAGGCCTCGGCACCGAAGGGGAGCAGTGCCTCACGGGTGTCCTTGTCGCGCGCGACGACCAGCGAAACGGCCTTGAGCAGTTCGATGCTTTCGTTGATGTTGCCGGCCACCTGCTCCACTTGCTGCCTGGCGACTTGGGCTTCCTGCTGGTAAAAGGTGCTGCCCAGGCGGTTGTAGTAATAATCCGCCCCCAGCCACGAGACACAGCCCCAGATGACAATCAACAGTCCGATGAATTTATATGACCGCCACAGCGATAACATGCGGGTTCTCCCGATGCGGTTGGAAACGAGGGTCATAACGACAAGCCATACTCGGAGAATTGCGGAATGGCAATGGAAAGGATGGAAAGGATGGAAATGCCCGCCAGCACAGGTTCATCCTAGAAAAAGCAGTTCGTCCACGAAAAACACCAAAAGCACGAAAAGAATCAAGGAGATAATAAGCTGAAGATCGCCACCCAAAGGGTGAATAGAGAAAATACATCAAGCTGTTGATTTTGTTCGTGTCTTTCGTGATTTTCGTGGATAGACTGAGGTTTTTAGGTTCATGGAAACCCGTGTCGACCAGGCTGCTTTTCGGCGTGGGCGCTGCAGGAGGAAGAATATCCAGCATCGAGGTGGCAGTTTTTTATCGGACGGAACCGGTCGCTTGTAACTTTATCACTTTAGTAATGTTTCTCTGACAAAAATACCAGGAATTATTTGGCTGCCTGTGGCCTTGACCAGATGACAAGAATCCCGAATTTTCCGCGGCGAGCCCTGCGACTACGCACCTGTGCCGGAACCAGCCTGCGCGGCAGGCAGGACGGGCATCTTCAACACGGAGAGGTTGTGAAAATATCAAGAATCCACCGCAGAGGCGCAAAGGCGCAGAGGAAGCGCAGAGGAACCCCATTGTTTTTAAAGGTTTTCTCTGCGGAACCTTTGCGGCTCTGCGCCTCTGCGGTGGGTGTTCAAGAATTTTTTCACAGCCTCTGACGCCGTAGAAGACAGTGTTCATGCGCTTCTCGAGGCTGGTACTGCGCAGTGCGTGGATGGCGTCGCGTTGCGAACAAGCAACTGCGCGAACGTCGACTAGCGTAAACTGGTCGATTGTCGAAACAGAAAGCCGCCCGCCATGTCCCGTCCTACCCTGAAGCTGCCAACCAGACCTGCCACTCCGCGCGCCGATGACGGAGCGCGAGCGCCTTCCCGCAAGCCGGTCCGTGGCGGCTTTGTTGCCCCGAAACAGTCTGTCGAGCAACGCTCCGGCAAGGTCGCGGCCAAAGCAGCGCTGGCGCCTGCCGAAACGAATCAAAGATACAGCGACAAGCCGCGCTTCAATCAAGACGCCCCGCGAGCGCCGGCACCCGTGGTGAAGCAGGCAATGTTCGAAACAACCGACCGGAACAAGGAAACGCGACAACGGCGTGAAGCACGCACGCCGGATTTGCCCAAAGCCTATCCAAAACGTGGCATTGCGCGCAGCACCGGCGCCCGCGCGCTCCCTCCGGCGCGGATTTACGATGAGCATGCACCCCGGAAGGAACCCGAGCTGGTCCGTTCCGCACCGATATCGCCACCAGCTTTTCCACCGGTTTTGTCACCGGATTTGTCACCAGATTTGTCACCACCCGCGCCACAGGCGGCTGCAGCAAAGACGGTGCGGCGACCGCTTAACGAACCGCCTCGCCTGTCCAAACGCGTCAGCGAAATGGCAATGTGCTCGCGCCGCGCGGCGGACGAGTGGATCGAAAACGGCTGGGTCCGCGTCGATGGCGTGGTGGTCACCACGCTCGGCACCCGGGCACACCCCAACGCGCAGATCGAAATCAGGGAAGAGGCCGGCAAGCACCAGACGGAGAGCGTGACCATCGTGCTCAACAAGCCGCTCGACAAGGATTCAGTTCAGGAAGATGGCGGTGCTGAAGGCGCATTGCAACTGATTCGCCCGGAGAATCGCTGGCTGGAAGACGAGAACCGCATGAATTTCAAGGCCACCCATCTGCGCGGGCTGGCGCAGGCCGGGAAGCTCGACGCCGAGTCGACCGGCATGCTGGTGTTCACGCAGGAGGGCAGTGTGGCGCGCCGCATTACCGGCGACGATACGCGGCTGGAAAAGGAATACATGGTGCGCGTGGAAGGCGAACTCTCGCCGGCAGGCATGAAGCTGCTCAACCATGGCCTTGAACTCGACGAGGTCAAGCTGAAGCGCGCGCAAGTGTCCTGGCAAAACGAGCAGCAACTGCGTTTTGTCCTGCACGAAAGCAGGAAAAGGCAGATTCAGCGGATGTGCGAACTGGTCGGCCTGCACGTAGTCAGTATCAAACGCATCCGCATCGGCAGCGTCTCGCTCGGCAAGCTACCCGCCGGCCAGTGGCGCTACCTGCGCGACAACGAACGCTTTTAGCAAGGCCTGAGAGCCCGTGAAAATATCAAGAATCCATGGCCCGAGGCTTTGAATTAATTTTCACAAGCACCCAAGACCGTCATTCCGGCGAAGGCCGGAATCTGACCAAAGGGAATGCAGAGCCAGTATGTACCTCTGATATGAATGAAAACAATCAGATAGACGAACTGGACCCCGGCCTTCGCCGGGGTGACGAGCAAGGAAATTAGGCTGAAATGAATTTTTCACAACCTCTCAGAGGTGTTCAGGCAATTTTTTTTCAACCTCAGAGAATGGCATCTCCTGCCGCTTCCGGGCTTTCCTACTGCCCGGTCAACAGCAGTTTCAAATCGCTGACAATGGCGTCGACCGGGGCATCGTCCTTGACGTAGAGCCGGATTCTCCCGGCCGGGTCGAACACGTAGGCGCCAGCCGAGTGATCGATCACGTAACCCATGCCCGCGCTGCTCTGGCTGCGGGCATAGAACACCTTGAACTCGCGCGCCACAGCTTCGGTGGCCGCCGTGTCGCCGTACAGGCCGATGAACGATGGATCGAACCACGGCACATAGGCGGCGAGCTTTTCCGGGGTGTCGCGCTCGGGGTCGATGGTGACGAAGAGCACCTGCACGTGGCCGGCATAGCGGCCGAGCTGCTTCATCACTTCTGCATAGCGCGCCAGGGTCGTCGGGCAGACATCCGGGCACGAGGTGTAGCCAAAGAAGATAACCACGGCCTGACCCTGAAAGTCGGCCAGCGTTCTCGCTTTCCCGTGGTGATCATTGAGCGCCAGCGAACGTCCGAACTCCGCTCCGCTGATGTCGGTGTTGCGAAACACTGCCGGCGCCCGCTCGCTGCAAGCGGCCAGTCCAATAACCAATATCGTGATGAGTACCCGCCACATGGATCACCTCAAAAAAAAACCAATGTCAATGAACTTTTAAAAAAAACAAACGTCAATAAAAATATTATCGATGCGGCAAATTGTCGCACCTTCCGTAACTTCAGCAGGGTGAAAGGAGAGAACTTGAGCATACCAAAATACCCCGACCAAGGTGCCAACCTGGCACTTTCTGCGTCCTTTTGCATAACTCGCTCCCTGCTCGCCTTGTTTGCCGGGCTGTTGCCTGCCCTTGCCCATGCTGATTTCAGTTGGAACTTCCCGAAGCCGGTAACGCCGATCGGACGCAACACGCTGGACTTGCACAACGAGTTCATGATCATCATCACCATCCTGTTTGTCGTGGTGTTCGCGATCATGATCTATTCGATGGTAAAGCATCGCAAGAGCGTCGGCCATGAACCCGCCAGTTTCTCCGGCCCGACCGGACGGGTGCAATGGATCTGGGCGCTGGTGCCCTTCGCCATCCTGATTTTCATCGACTATGTGCTGATGGGCATCCCGGCCTACTACGCCGTAATCGAAATGGAAGACACCAAGACCAAGGCTGACATGGTGCTCAAGGTCACCGGCATGCAATGGAAGTGGCAGTACGAATACCCGGACTCGGGCATCAAGTTCATCAGCACGTTGACCACACCGCGCGAGCAGGTCGCCAACCAGGATGCCAAGGGCGAAAACTACCTGCTCGAAGTTGATAATCCCGTCGTTCTGCCGGTCGGCAAGAAGGTGCGCGTTCTGCTGACCTCGACCGACGTCATCCACACCTGGTGGGTGCCGCAGTTCGCGGTCAAGCGCGATGCGATCCCCGGATTCCTGCGCGAAACCTGGGTCAAGATCGAGGAACCCGGCATTTATCGCGGGCAATGCGCCGAACTGTGCGGCAAGGATCACGGCTTCATGCCGGTGGTCGTGCAGGCGCTGCCCGAACCCGAATATCTGGCCTGGGTGGAGAAGAAGAAGGCCGAGCAGGCAGCCAGTGCCGCCGGATCGGACAAGACCTGGAGCCGCGACGAACTGATGGCCGCCGGCAAGGGCGTCTACGAAAAGCAATGCGTGGTCTGCCACCAGCCGAACGGACAGGGAATGCCGCCCGCCTTCCCGGCGCTCACCGGCAGCAAGATCGTCACCGGTGCGCTACTGTCGCCGGAAGGCAAGCTGCTCAAGGACAGCCATGTCGATCGCGTCATGAACGGCAAGGATGGCACCGCCATGCAGGCGTTCAAGAACACGCTGTCCGACAGCGAACTCGCGGCGGTCATCACCTTTGAACGCAATGCCCTGGGCAATGCGCAGGGTGATCTGATCCAGCCGGCCCAGATCAAGGCATTGCGATAGGAGACCCAGGATGAGCCATGCGACCACCGCGAACCACGACGCGGAACACCACACTTACCACCCCGGCGGCATGCTGCGCTGGCTGACGACGACCAACCACAAGGACATCGGCACGATGTACATGCTGTTCGCGCTGCTGATGTTCTTCGTTGGCGGCGGGATGATCCTGGCGGTTCGTGCGGAATTGTTCCAGCCCGGCCTGCAACTCATGCAACCGGAGTTCTTCAACCAGTTGATCGGCGTGCATGCGCTGGTGATGATATTCGGCGCACTGATGCCGGCTGCCACTGGTTTCGCCAACTGGCAGATCCCGCTGATGATCGGCGCCCCGGACATGGCGCTGCCGCGCATCAATAACTGGGGTTTCTGGCTGCTGCCGCCGGCGGCCATCCTGCTCACGCTGCCGTTCACGCTCGCCCTGTTCGGTATTGGTGACGGCGCCATCGCCACCGGCTGGACCTTCTATGCCCCGCTCTCGGTGCAGGGCGGCATGGGCATCGATTTCGCCATTTTTTCGGTACATATCCTCGGCATCTCGTCGATCCTCGGCTCGATCAACATCATCGTCACCATCTTCAATCTGCGCGCCCCGGGCATGACGATGATGAAGATGCCGCTGTTCTGCTGGGGCTGGCTGATCACCGCCTTTCTGCTGATCGCCACGCTGCCGGTACTGGCCGGTGCGGTCACCATGCTGCTCACCGACCGCCATTTCGGCACCAGTTTTTTCAGCGCGGCAGGTGGCGGCGATCCGATCCTCTTCCAGCATCTTTTCTGGTTCTTCGGCCATCCCGAGGTCTATATCCTGCTGCTGCCGGTATGGGGGCTGATGCCGCACGTTCTTTCGACCTTCAGCCGCAAGCCGGTCTATGGCTACAAGGCTCAGGTTTATTCGTTCATCGCCATCGGCGTGCTCGGCGTCGTGGTCTGGGCGCACCACATGTTCACCTCCGGCCAGCCGGTGCCGGCGCTGCTCTACTTCATGTACAGCACGATGGCCATCTCGTTGCCGCTGGCGGTGCTCTTCTACTGCTGGATCGCCACCATGTGGCGTGGCGCCATGAGCTTCGAGACGCCGATGCTGTTCGCCCAGGGCTTCATCGTCCTCTTCGGCATCGCCGGGCTGACCGGGCTGGTACTCGCCGACGTTGCCGCCGATGCACAGTACCACCACAGCTATTTCGTCGTCGCGCACTTCCACTACGCGCTGTTTGCCGGCGGCATCATGGGTGTGATGACCGGCGTCTACTACTGGCTGCCCAAATGGACCGGGCACATGTATAGCGAAGGCCTCGGCAAGCTGCATTTCTGGCTGACCGTCGTCTCCTTCAACCTGACCTTCATGCCGCAATTCTTCCTCGGACTGGCCGGCATGCCGCGCCGCATTCCCGACTATGCGCTGCAATTCACCGAGTTCAACGCCATTTCCACGGTCGGCTCCTTCATCCTCGGTCTGTCGCAACTGATCTTCGTCTGGAACATCGTGAAGTGCATCCGGGGGGGAGAGAAGGCGACGGATCAGGTTTGGGAAGGAACCGAAGGTCTTGAGTGGGAGCTTTCCTCGCCACCACCCCACCACTCCTGGGAAGTCCAGCCGGTGATCAAATGAGCGCACAACACACGCCTCATAGCGTCAACCGGAATCCGGATGCAGAGGACCGCACTGCAAATATTCGACTGGCCTGGATCATCGGTATTGTCGCCTTGCTGCTTTATGTCGCCGGCTTTTTCATTCAGCGTTGAACTCAATGGAAACGACCCTGCCCACGAAAACGCAACCGCCCAACCACCGGCCACTGATCGCCAAGCTGCTGGTGATGGTGGCGCTGGCGTTTGCCTTCGGCTTCGCGCTGGTTCCGCTCTATGACGTCCTGTGCGATGCCACCGGCTTCAACGGCAAGACGCGGGGCGGCTTTGGCAAAGGCGGGCTCAGCGCGGCAACTCAAGTTGATGCACCGGCTTCCCGAATCGACCCCAGCCGGATCATTACCATCGAGTTCACCGGAACCGTCATGCCCGGCCTGCCGTGGGAGATGCGCCCGCTAACGCCCTCCCTCGACCTGCACCCCGGCGAACTGCATCAGGCCAAATTTCTGGTGCATAACAACTCGAACCAGACAATCGTCGGCCAGGCCGTTCCCAGCGTATCGCCAGGGCAGGCCGCGCAGCATTTCGAGAAACTCGACTGCTTCTGCTTCAAGCAGCAGACGCTGGCGCCGGGCGAGACGCGCGAAATGCCGCTGACCTTCATCGTCAATCCCAGGATGGATCGTGATATCCAGACCGTAACCCTGTCCTACGCATTCTTCAATGTCGCCGATCAGAAAACGTCGCCTTGACGGGCATGGCTTTATTAGGCGCAACCAATAATGAAAGCCATGCCCGTTTCCCTCACCCCCTACCCCTCTCCCAAAGGCGAGGGGAGGTTCGAGAGTCACTGGCGTGACTTTCACACCATGAAAGAGAGTGAAGCATGAGTACCCAATCGACCACCTCTGTTCCCTCTGCATACAGCACTCATCCGTATTACGTGCCGCAGCCGAGCCTGTATCCTTTCATTCTGTCGGGTGGCATGTTCCTGCTGGCGCTTGGTTTCATCCTGCAGATGAATTCCTTCCCGGCTGGTCCGTGGATCATGATCGGCGCTGCCGGAATCATCATTTACGTGATGTTCCAGTGGTTCGGCAAGGTCATTGCCGAGAACCAGAGCGGAGCCTATCGTGACTGGGAAGACCGTTCGTTCCGTTACGGGATGATCTGGTTCATCGCCTCGGAAGTCGCCTTCTTTGCCGCCTTCTTCGGCACCCTGTTCTACCTGCGTGTGCTATCGGTTCCGGCACTGGCCAACATGGATCCGAGCCTTACCCTGTGGCCGGGCTTCACCCCCGACTGGCCTTCCGCCGGGCCCAAGGGCGCCAGCTTTACGCCGATGGGAGCCTGGGGAGTCCCGGCAATCAACACTGCGCTGCTTCTTTCCTCCGGTGCAACACTCACCTGGGCGCACTGGGGCCTGTTCAAGAACAACCGCACCCAGCTCAATCTCGGCCTGCTGCTGACCATTCTGCTTGGCGTTACCTTCATGGGCTTTCAGATCTGGGAATATCACCACGCCTACACCGAACTCGGCCTGACGCTCGGTTCCGGCGTCTATGGCGCGACCTTCTTCATGCTCACCGGTTTCCACGGTTTCCACGTCACGCTGGGGGCGATCATGCTGATGGTGGTTTTCGGCCGCTGCCTGAAAGGCCATTTCACCGCCGAGCGCCATTTCGCTTTCGAGGGCGTGGCCTGGTACTGGCACTTCGTCGACGTGGTATGGCTGATCCTGTTTGTCTTTGTCTACTGGGTGTAGCCAGGAATCAGGCCGAAACGGAAACCGATCATGAGCAGGAAAAAAATGCCGATGGACAAGCCGATGCGCCAGGTCAGCGCCTTGACCGTTCGCGTTCCTGCACCCTGGTCACGATAAAGGAAGATCAGGCCGGATAACAGGCTGCCGATCACTGCAAACAACATGAGAACGATGACGATTTTGAACATTCCAGCCTCCTCTGCCGAACCTCATGAACACGTGAAAGATTATGCACGTATTCATGAGGCATCAGCAAATACTGCACCGAAGGTGGGCCGGGGCTGGCATTTCCGGCCGCGCCTGCTGCCGACGCTGGCGGTGCTGCTGCTCGTTCCGCTGTTCTTCTCGCTCGGCCAATGGCAATGGAACAAGGCCGCTGCCAAGGATGAACGACAGTCCCAGCTTGACCAACGCAGTGCGCAAATGCCCATCCAGTTGCCGGGCACGCCACTCGACGCAGAAAGCCTGCGCTTCCGGAGTGTTGCGGTACGCGGCATATGGGAACCGCAATACCAGATCCTGATCGACAACCGCGTGCATCAGGAGCGCGCCGGCTATCACGTCATTACCCCGCTACGCATTGAAGGCAGCGAAATGCGCGTGCTGGTTAATCGTGGCTGGATTCCGGCCGAGGCCGTGCACACACAAATCCCTTCGGTGAACACGCCGGCCGGCTTGATTGATCTTTCAGGCATTGCGCTGGTGCCCGGCAATCGTTTCTTTTCCTTGGCGGCCGAAGCGGAAAGCCCGCAATGGCAGACGGTCTGGCAGAACCTCGATTTTCCACGCTATATCGGCAAGCTGCCTTTTCCGCTGCAGCCGGTCGTCATCCAGATGTCGGCCGACAGCGAAGGTGGCGGTTTCGTGCGTGACTGGCCACGTCCCGACGAGCGGATCGAGCAGCATCTGGGCTACGCCCTTCAGTGGTGGGGCTTTGCCGCCTCCACCGTGTTGATCTGGTTATTCGTGAACTTCCGCCGCAAATGAATCAGGCCACCGTGACCACACCGTATTTGAACTCCGGCCGGCGCGCCATGCTGCTGGCTACCGTGCTGCTGATCATGCCCTTTGCCGTAGCGCTGGGGCTGTACTGGTTCGAATGGCGCCCGGCCAGCACCGGCAATTACGGCGAACTGATCCAGCCGCCTCGCCCGTTGCCCGAAAACGGGCTGACCGACTTGAGCGGCAATGCACTGCCAAGCGCTGATCTGCGCGGCAAATGGTTGCTGGTGCTTGCCGGCGAGGGGTTGTGTGAAGCAGCCTGCCTGCGGCAGATACAGGAAATGCGGCAGATACAGGTTTCGCTGAACAAGGACATGGGGCGTTTGCGGCGGCTATGGCTAAGCCCTGTCGCGGCCAGCGACCCGGCGTTGCCTGGGTTGCTCGCACGCTATCCCGATCTGGTCGTCGCCGAACTGCCGAAGGACGAGCGCCGCGAAGCATGGCGCAAGGCATTCGATAGTTCCGCCTATCGCCTGCATCTCGTTGACCCGCAAGGCAACGTCATGATGCGCTATCCACCGGATGCCGACGCCGCGCGCGTGCGCAAGGATGTCGAGCGCCTTCTCAAATATTCCTGGGTCGGCTGAAAGCTTGTGAAAAGATCAAGAATCCACCGCAGAGGCGCAAAGGCGCAGAGGAAACGCAGAGGAACCCCATTGTTTTTAAGGTTTTCTCTGCGAAACCTCTGCGCCTTTGCGTCTCTGCGGTGGGTGTTCTGGCAATTTTTCACAACACCTGACCCGCAACCAGGAGAAAGATGATGTCGGTAATCGCCAGCACCTCGCCGCGCACACTGAACCAGCGACTGACCACCTTTTTTGCCCTGTGCAAGCCGCGCGTCAACAGCCTGATCGTATTCACCGCCATGATCGGGATGTTCCTGGCCTCGCCCGGCTTCCCGCCGCTCGGCCTCTTCCTTGCTGCCTCGATAGGCATCGCGCTGGTTGCCGGTGCGGCGGCAGCGATCAACTGTCTGGTCGAAAGAACAATCGACGCGCGCATGATGCGCACCCGCTGGCGTGCCACGGCGAGCGGCGAAGTTTCGGCGACTGAAACCCTGACCCTGGCCACGCTGGTCGGCGGCGGCGGCCTCTGGCTGCTCTACGCACTGGTCAATCCGCTAACCATGTGGCTGACGCTAGCCACTTTTCTCGGCTACGCGGTGATCTACACGCTGATACTCAAACCGGCGACACCGATGAACATCGTGATTGGCGGAGCCTCGGGCGCCATGCCGCCCTTGCTCGGCTGGACAGCGATCACCGGGAATGTCGGCCCGGAAGCGCTGATACTTTTCCTGATCATCTTCATCTGGACGCCACCGCACTTCTGGGCACTGGCCTGCTATCGGCGCGATGAATACGCCAAGGCCGGCCTGCCGATGCTGCCGGTCACGCACGGGGTCGAGTTCACCTGCCTGCACAGCCTGCTCTATGTCGTCATGCTGGCCGGCGCCACGGTCCTGCCCTTCACCATCGGCATGAGCGGCCCCTGGTATCTGGCGGCGGTGCTGGCCCTCAACGCGATCTTTCTGGCCTACGCCTGCGCATTGTGGCGCAATTACAGCGACGCGCTGGCCCGGCGCACTTTCCGCTGGTCGATCATCTACCTGACTCTGCTTTTTGCGGCGCTGCTGGCCGACCATTTCATCTGATTGCCGATGCGCTTTTATCGCCCGCTACTCGTTCTTGCCACGCTGCTCGCCTTCGGCGTGATTTCGCTTGGCGCCTATGTCCGCTTGTCGGACGCCGGACTGGGTTGCCCCGACTGGCCGGGCTGCTATGGCCATCTGCTCGGAGTTCCGGACGCGGCGCACGAGCAGTCCGCCGCGCTGCGTGCCTTCCCCGGCAAGCCTGTCGAGGCGCACAAGGCGTGGAAGGAGATGGTGCACCGCTACTTTGCCGGTGGCCTCGGCGTGCTGATCTTACTGATTGCCGGGCTGGCGTGGCGCCATCGCAAGACTCTGCAGCAATCGCCATGGTTGCCGACCTTGCTGGTCGGCGTCGTCGGCGTGCAGGCGCTACTCGGCATGTGGACGGTCACCCTGCTGCTCAAACCGGTGATCGTCAGCGCTCACCTGCTTGGCGGCATGACGACACTGGCGCTGCTCGTCTGGTTGCTGCTGCGCCAGCGGGAACAGATTCAACATTCACCAACAGGCGAGCTGCGAGCTTTCGCTGCACTCGCTCTGTTCGCGGTTGTCATCCAGATTGCGCTCGGCGGCTGGGTAAGCAGCAACTACGCGGCGCTGGCCTGTGGTGATTTTCCGACCTGCTTCGGCGCTTGGTTGCCGGAAATGGACTTCACGCAGGCGTTCCAGATGCACCACGAACTCGGCCAGACCGCTGACGGGGCGTCACTTTCAAGTACTGCGCTGACAGCCATCCATTGGTCACACCGGGTCGGTGCCCTGATAGTGACGTTGATCGTCGGCAGACTAGCCTTCGTGATGTCACACCTGCCTGAGTGGCGCAACTGGGCGCTGTTGCTCGGTGCGACGCTGCTGGTGCAGATCGGGCTGGGCATCGCCAATGTCCTGCTCTCGCTACCGATGCCCATCGCCGTCGCGCACAATGCCGGCGCTGCCATCCTGCTCACCGTAACGCTGGCACTTAACTTCAGGCTGTGGCAAACAACAAGCCGGATTCAACAGCACCTCCAGAAGGCGCACTGATAGGTGATCTACAGAGTGCATGCCGTGGAAGCCGCATGAATATTGGCTCACATGGCATCATGCCTCAAGAGGTCCGTTCTACCTGCCTCTCAGGCCGATCAGCGGTAAAGCACATTAGCCCGCCAGCGCGGCCAACAGCTTGCCGTGGATGCCGCCGAAACCGCCATTGCTCATCACCAGGATCTGGTCGCCGGCTTGTGCCGTCGCGACGATGCGCTTGACCAGATCATCCAGATCGTCGGCGACCACCGCCTTGTCGCCCAGCGGGGCCAGCGCCTCGGCGGCATCCCAGCCAAGATTCGCGCCGTAACAGAAGACGAGGTCGGCCTCGGCAAGACTCGCCGGCAACTGCGCCTTCATCACCCCGAGTTTCATGGTGTTCGAGCGCGGCTCAAGAACGGCCAGAATACGCGGCGCATCCACCCCGGCTCCGATCTTTCTCCGCAGCCCGGCCACCGTCGTGGCGATGGCCGTGGGATGGTGAGCGAAATCATCGTAGACGCTCACACCACGAACGGTTCCACGCAACTCCATCCGGCGCTTTACGTTCTCGAAGCGAGAGAGTGCTTCCAGGCCCTTGTCGAACGGAACGCCGACATGCCGGGCAGCAAGCAGGGCTGCCAGGGCGTTGGCGCGGTTGTGTTCGCCATTCAAGGCCCACTGAGTTTTGCCGATTTCATCTTCGCCGCGCAGCAAGCGCAGCGAACCAGCGGCATCATCGCCTTCGATACGCCATCCACCAGCCTCGTTAAAGCGTTCGAGTTCCGTCCAGCAACCACGTGCGAGCACACGGTCGAGGCTGGCCTCTGCGGCATTGGTCACGAGCAGGCCGTTACGCGGCAAAGTACGCACAAGGTGGTGGAATTGCGTCTCGATCGCTGCCAGATCAGCGAATATGTCCGCATGATCGAACTCAAGATTATTCAGGATCGCCGTCCGTGGACGGTAGTGGATGAATTTCGAACGTTTGTCGCAAAAGGCCGTATCGTATTCGTCGGCTTCGATCACGAAGAAAGGAGAATCACTTGTTTCTCCGGATAATCGCGCCGATACGCCGAAGTTCATCGGCACTCCGCCGATCAGGAAGCCAGGGCTCAAGCCCGCATCCTCAAGAATCCAGGCCAGCATCGCCGAGGTCGTCGTTTTGCCGTGCGTACCGGCCACCGCCAGCACCCAGCGCCCCTGCAGCACGTTGTCCGCCAGCCACTGCGGGCCGGAAATGTACGGCAGAGCGCGATCCAGAATTTCTTCAAGCAACGGGTTGCCGCGCGATATGGCATTGCCCACCACAAAAGTGTCCGGGTTGAACGCAATCTGCTCAACGCCATAGCCTTCAACGAGTTCAATACCCGCCGCTTCAAGTTGCGTGCTCATCGGCGGATAGACGCCGGTATCGCAACCGGTTACGCGATGCCCTGTGGCGCGCGCCAACTGGGCAATGCCGCCCATGAAGGTGCCACAGATGCCAAGAATATGAATATGCATACAAAAATCCAAGTTAGAATTGACTGGCGGACAAACGCTGTCGCACACACCGAGCGAATTGTATCCTTGCTACCCATTGGAGATGTGGCCAATAGTCACCGCGATTGAACCGTGGACACTGAAAGCGACCCGCCCCATGACCCGAGCCAATGATTACCCGAACAATACCCAGCAGCGGACGCGCATTGCCAGCGCGGCGGCCCGGCTGATCGCCGAGGATGGCATCAGCGACTACGCATTGGCCAAACGCAAGGCGGCACACAGCCTCGGACTACCGGAAAATACCCATTTGCCTGAAAACTCGGAGGTTGATTCTGAGTTGCGCATCTACCAACGACTGTTCCAGGACGAGGAACAACTTGTCAGAATCACTTATCTTCGGCAAAAAGCCGCCGAAATCATGACGATCATGCAGCGATTCAACCCCTATCTTACCGGCCCGGTGCTTGACGGTACGGCTGGCCGCTATGCTGAAATTGACATTCAGTTGTTCACTGACAGCGCCAAGGATGTCGAAATCTTCTTGCTGAACCAGCGCATCGGCTTCGAACACAGCACGCCGCGCTCTGAACGCGCAGAAGCCGTATTGACCATCCACGATGAGGATGCCGTCGCCAATCTGATCATTTACCTCCCTCACGAAGAACGGATCAACTTCAAGACGCGTGACGGAAGAACCAGGCAGCGCGCCCGACTCGACACCGTGAATAAACTATTGATAGCCACCCGCACGGATACTCCATGAGAAGCAGCCAACTTTTTATCCTCGGCCTGGTCGCCGCAATGATTGCCCTGGCCGCTGGCGTATATGTCGGAATGGGAGGACGAGATGAACGAAGAACTGAACCCGCGATCTCAAGCGACGCCATCGCGCGTGTTTTCACTACTCGCCTGAACGATGCAAACGGAAAGCCTCAACTTTTTACTCAATGGCAGGGAAAGACGCTGGTGATCAACTTCTGGGCAACCTGGTGCCCGCCCTGCCTGGAAGAAATGCCTTCATTTTCGCGACTGCAAGCGAAATATGCGGCGAATGGTGTGCAATTTGTCGGCATCGCGCTCGATACTGCAGAGAACGTCGTCAATTTTTCGAAACGATACCCGGCCACCTACCCGCTCCTCATCGGCGACGCTGAGGGAACGGAACTGACCCGGCAACTCGGCAATTCAAACCTGGCACTACCGTATACCGTGGTTCTCGGCGCCAACGGCGAGGCTCGTCTGACGCGCCTGGGCCGCGTTTCCGAACAGGAACTCGACAATCTGCTGCAAAAAATTGTCGTCCGGTAAAATGCAAAACTGGACAAAATGCTACGATATGCGGCAAACTTGCAGACATGAAGAAGCCAAAAGCCACATCGTCAAGTGACAAAAAGGCGGCAACCCCGCCCAAACTGCTGGTCCTGCACGGACCGAACCTGAATCTGCTGGGTACGCGCGAGCCTGACTACTATGGTCTGGCGACGCTGGCCGACATCAATCTCGCCCTTGCCCGCCGCGCCGCCGCCGCCGGTGTCGAACTGGAATCATTCCAGAGCAATCACGAGGGCGCCCTCATCGAGCGCGTTCATGCCGCCCGCGAGCAGGGTGTACGCTACATCATCATCAATCCTGCGGCTTACACGCATACCAGCGTGGCCTTGCGTGACGCCATGGCCGCCACCGGCATTCCCTTTATCGAGGTTCATCTATCCAACGTCCATGCTCGTGAATCCTTCCGCCATCATTCTTATTTTTCCGACTTGGCGCTTGGGGTCATTACAGGACTCGGCAGCGAGGGCTATCTGCTCGCGCTCGAGTACCTGTTGAGTCAAATTACTACAGACTGAGAGCTTTTGAAAAGATCAAGAATCCACCGCAGAGTCGCAAAGGCGCAGAGAAAACGCAGAGGAACCCATTTGTTTTTAAAGGTTTTCTCTGCGAAACCTCTGCGCCTTTGCGGCTCTGCGGTGGGTGTTCAGGCATTTGTCCATTACCACTGAGCTTACGGAACCCTGCCAAGCTCGTCGGCAACCGGCTTTCCCCGCTGGCAAACACGTATTCTAGAAGGAGATAATTCATGGATTTGCGCAAACTCAAGAAACTGATTGATCTGGTCGAAGAGTCGGGAATTACCGAACTTGAGGTCAGCGAAGGCGAAGAGCGGGTACGCATCGCCAAACACTCGCCGGTCGCTGCCCAGCAAACCTATATGATGCCGCAAGCCGCACCGCTGGCCGCGCCGGCAGCAGCAACCCCCGCCGCAGTCGATGATGAAAAATCGGATCTGCCCGAAGGACAAGTCGTCAAGTCGCCGATGGTCGGCACCTTTTATCGCTCGACCAGCCCCGACTCGGAACCGTTTGTCGAAATCGGCAGCGCGGTCAAGGCTGGCGACACGCTGTGCATCGTCGAGGCCATGAAACTGCTCAACGAAATTGAATCCGACTGCGCCGGAGTCGTGAAAGCGATACTGGTCGAGAACGGCCAGCCGGTTGAGTATGGTGAACCGCTGTTCATCGTCGGCTAGGGAGAGCGTTCCGCCATGTTCGGGAAAGTTCTCATTGCCAATCGCGGGGAAATCGCCCTCCGCATCCAGCGCGCCTGCCGTGAGTTGGGCATCAAGACGGTCGTTGTGCACTCCGAAGCTGATCGCGAAGCGAAATATGTAAAGCTCGCGGACGAATCGGTTTGCATCGGCCCGCCGCCATCCAACCTGAGCTACCTCAACGTGCCGGCCATCATCTCTGCGGCCGAGGTGACCGACGCCGAAGCCATCCATCCCGGTTACGGATTTCTCTCGGAGAACGCCGATTTTGCCGAACGAATCGAGACTTCGGGTTTCGTTTTCATCGGTCCGCGCCCGGAAACCATCCGCCTCATGGGCGACAAGGTATCAGCCAAAGACGCCATGAAAGCAGCCGGCGTGCCTTGCGTTCCCGGCTCGGAAGGCGTTCTGCCCGATGACCCGAAAGAAATCGTCAGGACTGCCAAGGCGGTCGGCTACCCGGTGATCATCAAGGCTGCCGGTGGTGGCGGTGGTCGCGGCATGCGTGTGGTGCACACCGAGGCGGCACTGCTTAACGCGGTGGTCATGACCCGCGCGGAAGCGCAAAGCTTTTTCGGCAACCCCAACGTTTACATGGAGAAGTACCTCGAAAATCCGCGTCACGTGGAGATCCAGGTGCTGGCTGACAGCTTCAGGAGTGCGGTTTACCTTGGTGAGCGCGACTGTTCAATGCAGCGCCGCCACCAGAAGATCATCGAGGAAGCGCCCGCACCCGGAATTCCGGCACGCCATATCGCCCGCATTGGCGAGCGCTGCGCCGAAGCCTGCCGCCGAATAAACTATCGTGGCGCCGGCACCTTCGAATTCCTTTACGAGAATGGCGAGTTTTATTTCATTGAAATGAATACGCGCATTCAGGTTGAGCATCCGGTAACCGAAATGATCAGCGGCGTTGATCTGGTACAGGAACAGATCCGCGTCGCTGCCGGTGAGAAGCTGCGCTTCAAGCAGCGCGACCTGAGCTTCCGTGGCCACGCCATCGAATGTCGCATTAACGCCGAAGATCCATACACATTCGTGCCATTTCCCGGCAAGATCACGACTTATCACCCGCCTGGCGGCCCCGGCATCCGCGTTGATTCGCACATCTATCAAGGCTACACGGTACCGCAGCACTATGACTCGATGGTCGCCAAATTGATCGCTTACGGCGATACCCGCGACCAGGCCATTCGCCGCATGCGCATTGCCCTCTCGGAAATGAGTATCGAAGGCATCAAGACGAACATCGCGCTGCATCAGGAACTGATGCAGGACGCCGGTTTCATCAAGGGCGGCATGAACATTCACTACCTTGAGAAGCGACTCGCCGCCAAAGACGAAGTCAAGAAAGACAGCTGAGAGCTTGTGACAATATCGAAAACCTACCGCAGAGTCGCAGAGACGCAGAGAAAACTCGGAGGAAGCGATCTGTCTTTAAAGGTTTTCTCTGCGAAACCTCTGCGCCTCTGCGTCTCTGCGGTAGGGGTTCAGCCATTTTTTCACAGTCTCTAAGCCGGCAGACCATGGCCTGGCTTTCCATCAGCATCGAAACCGATTGCCGGCACGCCGAGGCGCTGGCCGACGCCCTGCTTGAGGCCGGCGCCCTCTCGGCTTGCATCGAAGACGCAGACGCAGGCACGGATAGAGAAACACCACAGTTCGGCGAGCCCGGATCGGTCACCACACCCGGCTGGGAGCGTTCGCGGGTCATCGCTCTGCTCGAGTCAGAGACTGACACCAGTGCACTGATCGCCGCCTGTGCCCCCATTGCCGGACTTGACCAGACGCCATCCTTCACCCAGGAGACCGTTGCTGAACAAAACTGGGTGCAACTCACCCAGTCGCAGTTCGACCCGATTCGCGTTTCCGAACGTTTGTGGATTGTTCCTTCCTGGCACCAGGCTCCCGATCCCGACGCCATCATTCTGGTGCTCGACCCGGGCATGGCCTTTGGCACCGGCTCGCATCCGACCACTCGCCTTTGCCTGGAGTGGCTCGAACAATCAGTCACCCCCGGCATCTCGATTCTTGATTACGGCTGTGGTTCAGGTATTCTGGCCATCGCGGCGGCCAAACTCGGCGCCAGCAACGTTCTCGGCGTCGATATCGATTTGCAGGCCGTTAGCGCCGCGACAAGCAATGCCGAGCGCAACGCTGTTAGCGCTCGCTTCGCCGATTCGGCAATGGATCTCAAGGGGCAGTTTGATATTGTGGTGGCCAACATTCTCTCCAATCCGCTCAAGGCGCTGGCGCCGGCGATCTGCGCACACGTGCGGCCCGGTGGGAAACTGGCGCTTTCCGGAATCCTTGCTGAACAGACGGAAGAACTGATCGCCAGCTATGCGCCCTATCTGCCGCTCAGCGTCGCCGACACGCGCGACGGCTGGGTCTGTCTCGCGGGTATCAAGAGCAAGGCATGAAAACGCGCTGTCCCGCATGTGAGACAACTTTCCGGGTCACTCCCGAACAGTTGAAGGCCCGCGCCGGCAAGGTTCGCTGCGGACAATGCCAGAGCGTATTCAATGCGCTTGACAGCCTGCTTGATGAGACCAACTCAGCGACCTTGTCTGCGCTGCGTACTGTACTGCCATCTGTACTGCCATCTGCTTTGCCAGAAGCCTCTGTTGCCGTGGTGCTCGACCCAACACCTGCACCTGCATCAACTCATCAGGCCGAAAGCGACTACTCAGCAGCAAACATCCTGCTCGACGAAAACCTGGTGGCAGAAGACTTTCCTCCGGCAAGCGAGATACCCCTGGCAGAAATTCCCGCTGATGAAGTAACGCCACTCAGTGAATCGGCTGCACAAGAACTGGGCAAGGCAACCGGACTTATTCTGCCGCGCGAGACGACCGAAATCCCGGGCTACAGCAAATGGGCCGAAGGCGTGATGTCGGATTCTGTCTCGCTTCCGGCCGAGAGGGCTGCCCGCTGGCCTTTCATCCTCACTGCCTTGATTCTTATAGTGGCACTGGCTGGCCAGATTGTTTTTCGATTCCGTAGCGAGATCGCCATCACGGTGCCTGGTATGCGCCCGATTCTTGAGGCACTTAGCCAGGCCTTCGACGCTGACCTGCCTTTGCCACGCCACGTTGAACTGGTGAGCATAGAGACGTCGGATCTTCTGTCCGACCCGGCGCGCGGCAATCTGCTCATACTGAACGCCACCTTGCGCAACCGGGCAAATTACGGACAGGCCTATCCTTCGCTCGAACTCTCACTGACCGACACGCAGGATGCTGCCATCGCCCGCCGTATTTTCCACCCCGGCGAGTATCTTTCGCCGAAGATGCCGGCTGATCAGCCATTCGCGGCGAATTCTGACATTGCCGTTCGCCTGTGGATCGAAACTACAGACATCAGCGCGGCCGGCTATCGCCTCTACGTTTTCTACCCCTGACCTGCGCTTGAATCCCTCGGAAAACCATTGAGCCCTCTCACCATTCCCGGCGCGACCGGGACATGCTCAACGCAGATTGCAACGCAAAATCGGCCTTTCACCCCAGTGCTATAATCCTCTTCCTACTTTCCTATTTTCCCCTTTCGAATCCTATGTCCACACTCATCTGCGGCTCCATTGCTTACGACAACATCATGGTTTTCCATGACCGTTTCAAGAATCACATCCTGCCTGAGCAGATTCACATTCTGAACGTGGCCTTTCTGGTGCCCGAGATGCGCCGGGAGTTTGGCGGCTGCGCGGGAAACATCGCCTATAACCTGAAATTGCTGGGCGGCGACCCGCTGATCATGGCCACCGTTGGCGATGACGCCGATTCCTACCTCGTTCGCCTGGACGACCTTGGCCTCTCACGCACTCACGTGCGCCGCATCGCCGGCAGCTTCACCGCGCAGGCTTTCATCACGACCGATCTGGACGATAACCAGATCACCGCTTTCCACCCCGGGGCGATGAGTTTCTCTCACCTCAACCACGTAGCGGATGCCAAGGATGCCACGCTGGGCATCGTCGCGCCCGACGGCCGTGACGGGATGCTCAAGCACGCCCGTGATCTGGCCGCCGCCGGCACGCCCTTCATCTTCGATCCGGGCCAGGGGCTGCCGATGTTTTCGGGGGATGACCTGATGCAGTTCATGAAACTCGCCCAATACGCCTGTTTCAACGACTACGAAGCCAAGCTGCTGTGCGACCGGACCGGCCGTACGCTGGAGTTGCTGGCGGGCGAAGTCAAGGCGCTGATTGTTACGCTGGGCGGTGAAGGCTCACATATTTACGCGGATGGTCAACGTTATGAGATCCCCTGCGTTGAAGCTGATGATCTGGTCGACCCGACCGGTTGCGGCGATGCTTATCGCTCCGGACTGCTTTACGGAATTGCCAACGGCTGGGACTGGGTCAGTACCGGCCGACTGGCTGCGGTGATGGGTGCCATCAAAATCGCTCATCGCGGAGGGCAGAATCATCGTCCGAGTCGTGAAAACATCGCCGACCGTTATGCAAAAGCCTTCGGCAAGGCACCTTGGTAGGAGAAGGCAATGAACGTTTTGAAGTTTGCTGCGGCACTGATGATCTCGTTGGTTCTGGGCGGCTGCGCGACCAGCCGGTCGGGCGATGTTTACTCGCGCGACCAGGCCAGGCGCGAAATGATCGTGCGCACCGGCGTCGTCGAAAGCATTCGTGAAGTGACCATGGAAGGAACCGAGTCCGGCGTCGGCGGTTTTGCCGGCGCGGCCATCGGCGGTGTTGCAGGAAGCAACGTTGGCGGCGGCAAGGGTCAGATCATCGGTGCCATCATCGGCGCTGTACTCGGAGGATTGGCTGGCTCGGCCATTGAAGAGAATGCCACCAAGAAGAATGCGCTGGAAATCACCGTCAATCTCGATGGCGGCCAGTTGGTCGCGGTGGTTCAGGAAATGGGCGAGATTTTCCAGCCCGGCGAACGGGTTCGCGTTCTGAGCGGAAGCGGTTCGACACGCGTGACCCATTAACCGCTTGATCGATGAGTCCAGCCCGCCCGACGCCCTATCTGATCCGTATTTTTCGTTGCCTTCGTCTGGCGCTGCATTTCGTGAAGATTGCCGTCGGCACGGCAATCTTCTACCCCTTGGTCGCAGAACAGCGGCGAGTGAGTCTGAAGCAGCGCTGGTCGCACCAGATACTGAAGATTCTCTCCGTTCGCCTTGAGGCGCAGCCAGCCGACGCACCTCCTGGTTGCCTGATCGTCTCCAATCACATCTCCTGGCTGGACATCTTTGCCATCAACGCCCTGCGGCCGTCAGCCTTCATCTCCAAGGCCGAGATACGCCAGTGGCCGTTCTTTGGCTGGCTGGGAGAACAAAACGATACGGTTTTCCTGCGCCGTGGCAGTCGCGGTCACGCCCGCATAGTCAATGCAGAAATCGATTCCCTGCTCGTCGCCGGCATGGATGTCGTCATTTTTCCTGAGGGAACGACAACCGACGGTACCCACCTGCTCGGCTTTCACGCCGCCCTGCTGCAACCGGCGATCGAGACCGGGCGCCCAATTCTGCCGCTTGCACTCTCTTACCATGATGCCCAGGGAAACATCAGCCTGGCGCCATCGTTTGCCGGCGAAACGTCGATGAAGCAGTGTTTTTCCGCGATTCTCGCCTGCCGCTCGCTGACGGCCCGCCTGCTTACGGCACCGGCCATCGACACCACAGGTCAGACCCGGCGTGAACTGTCGCAGGCGGCTCACGCCGCCATCGCTACCAGGCTCGGATTTCTTCCTTCGAGCAATCCACCTGAATAACCGCTCGGTCCTCAAGCCGGATAGCGGTCAGCGCACCACCCCACAGGCAGCCAGAATCGATGGCCAGCAGATTGGGCTGTATCTTCAGCCCCAGCGCCGACCAATGGCCGGTAATCAGCACGGTATCCGCACTGCGCCGATCCGGCACTTCAAACCACGGCATGTAACCCTTCGGCGCCTTGGCGACTTCGCCCTTGGCCTTGAAATCCATCTCTCCCTTGGCCGAACAGAAGCGCATGCGGGTCAGGGCGTTGACGATTACGCGCAGGCGCGGCCAGCCCGCCAGGTTATTCCGCCACGCCGCCGGTTCGCTGCCCCACATATTGGCCATGAACTCGCGCCAGCCCGGTTCGGTCAGCGCCGCCTCGACCTCGGCCGCCAGCGCAGAGGCTTCGGCCGCCGTCCACTGCGGGAGCAACCCGGCGTGCACCATGCAGTATTGACCTTCGAGATGGCACAAGGGCCGATGTCGTAACCAGCCGAGAAGTTCGTCGCGATCCGGTGCGGCGAGAATCTCGTCGAAGGTGTCGCCCTTGCCGCGCTTGCCGAATCCTTCGGCTGTCATTAAAAGCGAAAGGTCATGGTTGCCGAGCACCGTTATTGCCGCCGAGCCAAGATCGCGCACGAAACGCAGCGTCTCCAGCGAGCGCGGCCCGCGATTGACCAGATCGCCCACCAGCCAGAGTTTGTCCTGCACTGGATCGAATTCACAACGTTCGAGCAGGCGAGTGAACGAACTGAAACAGCCCTGAATGTCTCCGATTGCGTAAGTTGCCACTCCCACCCCCAAAATTTTCCTATGGTGCTGACCTGCTTTACAGACTCATGCGCGGTGCCTGATTTGTAGAAGTTCAGTCGGCAATTGCCTCCGTGCAGCAAGCGTCCATCGCGCAAAAATTAGCGCTCCTTCAACAACAGAACGCTGAAAACCGTCCGCCCCAAGACAAAGCTTACTTTAGTATTGTGACATTCAGTTTTTTGACTTGGCGACGAAAATACGTATAATGCGCGGTTCTTCTTTTTACTTTACTTTGTATTTGGAGTCCAACATGCATGCGGTCATAAAAACCGGGGGCAAGCAATATCGCGTTGTCACCGGCGAAAAATTGAAAATAGAACAGATACCGGCAGAAGTTGGCGCAGAAATCACCCTTGACCAGATTCTCATGATCGGCGAAGGCGAGTCCGTACAAATCGGCACTCCTCTCCTCACCGGCGCTACGGTCAAGGCAACTGTGCTTTCACAAGGCCGCCACGACAAGATCACGATCTTCAAAATGCGTCGTCGCAAGCATTATCAGAAGCATCAGGGTCATCGTCAAAACTATACCGAGATCCGGATCGACGTCATTGCCGACGGCATCGCGGCGTAACCGAAAGGAAACTGACTCATGGCACACAAAAAAGCAGGCGGCAGTGTCCGTAACGGCCGCGACTCGGAATCGAAACGCCTAGGCGTAAAGCGCTATGGCGGCCAACTGGTCGTTGCTGGCAACATCATCATTCGCCAGCGCGGTACCGCCTTTCACCCCGGTGAAAACGTCGGCATCGGCAAGGATCACACTCTGTTCGCGCTGGTCGAAGGCCACGTTCAGTTTGCGATCAAGGGCGAGAAGCGCCGTCGCACGGTCAGCATCGTTCCCGCTGCCTGATCGCGTAACAAATCAGACCAAAAGCCCTATCCTTGGTGGTAGGGCTTTTTTAATTTCCAAGACCTGAACAACAGGGATCATCTTCATGAAATTCATTGACGAGGCAAAAATCTTTGTTGCAGCCGGTGACGGCGGCAATGGCATCGCCTCGTTCCGGCGCGAGAAATACGAGCCGGAAGGTGGCCCGGATGGCGGCGACGGCGGCCGCGGCGGCAGTGTGTTCGTCGTTGCCGACCGCAACCTCAACACCCTGATCGAATTCCGCTACACCCGGAAATTCCTCGCCGAGCGTGGCGAAAAAGGCGGTTCCAGCGATTGCTACGGCAAGGGCGGCAAGGACATCACCTTGCATGTGCCGGTCGGTACCGTGATCGCCGACGTTAACAGCAACGAGATCGTCGCCGACCTCGATGTCGATGAAAAGAAGGTGCTGATCGCCAAGGGCGGTCGTGGCGGCCTCGGCAACATCCATTTCAAGTCCAGCGTCAATCGTGCGCCGCGTCAGTCGACCAAAGGCGAGCCCGGTGAAGAGCGCGATCTTCGACTCGAACTGCGCGTACTCGCCGATGTCGGTCTGCTCGGCTTGCCCAATGCCGGCAAGAGCACCTTCATCCGCTCCGTTTCCGCAGCGCGCCCGAAGGTGGCCGATTACCCCTTCACCACCATGCACCCGAATCTCGGTGTCGTTCGCGTCAGCGAAAACAAGAGTTTCGTCATCGCCGACGTTCCCGGCCTGATCGAAGGCGCGGCCGAAGGCGCCGGCCTCGGCATCCGCTTTCTCAAGCATCTGGCGCGCACCCGCGTACTGCTGCACATCGTCGACCTGGCCCCGCCTGACCCCGATGCCGACCCGGTTCATGACGCCAAAGCGATCGTGCACGAACTTGAGAAATACAGCCCCGAACTGGCCGCCAAGCCGCGCTGGCTGGTGCTCAACAAGCTGGACCTGATTCCCGAAGACGAGCGCGACCAGCGCGTCAGCGACTTCCTGCAGGCCTATGGCAACACCACCGACGCTCCATGCTTCCGCGTCAGCGCCATCAACGGCGAAGGCTGTCGTCAGGTCATCTACAAGTTGCAGGATGCGCTCGACAATCTGGCGCCACCGCCCGCGATGACAGATTTGCCGCTCGACGACTATTTTCCAGAAGATTCCGATAACGACACAGACGCTTGATCATGGCCACGACCCGCATTGCCGAAGCGAAACGCCTTGTCATCAAGGTCGGCTCCGCCCTTGTCACCAACAATGGCGAGGGCCTTGATCTAAACGCCATCAATGAATGGGCACGGCAGATCGCCCTGCTGCGGCAGGACAACAAGGAGGTGGTTCTCGTCTCCTCCGGCGCCATCGCCTGCGGCATGCAGCGCCTCGGCTGGAGCAAGCGCCCGAGCGCCGTGCATGAACTGCAGGCCTGCGCTGCTGTCGGCCAGATGGGACTGGTGCAGGTCTATGAAAGCGCCTTCGCCAGCCACGGACTGCACACCGCGCAGGTGCTGCTGACCCATGACGACCTCTCCGATCGCAAGCGTTATCTCAATGCCCGCTCGACGCTGACAACACTGCTCGGACTGGGCGTGGTGCCGATCATCAACGAGAACGACACGGTCATCACCGACGAAATCAAGTTCGGCGACAACGATACGCTCGGCGCCCTGGTCGCCAACCTGGTCGACGCCGACTGCCTGATCATCCTCACCGACCAGCAGGGGCTATTTACGGCTGATCCGCGCAAGGACGCCAGCGCCACGCTGATCTCCGAAGCCCGCGCCGGCGATCCGGCACTTGAAGCCATGGCCGGTGGCGCCGGTTCGCAATACGGCAAAGGTGGCATGATCACCAAGGTCATCGCCGCCAAACGCGCGGCCAGCAGCGGCGCGCACACGGTCATTGCCAACGGGCGTGAGCTGGATGTCATGCCACGCCTGGCGCTTGGCGAATCCGTCGGCACCCTGCTGATAGCGGAGACCCCACGGCTCAGCGCCCGCAAGCAATGGCTGGCCGACCATCTTCAACTCAACGGAAAACTGATTCTGGATGCCGGCGCCGTCAAGGCGCTGCGCGCTGGAAAAAGCCTGCTGCCGATCGGCGTCGTTGAAGTCCAGGGCGAATTCGAGCGTGGCGCAGCGGTCGCCTGTCTCTCGCCGGAAGGCATCGAGGTCGCCCGCGGCCTCATCAACTACGGCAGCAGCGACTCCCGCCGCATTGCCCGCCGCGCCAGCCAGGACATTGAAGCGATTCTCGGCTATATCGACGAGTCGGAAATCGTGCACCGGGACAACCTGATTCTCCGCTGAGCGCCTGTGAAAATATCAAGAATCCACCGCAGAGGCGCAAAGCCGCAGAGGAAACGCAGAGAAACCTCATTGTTGTTAGAGATTTTCTCTGCGAAACCTTTGCGGATCTGCATTTCCTTCGGTCACCTTTGCGCCTCTGCGGTGGGTGTTGAGGCATTTTTTCACAGCCGCTGAGCGCCCTGTTTCGCTTGCTCAGCAGATTGCCGCACAGCGCGTAAGCAAATGTCGTGACTGGCTCAATGTCTCAGAACGCCCGTCAATAAAGGCTCTCCGGTCAGCATGCCGTGGGAGCCGCATAAACAAAGGCTGCCACGTCAATGACCTTCAAGAGCGCCGTCCTGCGTGGCTCGCAGGGCAGCGAGCGCGGCTTCAAGGGTCGGTAGAACGACGACACCGTCAATCGCCGGGAGTCTGTTGCTGCCGGCCCCGCCTACCCACAGTTCAACATCCGGTGAAAGCATTTCTCGCAACTGGCTAATCTGCGGCGCAATCTGGCGCGCCGGAAAGGCCGACGAGAATGACAGGGCGACGATGTCGGCGCGGTGCGCTTCGGCCGCCGCTCGAATGTCGAACAACGGCGTTTGCACGCCCAGCGAGATGCAGGTGGCGCCATCCAGCGTGAGCAAGCCTTCCACCATCAACAACCCGAGCACATGCCGCTCTTCCGGGACGGTGGTGAGCAGGATGCGCGGCCGCCCACTGGTGCTGGCCGGCAGGCTGCTGATGGCCTGGCGCAGCAGCGATTTGATCTGCTCCGAATAGAGGTGCTCCTCGAATACTTCGAGTTCTCCGCGCATCCAGGCGGCTCCGACGATCTGGTTCAGTGGCGCCACGATGTCGATGACGAAACGCTGCAAACCCTGGCGCATCATGGCCTGGTTGAGTGCCTGGCGCAGCCCTTGCGCGTCGTGTGCCTTGATCAGCGCGAGGATCTGGCCGACGACGCTCTGCTCGTCTTGCGGCGCTGCGCTTTCTGGCGATTGGCTTGAACCGGCGAGTAGCAGCAGATCTTCTTCGCTGGCGGCAAACAAGCTTCCCGGTCGGTGACCCTGGTCCATCAGGCGCTTGATGATGCGTAGCCGATCAACCTGTTCTGCCGGGTAATGGCGCTCGCCACGCTCGTCGCGGGTCGGTAGCGGATAGCCATAGCGCCGCTCCCAGACGCGCAAGGTGTCCTTGCCGAGGCCGGTGTCCCGCTCTACGGCGGCAATCGTCATGCTGGGTCGAGAAATCATTATTTGTCCAGGACAATTTATTAGCAAATACTATCACGGGAACTACTCAAGATATAAACGTTCTATTTGTCCATGACAGAACGAAATTTATCACCGATTGTGCGGCAGCCAAGGCCGGGTTCTTCAAAGGAGTAGTTCATGAGTCGCGCGCAACGAATTGCCGTTGTTGGCGCCGGGGTTTCCGGGCTGAGCAGTGCCTGGCTGCTTGCGCAAAAGCACGAAGTAACGCTTTACGAGGCCGGCAGCTATCTCGGCGGGCATACCAACACCGTCGATGTGACGCTCGAAGGCGTCAGCCACCCGGTCGATACCGGCTTTCTGGTCTATAACACGGCGACCTACCCCAACCTGACCGCGCTTTTCGCCTATCTGGGCGTGACCAGCGTGGAAACCGAAATGTCCTTTGCCGTCAGCCTCGAACAGCCGGATCTGGAATGGTCGGGCAGCAGTCTGGCCACCGTCTTCGGGCAGAAGCGGAACCTGCTGCGCCCCAAATTCTGGCGCATGCTGGCCGATATCCTGCGTTTCAACCGGGAGAGCGTGGCCTGGCTGGCTACGCATCCGGACGATTCGATGACCTTGCGCAATTTTCTGGTTGCCGGCTCCTATTCGCGGCCCTTTGCCGAGTGGTATCTGTTGCCGATGGGGGCGGCGATCTGGTCCTGCCCGTCCGGGCAGATGCTCGACTATCCGCTCGCCACCTTCGTGCGCTTCTGTCGCAACCACGGGCTGCTGCAGGTATTGAATCGTCCGCTGTGGCGCACGGTACGCGGTGGTGCCCGGGAATATGTGAAGAAGCTGGCCGTGACTATCGACGACATCCGCCTCAATACGCCGGTGCTCGGTATCACGCGCCACGAAAATGGCGTGTCGCTGACGACCAACGGTGCGGTCGAGCGTTTCGACCAGGTGGTGCTGGCCTGTCATAGCGATCAGTCGCTGGCGATTCTCGGGACGGCGGCCACGCCGGAAGAGCGCGAGTTGCTTTCTGCCATCCGCTACGAGCCGAATCGTGCCGTGCTGCATACCGATGTCGCGCTCTTGCCGCGCGATCCGGCGCTGTGGTCGGCGTGGAATTATCGCGCCAGAAAGGGCGAGCTGAATCATTCGCCGGTCAGCGTTTCCTACCTGATCAACCGCTTGCAGCCACTGCCGTTCAAGACGCCGGTGATGGTTTCGCTGAATCCGCAGCGCGAGCCGGCGGCGGATAAGGTGATTGCCGAGTTTGATTACGCCCACCCACTGTTCGACGGTCCGGCGATTGCGGCGCAGCGCCGGTTGGCCTCCATCTCCGGCAAGAGCGGGGTGTGGTTCTGTGGGGCGTGGAGCGGCTACGGCTTCCATGAGGATGGCCTGAAATCCGGTTTGACGGTGGCCAACGCCCTCGGCTGCAAGGCGCCCTGGCAGGGCGGCGAAGTTGAGACGCGGCCAGCCAGGGTGCCGTTCATCCCGGCGCCGCGACGACTCGGTGAGCTTGCCGCGTGAACACCGCCGGCCAACTTTTCTTCGGGCAAGTCATGCACCGCCGCTTGAGGCCGGCGGAGCATCAGTTTGTGTATCCGATCTACTTCTGCCTGTTGCCGTTATCAGGCATTGAACAGGCCGCAAGCGCACTGTTTTCGGTCAACCGCTTCAATCTGTTCAGCTTTCGCTTTGCCGACCACGGCGCCCGTGACGGCTCCCACCCCTTGCCGTGGATTCGTGACCTTCTCGATAGCAACGGTATCGCCGCCGATGGCGAAATCTTTCTGCAGTGTTTTCCCCGGGTGCTCGGCTTCGTCTTCAATCCGGTCAGTTTCTGGTACTGCCATAACGGCTCGGGCGAGTTGATTGCTGTTCTGGCCGAGGTCAGCAACACCTTCGGCGAGCACCACAATTACCTGCTGGCGCATGCCGACGGGCGACCGATCCGCGATGGCGAGGTGCTCGAGCGCAACAAGGTTTTCCATGTTTCACCGTTCATGGCCGTTTCCGGGTTCTATCGCTTCCGTTTTTACGCCAAAGGCGCGCCGAATCTTGAACCGAGTGCTGTCAAAAGCTGGCGCCTGGCGTGCATCGACCACGGCGATGCCGGTGGTGATTTGCTGCATACCTCACTCTCCGGCAAAGCTGAGCCGCTGACCAGCGGGGCTTTGCTCAAGGCTTTTTTCAGTTACCCACTGCTGACGCTTGGCGTGGTCTTTCGCATCCATTGGCAGGCGCTTCGTTTGTGGCTCAAGCGCGTGCCTTTTTTCACCAAACCCGAACCACCCCTTGAGGAGACGACGCGATGAATTCCATGCAAAACACCCTCGCCCTGCCAGCCTCTGCAGCCTCTTCTTCCCCTGCCCCGCGGCCACGCAATGCCAGGGCAGTATTGAATCTGCTGGAAAGAATCAGTCACGGAACATTGGAGGTGCGCTTGCCGGACGGCGGCCATCTGTGTTGCGGCAACGGCGGATCATCGGTAACGCTTGATGTTCGAAGCTGGGCGGTTTTCGAGCGCATCCTGGAGCGTGGCGATGTCGGTTTAGCCGAAGCGTGGATCGACGGCGAGTGGGAAACCCCGGATCTGCCGGGACTGCTGACTTTACTAGCCACAGATTTCTTCTGTTAGGACCCAATTGGTTTGGCACTTTTCACACCAGCGTGTAG
>NZ_JBMOJE010000054.1:0-32289 GCF_049316945.1 Propionivibrio sp. | reverse complement strand
GATTTAACCCCGTGCAGCAAGATTCGTTCCACTTCGGTTGTGCGCTATTACTTATGAGGGTGCTGTTAAACTACTCCCCGGAAAAGTAGCGGGGGCCGTGGTTGAAGATCCTCTGACGATGGTAGAACGATTGAAGTCCCCCTCTTTTCTCTTGCAAGTGGCAATGGATGTTAATGATCCGGAGTGGACTGATGCAATCAATGCGGGTGGTGGCACAACAATTCTGACCGCGTTGGTTCCAAAAACAAATCCCGGATTGGTCGAGTTGAAGGTAAAGGCACGGTCCCAGGATGAGGCAAAAAAAATCGCATTAACTGCGACTAATTTTTTGACAAAACGGCAAGAAGAACAGGCAAGTCAAATCCTGAAAAAAATAAATTACGATCTTCTTTCCGTCAAGGAAAAACTGAAAAAGGCTGAAGCCGATCTTGTTCTGCTGTCCAAAACAATAGATTCAAAAGGTATGAAGGATGAAATTTTCAGTCAGTTATCTCTATTGACATCAATAAAGTTGCAGATGGATTCGGATGTATTCAGTCTGCGGCAGTCCATTTTTGCGATGGAAATTTCTCTGCTACCACCCGCGACCAGGCCAGCCCAGGTTTTGGAGGATATTTTTGTTTCCAGCAAACCCGTTTCGCCTAAGAAAAGGCTGCTGCTTGCACTTGGTTTGGTCGGTGGTTTGTCTGCGGGGGTGCTGGCAGTGTTTGTTTCAGGCGCGTGGCGAAAGGCGCGGGAACATCGTTAGCGAATGGGTTTCTGGCTGAGTCCGAAGCTGAGTCCGAGGCTGAGTCCGAAGCTGAGTCCTTATCGCACTCCCCTACGGGCTTCACACCCAATAAAGAACTCTCAGCGCTTCAAGTGCGGAAAAAAACCCGGCGGCTCGTGGCTATCAAGAACTTGCACTTGCCTCCCGCGCAACTTTCGTGTGCAATGCCTCACTCAATTATCCTTAACTGACCCCCATGGCCGAAAGCAAGAAATACCAGATCGCGGCGAGCGCGGTTCCGCAGTTCATTGCCGATCAATCCGATCCCGCCAGTGAGAGCTATGTTTTCGCCTACACCATCACCATTGAGAATGTCGGAACCGTGCCGGCACAGTTGATCTCTCGTCACTGGATCATCACTGATGCCCACGAACGGGTCCAGCAAGTGCGCGGCCTCGGTGTGGTCGGACAGCAACCCTTGCTCAAGCCCGGCGAGAAGTTTGAATATACCAGTGGCTGCCAAATCGACACGCCTGTCGGCACCATGCGCGGGAGCTACCAGATGACTGCGGAGGACGGTACCCAGTTCGAAGCTGTGATTCCCGAGTTTACGCTAGCCATCCCACGCGTGCTGCACTGAGTCAAGGCGGGGGAACTGCGGTAAGTGGTTTGGGTGGCAACCCCACTGCTGAACCGAGAAACACCCGCGACAACGCAAGTTTAGCGGCGGGAGTTTTCATTGGGCTTTATTCAGAAAAGGATCTAGAAGATGAGAACAGTCGGTTTTCGTAAAGAACGTCCGATCAGCTTTATTGCTTCAGGTGTGTTGCTTGCCGAAGGTGCGCGCTTTAACGATGAAGTTCATCATTTGCCTACAGGCAACACAAACTTCATCCCCAAAGGGGTCTATCGGTTCATGACGCACGCTGAAGCAAATCGGCAACAACTGGACTGTCTGTCCAAAGGTATGGCGCAAATAGCTATGGAGCGTGCAGATGGAAGAATTTTGTAGGCCCGCATCACTCGATGACCTGAAGGCTCTAGTGCAGTCATTAAACCAGCATGGCGTCGAATACTTGCTTATTGGTGGGTATGCTTTATTCGTTCATGGTTATCACCGAGCAACAACGGACATTGACCTGCTGGTACCGGCGACACAGGCGGCTGGAAAAAAGGTGAAGGCCGCTCTGATGGTGCTTCCTGACCAAGCAGCCAAAGACCTTGATCCGGAGTGGTTTACCGAAGGCGACAACATCAGGGTGGCAGATGCCTTTCCCGTAGATATCATGCTAAATGCTTGCGGCGAAACCTACGAGACATTGCGGCAATTTGCGATAACGGTGGACTTGGAGGGCATCCCGGTTCACACAGTAAGCTTGGAAGGACTACTTCGTACCAAGCAAACGGTACGAGACAAGGATGTGTCCCTGCATGTTCTCGAACGGGCACTGGATACTTTCCGACAACATTTTAGTCAGTCCTAACTGCGGTAGTCGGCGTTGATCTTCACGTAGTCGTAGGAAAAATCGCAGCTATAGACGGTGCCTCTGGCTTGGCCGCGACCGAGATCGACGCGCACGGTGATTTCGGCCGCCTGCATGATGCGGGCGCCGTCCTCTTCGCGATACGAATCGGCACGCGCGCCCTTCTCGGCCACCAGAACTTCCTGGCCGTCGCTGCCTAGCCAGACGCGAACGCCGTCGACATCCAACGCGCTGATATCAGCGTAGCCGATGGCCGCCAGAATGCGGCCGAGGTTGGGGTCGGAGGCGAAGAACGCGGTTTTGACCAGGGGGGAGTGGCCGATGGCGTAACCGACGCGCTTGCATTCCTCGCGATCATTGCCACCTTCGACGGCAATGGTGATGAACTTGGTGGCGCCTTCACCATCACGGATGATGGCCTGCGCAAGTTCGAGCGCAACGCCAGTCACTGCAGTTCGTAGCGCGGCGTAACCGGGCGTGGCCGCAGCGGAAAAATGGGCGCCGGATTGACCGGTGGCGATCAGGATGAAGGAGTCGTTGGTCGAGGTGTCGCCATCGACGGTTATGCAGTTGAACGACTCGTCGGCCGCTTCGCGCACCAGTTGCCTGAGCAACGGTTCGGCGATGCCGGCATCGGTGGCCACGAAGCCGAGCATGGTGGCCATGTTGGGTTTGATCATCCCGGCGCCCTTGCTGATGCCGGTAATGCTGACTGTCTTGCCGTTGATTTCAACCCGCCGGGAGGCGGCCTTGGCCACCGTGTCAGTGGTCATGATGCCGTGTGCGGCAGCGTGCCAGTGGTCGGCCTTCAGATCGGCCACGCAGCGTGGCAGCCCGGCAATCAGCCGGTCAACCGGCAGAGGTTCGAGAATCACTCCGGTCGAGAACGGCAGTACCTGATTCGCGCCGACGCCAAACAGCTGGCCGACCGCAACGCAGGTCGCCTGCGCCGCCTGCAAGCCGGGTTCGCCCGTTCCTGCATTGGCAATGCCGGTGTTGATGACCAGCGCACGAATCTCGCTGCCGGAATCAAGATGGCTACGGCAAAGTTGCACTGGCGCCGCGCAGAACCGGTTTTGTGTGAACACACCGGCTACCGTGCAGCCGGGATCGAGCGCCAGCAGCGTCAGGTCGCGCCGGTCGGTCTTGCGGATGCCCGCTTCGGCGAGGCCAAGCTGGATGCCGGCGACGGGAAACAAGGCTTCAGGTGCGGGGGTTGTGAAGTTTACAGGCATTTTTTTCACCTCTCTTAACGCAGAGATCGCAGAGACGCAGAGGGCGCAGAGAAAACAAAGAACCCAGTGTCCTCTGCGTCTCTGCGCCCTCTGCGTTGAATGGGTTTAGTCGTTAGCTCAACTTTCCGTGGCACTGCTTGTATTTCTTGCCCGAACCGCAAGGGCAGGGATCATTGCGGCCTACTTTCGGCCCGGCATGAATCGGCTGGGCCTTCGCTAGTTCGTCGTCATCGCTGGTCCCGAGCACTTCATCGTAGCCGGCGTGGTGGAACTGGACGTTCTGCACCTCGGCATGCGGCGCGGATTCTTCGACATCCTCGGCACGCACCTGAACCGTCATCAGCAGCCGGTTGACTTCGACCCGTACGCTGTCGAGCAGCATCTCGAACAACTGGAAGGCCTCGCGCTTGTATTCTTGTTTCGGGTTCTTTTGCGCATAGCCACGCAGGTGGATGCCCTGGCGCAGGTGATCGAGCGCCGCCAGATGCTCGCGCCAATGGGTATCGACGCTTTGCAGCATCACATTGCGCTCGAACTGGTGGAAGCTCTCGGCGCCGACCTGTTCGACCTTGGCGGCGTAGGCGGCATCGGCCTCTTGAATAATGCGTCTGAGCATCGCCTCGTCGCCAAGCGTCGGTTCATTCTCGAACCATTCGACAATCGGCAACTGCAACTGCATCTCGGAAGCCAGTTCCTTCTCCAGCGCCGGCAATTCCCATTGTTCTTCGACACTATCGGTCGGCACATAACGTCGGAAGGTGTCGTACAGGACACCGTGACGCATGGCGGTAATGGTTTCAGTAATGTCGTCCGTTTCGAGCAGTTCGTTACGCTGCGCGTAGATGACTTTGCGCTGATCGTTGGCTACGTCATCGTATTCGAGCAATTGCTTGCGGATATCGAAGTTGCGGCTTTCGACCTTGCGCTGGGCTGATTCGAGCGAGCGCGAGACAAGCGGATGCTCGATCGCCTCGCCTTCCGGCATTTTCAGGCGCTCCATGATCGATTTCAGACGCTCGCCGGCAAAGATTCGCAGCAGCGCATCGTCCAGCGCGAGATAGAAGCGCGAGGAGCCGGGGTCGCCCTGACGGCCGGAGCGACCGCGCAACTGGTTGTCGATGCGGCGCGATTCATGGCGCTCGGAACCGATGATATGCAGGCCGCCGGAAGCCACGACCTGATTGTGCAATATCTGCCAGTCGGCGCGCACGGCAGCGGTACGCGCCTCCTTGTCGGCTGCGGAAAGCGTTTCGTCGTCGCGGATCAGTGAGAACTGCTTTTCGATGCTGCCGCCGAGCACGATGTCGGTACCGCGACCGGCCATGTTGGTGGCGATGGTGATCATGCCCGGGCGACCGGCCTGAATGACGATCTCGGCTTCGCGTGCGTGCTGCTTGGCGTTGAGGACCTGATGCGGCAGCTTTTCGCTGTCGAGCAAGGTCGACAGCAGTTCGGAGTTCTCGATCGAGGTGGTGCCGACCAGCACCGGTTGCCCATGCGCGCGGCAGGCGCGGATGTCGGCAACGATGGCGTCGTGCTTTTCCTTGGCGGTGCGGAAAATCTGGTCGTTATTGTCGATCCGGCACATCGGCTGGTTGGTGGGAATGACCACCGTCTCCAGTCCGTAGATCTGCTGGAATTCGTAGGCTTCGGTATCGGCCGTGCCGGTCATGCCGGCAAGCTTGCCGTACATGCGGAAGTAGTTCTGGAAGGTGATCGAGGCCAGCGTCTGGTTTTCGTTCTGGATCGACACACCCTCTTTGGCCTCAACCGCCTGATGCAGGCCGTCGGACCAGCGGCGACCCGACATCAGGCGCCCGGTAAATTCATCGACGATGATGACTTCGCCGTTCTGCACCACGTACTGCTGATCTTTCAGGAACAGCGTATGTGCGCGCAACGCGGCGTAAAGGTGGTGTATCAGCAGGATGTTGGCCGCATCATACAGACTGCCGCCTTCGGGCAGCAGCCCGACACGCGCGAGAATCTCTTCGGCGTGCTCGTGACCGGCCTCGCTCATCAGTACCTGATGACCCTTTTCATCAACCCAGTAATCGCCGGGGCCGTCTTCTTCCAGACAGCGCTCAAGCAAGGGCGCGACCTGGTTCATGCGCACATAGAGTTCCGTGTGATCCTCGGCCTGGCCGGAGATGATCAGCGGCGTCCGCGCTTCGTCGATCAGGATCGAATCGACCTCGTCGACAATGGCGTAGCTCAGCTTGCGCTGTACCCGCTCGCCGGAGGTGTAGACCATGTTGTCGCGCAGGTAATCAAAACCGAACTCGTTGTTGGTGCCATAGGTGATATCGGCGGCATAAGCCGCCTGCTTTTCATCGTGCTGCATCTGCGACAGGTTGACGCCGACCGAGAGCCCGAGGAAGCGATGCAGACGCCCCATCCACTCGGAATCGCGGCTGGCCAGATAATCATTGACGGTAATGATATGCACGCCATTGCCGGACAGCGCATTGAGGTAGGCGGGCAGGGTAGCCACCAGCGTCTTGCCCTCGCCGGTACGCATTTCGGCAATCTTGCCGTCATGCAACACCATGCCGCCAACCAGTTGCACGTCGAAGTGGCGCATGCCCAGCGCACGCTTGCCGGCCTCGCGAACAACGGCAAAGGCTTCCGGCAGCAAGGAATCCAGTGTCTCGCCATTGGCCACGCGGGTTTTGAACTCAGCCGTCTTGCCGCGCAATTCATCGTCGGAAAGCGCGCTGATGCCTGCTTCCAGCGCATTGACCTGACGGACGACCGCAGAGTATTGCTTGATCAGCCGATCATTGCGGCTGCCGAAAATCTTCTTGAGTAGGCCGGAAATCATTCTGGAGAGTGTTGGCGCGTAAAAAAAGGCGATTCTATCACGCCCAATCAACGCGCCGGTTCTTCAGCGTTTCTGTACCATGGCCATCGCATGCATCCTGTACGAGACCGATGTCAGGATTTGGTGGCATTCCAACCTGGCCTGGAACGTTTTGGCGGGAAGACGGCGCCATAGGTGGATGGCTTCAATCGATGGCTTGCCGGTCTATGGCGGGGGCACGGACTGACTTATGCCAACCGGCACCCAGGATTATGAGGCAGCAATAATGCATAGCCGATCGTTCGCTTGTCCCCGCAAGGATTCGAGAGTCAGCCGGGTTTTTGTGGCAATGAGAAATCCCATAATGCACGCCGGGTTTTCTTGCCATACGGAATAAAGGGTAAATCAAACGGTCATTTTCTTCCGGTTGGCATCTTTTCTTGCGCTACCCCCTTTATTTTTCTGTGTGAATGTGCGTAGAATAGGTCGCTCTGGGGAGGCAATCCACTGCTCCATTCATAACTTGTGGCGCTGCTGGCCGCCTCCAAAACCCCACGAATCGGAGAGAATATGTTTGAAGTGCGTATTCATGGCCGCGGCGGCCAAGGAGTGGTAACGGCAGCCGAGATGCTTTCAATTGCCGCATTTGAGGAGGGGCGTCATGCGCAAGCCTTCCCCAGTTTTGGTTCCGAGCGGACCGGCGCCCCCGTAGTCGCCTTCTGTCGCATCGCCGACAAGGAAATCCGGTTGCGTGAGCCGATCATGATGCCCGACGCGCTGATCATTCAGGATCCGACGCTGCTGTTCCAGGTCGATGTATTTTCCGGCCTGAAAAAAGACGGCTTCATCCTGATCAATACCAAGAGCACTTTCGAAGAGCTCGGACTGAGCGATTTCGTTCGCGACTGGCCGGCTGAGCGTTTGTGCACTTTGGCGGCGACCGATCTGGGACTCAAGCATGTCGGGCGTCCCATGCCTAACGTGCCGCTGCTGGCAGGCTTTGCCGCCCTCTCCGGCCTCATTGATCTTGAATCTGTGTTCAAGGCCATCAACGCAAAGTTTTCCGGCAAAGTGGCGACAGGCAATATCGCCGGTGCGACCGAAGCTTTCGAGCTGGTCCGGGCCAGAATTGAAAACGCCCGAAAGGAGGCTGCCCATGCTTAAGCAGACTGAAGGTTCACATGCCGTCGCCGAGGCCGTCGCCCTGTGCCGGCCCGAAGTAATCTGCGCCTACCCCATTTCTCCGCAAACGCACATCGTCGAAGGTATCGGCGAAATGGTGAAGTCCGGCGAATTGAAAGACTGCGAGTTTCTCAACGTCGAATCCGAATTCGCCGCCATGAGCGTCGCCATCGGTTCGTCGGCGGCCGGCGCCCGTACCTACACAGCGACCGCTTCCCAAGGTCTGCTGTTCATGGTCGAAGCCGTATTCAACGCCTCCGGCCTGGGCCTGCCAATCGTGATGACGGTGGCCAATCGCGCGATTGGTGCGCCAATCAACATCTGGAACGATCACTCCGATTCGATCTCGCAGCGCGACTGTGGCTGGATTCAGCTCTTTGCCGAGACCAATCAGGAGGCGCTCGACCTGCATATCCAGGCCTTCAAGCTGGCGGAAGAACTGTCGCTGCCGGTCATGGTGTGCATGGACGGCTTCATCCTGACGCATGCCTACGAACGCGTCGATGTACCGACCCAGGAGCAGGTTGATGCCTTCCTGCCGCCTTACGAGCCGCGCCAAGTGCTTGACCCCGCCGAACCGGTGTCGATCGGCGCCATGGTCGGACCGGAAGCTTTCATGGAAGTACGCTATCTGGCTCACGCCAAGCAGATGCAGGCGCTGGAACTGATCCCGCAACTGGCGGAAGAGTTCAAGGCCGGCTTCGGCCGTGACTCCGGTGGTTTGACGCGTTCCTACCGCGCCGACGATGCCGAAACAATCGTCGTCGCCATGGGTTCGATCCTGGGCACGATCAAGGATGTGATCGATGAAATGCGCGACGCTGGCGAGAAAATCGGCGTGCTCGGCATCACCTCGTATCGCCCCTTCCCGCTGGAAAATATCCGCGAGGCGCTGAAGAACGTCAAGCGCGTGGTGGTGCTGGAAAAGAGCTTGGCCGTGGGCATCGGCGGCATTCTAGCCTCCGACGTGCGCAAGGCGCTGCTCAAGCTGCCGATCGATGTTTATACCGTGATTGCCGGCCTCGGCGGACGCGCCATCACCAAGAAGTCCCTGCACGGCCTGTTCGACAAGATGCTGAAGGACGATGTCGAATCGATAACCTTCCTCGATCTGGATTGGGGCGTGGTCAACCGGCAACTCGAGCGCGAACGTAAGACGCGACGCTCCGGCCCGGCCGCGGAAAGCATGCTGCGCGACATCGGTACTGTCGCCTCAAAGATAGCCTAAAGGAGGCCAATCATGCCATTGCAAACCGTCAAGTTTTACCAGACCGGCACCTTCACCGTCGGCAATCGCCTGCTGGCGCCCGAAGAGCGCAGCGTGCAGGCCAACATGGAGCGCACCAACTCGCTCAACTCCGGGCATCGCGCCTGCCAGGGCTGCGGCGAGGCGCTCGGTGCGCGTTACGCCATCGATGCGGCGATGATCGCCAGCAAGGGTCAACTGGTGGCGGCCAACGCCACCGGCTGCCTCGAAGTATTCTCCACGCCCTACCCCGAAACCTCATGGCAGATTCCGTGGATTCACTCGCTGTTCGGTAATGCGGCGGCAGTCGCCACCGGCATCGCCGCAGCGATCAAGGTCAAGCGGCAGAAAGGCGTGATGGGCGATGTGCGCGTTGTTGCCCAGGGCGGCGACGGCGGTACCACCGACATCGGCTTCGGCTGCCTTTCCGGCATGTTCGAGCGTAACGACGACGTGCTTTATATCTGCTACGACAACGGCGGTTACATGAACACCGGCGTGCAGCGCAGTTCGGCCACCCCGCCGGCGGCGCGTACGGCAACCACCATGCCGGTCGGCCCGGAGCCAGGCAACAACTTCGGTCAGGGCAAGTTCATGCCGGCCTTGGCCATGGCGCACGAAATTCCCTACGTGGCCACGGCGACCGTCGCCGATCTGCGTGATCTCGAACACAAGGTCAAGAAAGCGATGACCTTCCGTGGCGCGCGCTACATCCAGATTCTTGTTCCCTGCCCGCTTGGTTGGGGCTCGGCTTCCCACGACACCATCCGGCTATCCCGCCTGGCCAAGGAAACCGGCACCTTCCCGGTGTTCGAAGCCGAGTACGGCGAAATCACCAGCTCATCGAAGATTCGCCGGCTGCTGCCGGTCGAGGAATATCTCAGGCCGCAGAAACGTTTTGCCCACCTGTTCGGCAAGACGCCGGCCGTAGCCACCATTGCCCGTCTGCAAGCACTGGCCGACAGGAATATTCGCAGATACCAGATGCTCGACAAGGAGGCGAAGTGATGGACAAGCCGTATGCAATTACACTCGATCCCGGCTCGTCGCTAGCCAATCACACCGGTTCCTGGCGTACCGAGCGACCGGTCTACATCGACCAGCTGCCGCCGTGCAACAACCAGTGCCCGGCCGGTGAAGACATCCAGGGCTGGCTGTTCCACGCCGAATCGGGCAATTACGAAAAAGCCTGGCAGCATCTGACCAAGGACAACCCTTTCCCGGCGATCATGGGCCGCGTCTGCTACCACAGTTGCGAAGGCGCCTGTAACCGCGCCCAACTGGACGCCCCGGTCGGCATCAATTCGGTCGAGCGTTTCCTCGGCGATGAAGCCATCAAGTGCGGCTGGAAGCTGGTCAAGCCGGCGGCCGAAACCGGCAAGCACGTCCTGGTCGTCGGTGCCGGGCCTTCCGGCATGTCGGCGGCCTATCACCTGCGCCGCCTCGGCCATCGCGTCACCGTCTATGAAGCCGGTCCGCTGCTCGGCGGCATGATGCGCTTCGGCATTCCGAAATACCGCCTGCCGCGCGACGTGCTCGATGCCGAAATGCAACGCGTCGTCGACATGGGCGTCGACGTCGTTCTCAATACCAAGGTCGATAGCATTCTCGACACGATGCAGGCCGGCAAGTTCGACGCCGCCTTCCTCGCCGTCGGAGCGCACATCGGCAAGCGTGCCTATATTCCGGCCGGTGAAGTCTCGAAAATTGTCGATGCCGTCTCCGTGTTGCGCAGCATGGAAGGCGAAGACAAGCCGATGCTCGGGCGTCGCGTCATCATCTACGGCGGCGGCAATACCGCCATCGACGTGGCACGTACCGCCAAGCGCATGGGCGCCGAGCCGATCATCGTCTACCGCCGCACGCGCGACAAGATGCCGGCACTTGACTTCGAAGTCGAAGAAGCGATGCAGGAAGGCGTCATGATCAAGTGGCTGTCGACCATCAAGGAAGCCGGCGATTCGAGCATCACCATTGAAAAAATGGAGCTCGACGCCACCGGCTTCCCGCAACCGACCGGCGTGTTTGAAACGCTGGCGGCCGATTCGGTGGTGCTGGCGCTTGGCCAGGATGTCGATCTTGGCCTGCTCGAAGGCGTACCGGGTCTCGAAGTGACCGATGGCGTCGTCAAGGTTTCTGCGAACATGATGACCGGTCACGCTGGCGTTTTCGCCGGGGGCGACATGGTTCCGGCTGATCGCAACATCACCGTCGCCGTGGGTCATGGCAAGAAGGCCGCGCGCAACATCGATGCCTGGCTGCGCGGCACCGAATACGTCGCTCCGCCGAAGCACACGGTGGCGACCTTCGACAAGCTCAACACCTGGTACTACGCCGACGCGCCGAAGACCGTGCGTCCGATGCTCGATATCATCCGCCGTCAATCAACCTTCGACGAAGTGCAGGGCGGCCTGGACGAAAGCACGGCGCTGTTCGAAGCACGTCGCTGCCTGTCCTGCGGCAACTGCTTCGAGTGCGACAATTGCTACGGTGTCTGCCCGGACAATGCCGTCATCAAGCTTGGTCCTGGCAATCGCTTCGAGTTCAACTACGACTACTGCAAAGGTTGTGGAATTTGCGTGGCCGAATGTCCTTGTGGCGCGATCAAGATGGAGCCGGAGAATACCTGAGCTCCGTTTCAACTGATCTTCGAGGCATCAAAACGGGGCGACCAGATCGCCCCGTTTTTTTCACCCTCCTGGCCGGTGATGCCGTCCGCTTGTTGTTGCCGTCATCACTGACGATGATGATTCGCTGGCGACCGTCGATGATGGCCGAAAGCTCATAGACGCCAGTCAGGGGAATAAATTTTGGCATGGCATTCAAAGTCATGGCGCTTTCCCCTGAAACGGTCCGTTATCACCCTGCCGATGGATTCCTCCAGGATTGCAGATCGGCGATGAGGCTGTCCGAAGCGAATATGGCTTGGATACCTGTACAAGTCAGCACCACTCAGTGACGACCTCCCCAGCCACGACCGTTATCGTGCCGGTCCCAATCGCGGCCGCGATGGTGGCGATCTCTCCTGTCATCCCGATCATATCCGCCTTGAACCACATACACCGGGCGCTGCTGGATACGAACTGGCTGGGAGTAATAGACCTGTTGCGGCGGGTAATACGCTGATTGCGCGTAATACACCGGTGCTGGTGCGTAGTACACCTGCTGCGGCGCGTAGTAGCCATGGGGCCGGTTGTTTTGCGATCCGATCGCCGCACCGGTAGCGGCACCGAGTGCACCGCCGACGATGGCGCCATCACGGCCGCCAACCGATTGGCCCACCAGGGCGCCCGCTCCGCCGCCCAGCACCGCGCCCCAAATGGTGTCGTCAGCCATTGCTGCATTGGCCGAGAGCAGGCAGATTGAAAGCGCCAGAGTGATTCGCAGATTCTTTTTCATGATGCTTCCTTTGCTTCGTAGTAAGTTCTATAGGCGATATAACGTGCCGGTGCCGGCATCGTTGACCGGCATTACAAACTGTTACGAGTTCAGCTTTCCTGGTGACAGACGGTTGCATGGCGTCTGCCGATAGTTGGCTGAGAACTTGTGAAAATATCAAAAATCCACCGCAGAGCCGCAAAGGCGCAGAGAAAACGCAGAGAAACCCCCTCTGTTTTTAAAGTTTTTCTCTGCGAAACCTCTGTGGCTCTGCGACTCTGCGGTGGGTGTTCAGGCATTTTCACAACCTCTCGGGCAATGAGCAGGTCAGGACAAATTGCCGGTAAATGGCGACTCTTGGAACAACCCGCAACGGGGTAAAATAGCGCGATGCCTGATTCCCGCTTCGTCCATCTCCGCCTGCACAGCGAGTATTCCGTCACCGATGGCATCGTCCGTCTGGATGATGCGGTAGCGCGTGCAGCCTCCTGCGCCATGCCGGCGCTGGCGCTTACCGATCTTGCCAACCTCTTCGGGCTGGTCAAGTTTTATACTTCGGCGCGCTACATGGGCGTCAAGCCGGTGCTCGGCAGCGATGTATTCCTGGCCAACAAGACCGACCCGGATCGCCCACATCGAATGCTTCTGCTTTGTCGCTCGCGACAGGGTTACCTGCAGCTTTGTGAACTCCTGACCCAGGCTTACCTGGCGCCGCGCATGCGTGGACGCGCCGAAATCACGCGCAAGATGCTGCGCGAAGTCGGGGTCGATGGGCTGATCGCGCTCTCCGGTGCCGGCGCTGGCGATATCGGCGAATCCCTGCTGCAGGGCAATGCTGAGCAGGCAGCGAGCCGGGCGCGTTACTGGGCGAGCTTGTTCCACGGCGCTTTCTATCTCGAAGTGCAGCGCGTTCACCCGCGCGGACAGGCGCAGCAGGAGTCATTGATTGCGGCCACCGCCAATCTGGCGGCCGATCTGGGCCTGCCGCTGGTGGCCACGCATCCGATCCAGTTTCTTGAGCGCGACGATTTCAAGGCGCACGAGGCGCGTGTCTGCATTGCCGAAGGCTATATGCTGGGCGATCCGCGGCGCCCAAAGATCTATACCGAAGAGCAATATTTCAAATCGCCGGAGGAAATGGCCGAGTTGTTTTCCGATTTGCCGGAAGCGCTCGAGAACTCGGTGGAGATCGCCAAGCGCTGCAATCTGCAAATCACGCTCGGCAAGAATTACCTGCCCGATTTTCCGACGCCGGAGGGCATTACCCTCGACGATTTTCTCTGCCGGGAAGCCGCGCTCGGCCTGGAAAAACGCCTGGAAAAGCTGTTCCCCGACCCTGCAGAGCGCGAGGCGCAGCGCCCGACCTACGAGGCGCGGCTGAAGATCGAGACGGCAACCATCGTGCAGATGGGCTTCCCCGGCTACTTTCTGATCGTCGCCGACTTCATCAACTGGGCGAAGAACAACGACGTTCCGGTCGGCCCTGGCCGGGGTTCTGGTGCCGGTTCGCTGGTCGCCTATTCGCTGGGTATCACCGATCTCGATCCGTTGCGTTACGCGCTGCTGTTCGAGCGCTTCCTGAATCCGGAACGGGTGTCGATGCCCGACTTCGATATCGACTTCTGCCAGGACAAACGCTGGCAAGTCATCGAGTACGTGCGCGAAAAATACGGCCAGGCGGCGGTGTCGCAGATTGCCACCTTCGGCACCATGTCGTCGAAGGCGGTAATTCGCGACGTCGGGCGCGTACTCGACCTGCCGTACAACTTCTGCGACCAACTCTCCAAGCTGATCCCGCTGGAGGCCAACAAACCGCTTTCGCTGGCCAAGGCCATCGAAGCCGAACCGCAACTGAAGGCCAAGCTCGAAGAGGAAGACGAGGTTCGCGACCTGTTCGACCTGGCCAGTCGCCTTGAAGACCTGGTGCGTAACGTTGGCATGCACGCTGGTGGTGTGCTCATTGCGCCGGGCAAGCTCACCGATTTCTGTCCGCTCTATTCGGCCGACGGCGGCTCCGTCGTATCCCAGTTCGACAAGGACGATGTCGAAAAAGTCGGTCTGGTCAAGTTCGACTTCCTCGGCCTGCGCAACCTGACGATCATCAAGCTCGCCGTCGATTACGTCGAAAAGCTGACCGGCCAGCGTCCGGACCTCGATGCGCTGACTTTCGATGACCCGCGCGCTTACCAGATTTTGAAGGACGCCAACACCACGGCGATCTTCCAGGTCGAATCCGAGGGCATGAAAAAGCTGCTCAAGAAGCTGGCGCCCGACCGCTTCGAGGACATCATCGCCGTGCTCGCGCTCTATCGCCCCGGCCCGCTGGGCTCGGGCATGGTCGACGACTTCATCCTGCGCAAGAAAGGCCAGCAGAAGATCGACTATTTTCATCCGGACCTGACTGCCTGCCTGTCGCCAACCTACGGCGTCATCGTGTATCAGGAACAGGTGATGCAGATCTCGCAGATCATCGGCGGCTACACGCTGGGCGGCGCCGACATGCTGCGCCGCGCGATGGGCAAGAAAAAAGCCGAAGAGATGGACAAGCATCGCGAAACGATCGCCGCCGGCGCCAAAAAGCTGGGCTACGATCCGGCGCTCGCCGAGCAGTTGTTCGACCTGATGACCAAGTTCGCCGAGTACGGCTTCAACAAGTCGCACACCGCGGCCTACGCCGTGGTCACCTATCACACCGCCTGGCTCAAGGCGCATCACTGCTCAGCCTTCATCGCTGCCACGCTGTCGTCGGACATGGACAACACCGATTCGGTGAAGATCTTTTACGACGATGCGATTGCCAACAAACTGACCGTGCTCGGCCCGGATGTGAACGCCTCGGAATACCGCTTCACACCGGTCGATCGCAACACCATCCGCTATGGCCTGGGCGCCGTCAAGGGTACTGGCGAGCAGGCGGTGACCTCGATTCTCAAGGCCCGCGAGAGTGGCGGAGATTACAAGGATCTGTTCGACTTCTGCCTGCGCGTCGATAAGCGCATGGTCAATCGGCGCACCATCGAAGGGCTGATTCGCGCCGGAGCCTTCGACTCGCTCGATGATCACCGGGCGCGCCTGATGGCTTCCGTCGGCATCGCCATGGAAGCCGCCGAGCAGGCCGATCGCAATGCCATGCAGGTCAGCCTGTTCGACGTCTTCGACAGTGCCACGAGCGCCGAACACGGACCGCAGTATCGCGAAGTGCCGCGCTGGAAAGAGCGGCAAAAGCTGACCGAAGAAAAGCTGGCACTTGGTTTCTTTTTCTCGGGCCACCCTTTCCATGGTTTCAAAGCCGAGGTTTCCCGTTTTGCGCGTAAACCGCTGGCGGCGCTGGAGGCCAGGAAAGAGCCGCAAATACTGGCTGGCCTGGTGGTCGGCGTACGCACCAAGTTCACCACGCGCGGCAAGATGGCTTTTGTGCAGATCGACGACGGCACGACCTTGCTGGAAGTCTCGGTGTTCAACGAGATTTTCGAAGCCGAACGCAGCAAGATCAAGAATGACGAAGTGTTGATCATCGAGGGCAAGGTGCAGCGCGACGACTTTGCCGGCGAGGGCAAGGTGCGCGTCATTGCCGAGCGATTGCTGACGCTGGCCGAGGCGCGTGGCCGCTTTGCCAAGCACCTTCGCCTGTCGCTCAACGGCCAGGCCAGCGGGCCGAATGCCCATGCCGCCGTGCAGCGCCTGCGCTCCCTGCTGGCGCCCTATACGCCCGGCAACTGCCCGGTGCGCCTGAGCTACCGCAATGCCGACGCCGTCTGCGAATTGATGCTCGGTGACAACAGCCGGGTGCGTCTCGAAGACGATTTGCTGGCCGCCCTGAGCGAGTGGCTGAGCAGCGAAAATGTCAGCGTCGACTACAGCTGAAATGTTTTTCTAGCGCCCATGAACCTAGAAAAAGCAGTTCGTCCACGAAAAACACCAAAAGCACGAAAAGAATCAAGGAGATAATAAGCTTAAGATGGCCACCCGAAAGGTGAATAAAGAAAAACATCAAGCTCTTGATTTAGTTCGTGTCTTTCGTTATTTTCGTGGATAGACTGAGGTTTTAATGATGCAGGAGGTTCAAATGATTTCCAGAACTTTGTCCCGGATGGTTTTTCTGATGGCTTCCGGCTTTTTGCTGAGCGCCTGCGGCAGTCAGCTCAGCATTGAGAACTACAACAAGCTGCAGACCGGTCAGGCCTACGAAGAGGTCAGGCAGATCATCGGCGAGCCAACGCGTTGCGACGAAATGCTCGGCGTCCGTAGCTGTACCTGGGGCGATGAAAAGCGTGCCATCAACGTCAGCTTCGTTGGTGGAAAAGTGCTGCTGATGTCAGCCACGAATCTAAAATAAGTTCATTGCGAACCGCGCAATCGACCTCTCTGCAAGCCGCATAGAATGGCGTTCTACAAGTAGGCGTCAAGGAAAGCCAATGAATACGCCACTCTTCAGGAATATGGCTTGCAGATCGCCTATCCATGCGGGCTGCAGTTCGCTGCATTCAGGCCACCGGCTGCATCGGCCGTGAAGCGCGCAGCCATTCGGCAACTTCGCTCAGGTCGTCGAGTTCGACCTCGCTGCCGAAACTGCCGTCCTCCTTCACCCAGCGCAGGCGTGACTGATCCTTGGTGAGGAACAGAACTTTCCCGTACCACGCCGGGACATGTTTGGCTTTACGCGCCGCATCCTTGACGTTTTCCTTGGTTTCGATCAAGCGGATGATCGGCTGGTCGCCTGGAAAATGCTCCAGGCAGACCACGAAATCCGGATGGAAAAAGTTGCGGTGTTCGCCGCGCACCAGCCTCACCGAGTAGGGTTTGCGATCCGGGTTGCGGTGCCACCAGGCAACAAAATCGGAGCGATCCAGCGCCTTGGCAAAGGCCAGTTCTTCACCATTCAGCGTCGCGCTGCCATCGTAGGCGTCGGTAAAATAGCCCCCTGTTTTTCCTGACTGATCGCACATCGACCATTGTCGTCCGGCCATCAAGGCGCGGTCGTCCAGCATCAACACCTGCTCGACGCTGGCCCGTTCGTCACTGCTCGGTGGCAGCACGCCGAAGATATTCTTGCGCGATGCCTTTAGCGGAAGGTCGGTCGGGAACAGCATCGCGTCGGGCAGCGGCCCGGCGTCTATCGTTTCCGACTGGTCGGCAATCGCCTCGTGCATGGCTTCCGCCAGGAAATCGGTCTGGCGCAAGGCAACCCAATGCGCGGCATCGCGGGCAGATCGCTGCAATAATTTCTCGTCCGCTACCTGGTCGTCGGCAAAATCGTCAAACGCTTCGCGGACCAAGGGCAGCATGCGCTGCGACAGCACCTCGATAATGATGCGGCAGTCCTCGTCTTCGACCTGCGGCAGACTACGCAAGGATTGCAAGGCTTCGCGCGCCAGTGCATTGCGATCGGTGACGATCTGCACTACCTCGTCATGGATGGCATGGGTCGTCAGTTCGGTATGGGTTTCGGTTTCCTTGAGCTTGTTCAGCGCCACTTTGATCGCATCCGCCGCCAGCTTGTTCGGAATGTCGAGTTTGGCGGCCACGTTACGGGAAATCTTGCTCATGTCCGCCATCTCGGGGCGTTGTTCCCGTTTCAGGGCATGCGGCAGATTACGCGCCGATGTTGTGCGTTGATAGGCCCTCAAACCGCGTTCGGCCAGGGCAAGAATCAACTCTTGCGCGTTCACTGGCGGCACCGCCGCTGACGTTTTTGCCAAGCCATATCCTGAGGCATGGACGGGGAGCGAAGGCTGCAACTCATCCAGCTCGTTTTCACTGCTGCCTGCGAACATGTCGGGTTGCTGACCATGCACGATGCGCGTCGCCAAAGGGTCGCCGGATTCTGAGGCAATCGGCGCCTCACGGCCCGGCAGGGGCAAGTCGTAAGTGAGCGGGGCTTGTGGCGTTGCGCGGTTGGTAATGACCACCGCGCCGGAAACCGTCTGCCGGATCACCAGCTTCTCGGTTTGCCCTTCGAGCTGACTCTTGATCTGGCTGGTGGCCAGCACCGCCGCCTCGAAACCGCTCTGCGCCTCGGCATTGGCCAGATAGACAAAGGCCGTGTCGAGATCAGCCGGAATGTTTTCGGTTTTTGCATAGCGGGCTCGAATCGCCTTGGAAACCCGCATCACACGGCCGATGAACTGCATGGCAAAGTCCGGATCATTCACAGTTTTCGTCGAAGCCAGCACAAAAGCGCGTGGCGCATCGAAGCCGGTGCCGGCCGACTGCTTGAAGATCAGCACTTCCTTGCCGGGGTTATTGGCAATCGCGGCCATCAGTACCGGGTCCGGTTCGTCGGCAGAATGCTTGCCGATGGCGGGGGGAGGCACACCACAAAGATGCACCAGATCCTGCTCGGCTTCCTCGACGGTTTTTTCTCCGTTGGCAACCTGCACCAGCATCAAGGGAGTCAGGTTGATCCCGGCCTCGGCGAGTTGGCGTTTCAACTTCTGGTTGCGCTTCCATGCTTGCCGCAACACCGTGCGTTTCAAATCGACAACTGACTGCACGCTCTGCCGCAAGTCATAAACGATAGCCTCGATGTAACGCTTGTTCAGCCGCGCCGCCACCACTTCGTCGCGGCTGACGGTAAAGGATTCAAACTCCGATTTATCGGCGCTGGCGAGGAATTCCAGCAGGCGCTGGTCTTTCGGCGTGGCCGTGGCCATGATCAGGTAATCCGGATGTAGCCACTGCGCGAACTTGCCGAACTCGGTCGCTTTGTCCAGCGCGATATGTGCCTCGTCGACCACCATGCCGATGTGCAGCTTTTGCGCTCGAGCCCGCGCCACCAGTTCGGCCAGCGTGCGCGTATCGTCGTCACCGTCGGCGTTGTAACCCTTGGTGCGCGATTGCGCCCTGGCGACGGCCTGCACCGTCGAGATCAGCACCTGCCCGGCGGCGGCCTCCTGATTACGCCCGTGTGTCAGCAATTGCGGGCTCAGGTCGTTGGCGTTGGCGGCCAGCGCATCGAGCGTCTGCGCCACCAGATTGACAAAAGGCACAAACCAGAACCACAACACGCCACGTTCGGCGCTGACGTTGGTCAGCACCCGCGCCAGCATGAAAGTCTTGCCCGACCCCGTCGGCGCACGCAACAGACAGGGTGGCGGGTTGTGGCGCAGCAGCGCTCGGCCAAGGTTGGTGATGATTTCCGACTGAAAACGCTCCGGCTCGTTGGCGGCTGATTGCGCGGTGAGAATGTCGAGTTGGGTCATTCTTGAAGCCTCTTTTTTGTGTTCATAACAGACCAACCTGAAATTCGTCATTCCGGGCTTGACCCGGAATCCAGTAGTGCGGCACTGGATTCCGGCTTTCGCCGGAATGACGGTTCATGAAGGTTGGTCGGGATTGCTTTTCTCGCGTGCCGCCTCCAGTAGCGCGCGATCTCGTTCCAGTTCAGCGCGCAAATCCTCTTCGCTGGGCAGAATCAAGCTGTACTGGCTGGCGAAAAGCTGCGAGCTGCTCGCCAGTTGAGAATACTTGGCGACAGCAGAATTGCGCTCCGAACTGAGAATCAGGCCAATCGTCGGGTTGTCGCCGGCCGTGCGCAGTTGCTCATCACAAATACGCACGTACATGTCCATTTGCCCAACATCCTGATGCGTCAGCTCACCGATTTTCAGATCGATCAGCACGAAACATTTCAACAGGTAGTTGTAGAACACCAGGTCAATGAAAAAGTCGTAGCCCTCGGCGTGCAGCCGCTTCTGTCGCGCCACGAAAGCGAAGCCCTTGCCGAGTTCCATCAGGAACTGCTGCAAGCGGTCTATAAGCCCCTGTTCCACATCCTTTTCGTAAAGCTGCGGGCTCGCTTGTACGCCAAGAAATTCGAGTACATACGGGTCGCGAATGAAATCGCGCGGGTCGTTCGGCGCTTCCTCGGCAATTTTGGCGATGGCTTCCTGGCGAACAGGTTCAGGCTCGCGGCTGGACAGCAGGCGCTCATAAAACAGCGTTCCGATCTGCCGATCCAGCGCCCGCACGCTCCAGCCTTGGGTGGCTGCCTCGTTGGCGTACCAGGTGCGCGCGGCAACATTGTTTACGCGTAGCAATTGGCGAAAATGAGACCAGCTCAGTTTTCCCAGCGTCGATTGGTCACACAGCGTGTGACCAATCGGGAACGCCAGGTAAAACTGCCGGAAGAGTTTCAGATTGGTGGTCGAAAAACCTGCGCCAAATTCCGCCGTCAGCCGTTTGGCCAGATCGGGCAACACCCGCTTGCCATACTCGGCGCGCTGTTCGCCGCCCTGTTCGTCTTCCACGATCAGTCGGCCGACTTGCCAGTAGGCTTGCACCATTGCATCGTTCACCGCGCGGCGCGCCTGCGTTTGCGCCGAGGCCAGCACCTCGCGAATGCCAGCGTATAAATCCGTGCGGCTCAGTTCATTCATGTAATTTTCCCCCGCCGCCCTGGCCGCCTTGGCCACGTGTCAGCGCGTCGAGCAGCCCGTAACAGTTGGCCTCGATGTCGCGAGCGGCGAGCGCTGCCGCCAGCGATTCCGGGCGCGGTGACCAGATCGCCAGCCGCGCCACGCCCGAAGTGGGTAGCCAATTGACCAGCGCATCGAGCACGGCGGCGTTCACCTCGGGCAATACCAGATGCGCACAGTCGCCCGACTGGCCGATCAGCCGCAGGCCCGGCTTGATCTCGGTGGCCGTCAGGGCACAACCGTAAAGGCGCAGCGCCAGCAACTGGCAGGCGTGTTCAGCGCTGGCGTCGAAACTCACATCGGCCGGCTCGATCAGGTCGAGTTGCAGGTAAGCGAATGCATCATCCCGGCTCGCCTTGCCGCCGTAGCCCTGCAACACGCGGCGCATGCGTTCGGCGCAGACATCGCGGCACAGGTTCTTGTCCGGTTCCTTGCTCGTCGCCTCGGTGCTGGAGCAGAGAATGAAGCGGCGCTGGCCGTTGTCTTCTGCGTTCAGCTCAAGCACCGCGTGGCCGGTGGTGGCACTGCCGGCAAAGAAATCGAGCACGATGTCACCGGGCCGGGTGGCTTGCTGCAGCAGGTTTTTGATCAGTGACAGCGGCTTGGCGTAGTTGAAGGCGCGGTCGCCGAAAATTTCCGCGACAATGCGCGCGCCTTCCTGGTTGGTGCTGGAAACGAAGCTGCTTTCCGCTTCGTAGGCGCCGTCCTCGGAGGCTGGCACCACCCAGCTCGATAGCGGCTGCGTCTGGTTGCGCAAGTCGGCCTTGTAGCGCTTGAAACGAGGACGGCCAAAACCTACCGGGCGCCCGACCCAGAACTCCAGATTAGGCAAGTCGCGACGTAGCGCGGGGTTCTTGCCAATTTTTGGCACTTCGCCGGCGTCAATCGCGGCGAGCAATGCGTCCATGGTTGGCCAGGTTTCGACGCGTTGATCGACCGGCGGGAAGATGATTTGGCCGAGTTCAATGAATTCTTCCATCGTTTTAGCCTGCACGGTCTGGTCTGCCTTCAGGCGGCTTTCCGAGGCATAAACCCAGACGCGATCCGGGTTGGGCGGGTAGGCGATATCGGTACTTGGGTCGAGCAGCGGGTAGTAGAGATTGGGGCGTTCCCTCCAGGAAAAACCAAGTGTCAGATCGCTAGACATCCAATCGCCGCGCGGGTCATTGTCCGAGTTACTGTACGCGTCGTAGCTTTTGGCAAAGCCGTTGAAACTGAAACCGGGGTTGCCATAAACCAGTACGTGTTCGTGATCGACGCTGAGAAAGCACTGCTGGTCGGCGTTCGAACCTTGCCGGGTGCGCCAGGTGATGGTGCCCAGCCGCCGCCCCGGAAAAACCTCGTCCATCAACAATTCCAGCCGCGCCCGGTTTTCATCGTTGATCGAGACCAAAATCACGCCGTCCGGCGTCAAAAGATCACGCGCCAGCGTCAGCCGGCGATAGAGGAATTCCAGCCATTGCGAGTGCCGCCAGCGGTCGTTGGCGCCGACGTAATGGTCGTTGTATACCCAGTCCTTGTTGCCGGTGTTGTAAGGCGGATCGATGTAGATGACGCGAATTTTGCCGCGATGCGTGGCTTGCAACAGGCGCAGGGCGTCGTAATTGTCGCCCTCGATGATCAGGTTTTTCAGCACCGCGGCCTGGCCGTCACCGAAATGGCATTGTTCCGGGATCAGGCGCGGAAAAACCAGATTGGCGTTGAGCGCCTGATCGCGCTCGACGGCGCTCGATTCCCAGTACAGCCCGAGCTTTTGCCGGGTCAGGTGGTCCACCAGGAGGCGGCGCAATTCAGGCGCATTGAGCGCATTCAATTGAGCGAGCAGATCGGTATGCTTCTGGCTCATGCTTTTGATTCTTTCTTATGGTGTTGAAGCAAACACTGGATGAAGAGCAGTGGCCCTGGAGTCCGCATGGAATGGCGTTCTGCAAGCAGCTATCAATGAGTGCCAATGAATACGCCACTGTTCAGGCCTATGTCTTGCAGATCGCCTATCCATGCGGGCTGCAGCCATACAGCATTTGAAAGAAGTTTGCAGTTTACTCGAAGTGAAAAAGCCGAAGCGCAATGCTTCGGCTTTTCATCGGTAAGCGCTCGACCCTGTTCCTTCAGATCATTTCTGAACCGGTGAATGGAGCGCTGCCATCTCTTTCATGGCCTTTTCCATGGCGGCCTGGTCGCCAGACTGTTGAGCTTTTTCAAGCTTTTTCCCGGCTTCTTCCATGCGCTTGCTCCAGTCGTCCATCTTGGTGACGTCGAGCTTGACGGTGCCTTGCGGTGTATCAATCGATACCATCGGAGCTTGTCCGCCGGCGCCGATCTGCATCGAGGGGCCGGGCGTCACGAGTTGGGTGACGGCGCCGATGACGGCGCCGGCGATTACGCCGCAGACCAGCAGCACAGCGGTATAGGGCAGGGCTTTCTCCGGCGGCGCTTTCATCAGTACCGGAATGCCGAGAAAGAGCAGGTAGATGGAATACAGCGCGGCCAGCAGTCCCAGCATCGATAGCGCCGGAATCACCGAGAAGATGCCGCCGATCATGCCCGCGGTGCTGCCAAAAACAACGAGTTTGAGCGCCATGATCGGGTTCTTCTGGCCGCCGAAGGTGGGCGCCAAGGCATCGGCGATCAGGGCCAGTACATAAACCATGACCAGCGACAGCACGTAGCCGACAATCATATTGACCAGGCCACTGAGCAGCGGGATGCGCATCGACATCCCCATGGCATTGACGCCGATCAGCGACATGCCGATGAACCCGGCGATTGCCGGAATCAGCGCGAGAAGCATCAGGTACTGCGTGTAGAGGGTGGCGGTATCGGCTGGTTCGGCTTCGATGACCGGCCAGGTTTGCTTCGGCGTGAGCAGGATATCCTTGACGCGTTGAACGAGATTCATGATCTGACTTTCGTTGGCGGGTGAGTGGGAAGTAAGCGCGGTTCGGCGGTAGCGCGGCAAGCTTACTCCTCTTTTATTAGTTTGTGATATCAATGTGTTGGGGCCAAAAGGAAAGCCCCGACTGCGTTGTCGCAGACGGGGCTTTCGTGAAGGAGACTCGCTGGCGCCGATCGTTCGGCGCCAGCGTGAGTGGCTTACAGTTCCTTGGCGTGGGCGGCCAGATACTCGGCAACGCCAGCCGTCGAAGCCTTCATGCCGGCCTTGCCTTTGTTCCAGCCGGCCGGGCAGACTTCGCCATGCTCTTCGGTAAATTGCAGGGCGTCGACCATGCGCAGCATTTCGTCGACATTGCGGCCGAGCGGCAGGTCGTTGACCACCTGGTGACGCACGGCGCCCTTCTTGTCGATCAGGAAGGAGCCACGGAAGGCAACGCCGGCGGCACCGAATTCGACGTCGTAGGCACGGCAGATTTCGTGCTTGATGTCGGCGATCAGCGGGTACTGTACCTGCCCGATGCCGCCATTGTTGACCGGGGTGTTTTTCCAGGCGAGGTGGGTGAATTGCGAGTCGATCGAGACGCCGATGACTTCGACGCCACGCTGCTTGAACTCGGCCAGGCGGTGATCGAAGGCGATCAGTTCGGACGGGCAGACGAAGGTGAAGTCGAGCGGATAAAAGAAAATAACCGTATATTTTCCACTGGTTTCAGCAGACAGGGTGAAACTGCGGATTTCATTGTTGCCCATGACGGCATTTGCAGTGAAATCGGGGGCTTGTTTGCCAACGAGTACGGCCATAGTGCTTCTCCTTGAATCGGTTGTTGTTGAAAAGAGTGAAGACAAGAAATGGACGAGAACCGGATCCAGTGACGATTAGTCAGCATTGCGGTCCGGCAAGTTCCCGGCAAATCAAAAAGTAGGCCTTTGCTCAAAGCTGACTGATATGGCATGGTTTTCGGCACTGGGCTCGTTGCGGCTGAGCAAGCGTTCGACATGCGCTGCTGGCGGACCACGATATGCCCAGGTGGTGAGTGCTTCCACCGCCTCCGGGGTGCCGCAAATCAAGGCCTCGACGCTCCCGTCGCTACGGTTGCGCACCCAGCCGCTGAGCCCGAGTGCTTTCGCTTCGGCACTAAGCGACCAGCGGTAGCCGACGCCTTGAACACGTCCGTAGATGGAGAGATGGCGAGTGATATATGCCATGGTGAAGGCGGGCTGATAGCAATCCACGTAGAAAGGCAAGAGATTGAAATTTACCACCAAGTCACAAGGGACGCCAAGAATGATCAGGAAGAACAAAATGGCAGCTTAGGGAAAAACCGGGAATCGGAAGCATGGTGACTGCAGCGAGCAACATCAGAATGCGCTGATGAGTGCTGGCGCGGTGGCCTGGATCGGCGCCACGGCCCTGCCGAGAGCACGCTGGATTCGGTCGAGAAGGCCATGGTAAAGTTGGCAGGCTCGGCAGTGCAGTGGATGCTGGAGCGAAGCGCTGTATTTGCCAGCTTCGAGATTGATACTTTGTTTCACTTGGACAAAAAAGGAAAAGTAGTTCATGGACCGACTGATTCGTTACGAGCACGGCATTTACGCCTTCGATGCGGGCTATGTTCGCCCGCTGCTGGCGTCGATTCATCTGGTGGTCGAAAACGGCCATGCCGCGTTCGTCGACACCGGCAATAACGAATCGCTGCCGGCCGCGCTGGCGGCGCTCGATACCCTCGGTCTGCCTGTCGAAAGTGTCGACTACGTCATTCTCACGCATATCCATCTCGATCATGCCGGTGGCGCCGGGGCGATGATGCGTGCTTTTCCCAATGCGCGTCTGGTGGTTCATCCGCGTGGCGCGCGGCACATGGCCGATCCGTCTAAATTGATCGCCGGGGCGAATGCGGTCTACGGCGCAGCCGAAGTGTATCGGCTCTATGGTGATGTATTGCCCATCGACGAATCAAGAATCATCGAGGCGGCACATGAACTGAAGGTCGACCTGGCCGGCCGGGAATTCATTTGTCTTGATACGCCGGGGCACGCCAAGCATCACATCAGCATTGTCGATCGCAGGAGCCGGGGTATCTTTACCGGCGATACTTTCGGGCTCTCCTATCGCGAACTGGACACCGATGGCCGACAGTTCATCTTCCCGACAACGACGCCAATCCAGTTCGACCCGGTGGCGTTGCACGCCTCGCTTGACCTGCTCATGAGCTATCAGCCGGAGGCCATGTATCTGACTCATTTCAGCCAGGTCAGGGACGTTGCTGCAAAGGCGCTTGAACTGCACCGGCTGATCGACGCCCATCTGGAGATTGCCCGGCGTGAGCAGAATGCCGGCCCGGACAGACTATCCCGTATTCGTGACGGACTTGCACGGCTGTTGATCGACCAGAGCACGCTTTTCGGCTGCCGCTTGCCACCCGCTGAAATTCTCGAAATCTTTGCCACAGATCTCGATCTGAATGCGCAAGGGCTTGTCGTCTGGCTTGATTCGCTGCCTTGATTGAAAGTTAGCGCAACAGCCTGCGGTTCCAGAAAACGAGCGTCATGCTGATCGCTACACCCGCCATCAGTGCCAGAGTTTGCCAAAAGCCGTTGGGCTGATCCAGCCAGGGCATGGTGTGAAAGTTCATTCCGAAAATGCCCGAGATCAGTGTTGCCGGCATGAAAAGGGTGGCGACCACCGTCAGCAGGCGCACTTCAACGTTGACCCGGTTGCTGACGGTGGTGAGATAGATATCCAGCAGCCCGGTGAGCAGGTCGCGCTGGTCTTCAAGCGATTCGAGCACGTGCACGGTGTGATCGTAAACGTCGCGTAAATAGAGCAAGGTCTCCGGGCGAAAGAAATCAGACTGGCCGTGGTAAAGCGTGGTCAGCGTTTCGCGCAGCGGCCATAGCGTGCGGCGCAGACGCATTACGTGTCGTTTCAGTTCATGGATTTGCTGCAGGGTTTTCGTCTGCGGATTGTTGAGGATTTCTTCTTCCAGATCTTCGGCGCTTTCGCTGAATCGCTCAATTACCGTGAAATAGCTGTCGACGATGGAATCCAGCATCGAATAGGCCAGATAGTCGCTACCGACGCGGCGCATCGGGCTTTTCTCGGCACGCAGTCGCTGGCGAATCGGCGCGAAAGTACCGGTTGGCCGTTCCTGAAACGTGAGTACGAAATCGCGTCCGATGACCAGGCTGATCTGGTCCGTGGTCACATCAAGCCGTTCGCGATCCGCGTCGTAAATATGCACGACGATGAACAGGTAGTCGTCAAAATCATCAACTTTCGGCCGCTGGTCGGTGTTGAGAATGTCCTCGATGACTAAAGGATGCAGTCCGAAACGCTCGCCGATGGCGCTGAGCAGTGCGCCATCGTGCACCCCGTGAATGTTCAGCCAGCGCACGCCCGGCCCGCGCGGTAAAGCATCGAGGGCGGCAAGGTCGAGGAGTTCATGTTCAGCAAACGAGTCCGGCGAAAAATCGATCAACGACAGCAAAGGCGCTGGCGTCTTGATCTCGCCAAGATGCACCAGCGCACCCGGTGGCAGGCCGATTTTGCTTGAGCGCAGCTTTTTCTTCAGCCGGGGCATGTTCCGGTCGCCAGATATCTCAAAACTTCAGCCGCAGCAAACAGGCCGAAGGGTGCGGTTACGCAAACCGACGAACCGAAACCGGCGCAGTTGAGCCCGGACAGCATTGGCGGCTCATCGCAACTTGCTCCGCTTTCAGGATAGCGTAGCGGTTCGTTTGAAAACACGGCCGGGATGCCGAATTTCCTTTTCGCATCGCGCGTAAACCCGTATTCCTTGCGCAACAGCGCGCGCACCCGGGAAAGCAGCGGATCCTGGATGGTGCGTGCCAGATCGGTGATTTCGATGCGCGTCGGGTCGATCTGACCGCCTGCACCGCCGGAAGTGATCAGGGGTATTTCGCGAGTCTTGCACCAGGCAATCATTGCCGCCTTGGTGCGCACCTGATCAATGGCATCGATCACGTAGTCGAAACCCTTGTCGAGCAACTGATCCAGATTGTCGGGCGTTACAAAGTCCTCGACCTCGTTGATCCGGCAAGCCGGATTGATGGCCAGGATACGTTCTGCCATGGCCAGCGTCTTGGCCTTGCCAAAGGCATCGCCGAGCGCGTGGATCTGCCGATTGACGTTCGACTCGGCCACCATGTCAAGGTCGATCAGGGTGATCTGGCCGATCGCGGAGCGTGCCAGCGCTTCCGAAGCCCATGAACCGACGCCGCCAATCCCGACCACGCAAACGTGCGCGGCCTGAAAGCGCTCCAGCGCATCGGCGCCGTAAAGCCTTTGTATCCCCCCAAAGCGCCGAGCCAGGTCGGCGCCATTGCCGGTTACCTGGCTGCTCATCTGGCCTCAACCGTGCGCCGGATGACCTTGTTGAACGGCTCGATCCATTCGGGCGCAAACTGGTTGTCACAGGCGTTGATCTCGGCAATGGCACGCAGCACCGAGCGGTTCTTGCCGCGGTGAATGTGCTTGAGCATGACCGCTTCGAAGGCATCCACAATTGCCAGGATATTTGCGCCGGCGCAAATATCCTGCGCCTCGAAGCCCATCGGGTAGCCTTCGCCATCGGGCATTTCATGGTGCTGCGCCACCATTTTGGCGGCTTCGTCCCAGCCGTCCATGCGCGAGAGAATTCCGGCACCGTAATCCGGGTGCGTGCGCAGCATCTGTTTTTCTTCCGCCGACATGTGCTCCAGTTTCAACCATACTGATTCCGGCAGAAACATCATTCCGATGTCGTGCATGTAAACGGCCGCTTCCAGTTGCATCGGATCAACCGCCTTGTCGCGCATCTGATTGGTTTCCATGGCCAAACGCAGCAGGCGCATGGTGCGTCCCTTGAACAGCAGGGAGCGCGCCTCAAGCTGGTTGGCCAGGGTGCGGAAGAAGCGCAGGTCGTCTGCCGCTTGCGACTTTGACTTGCTGGAAATGGATGAGGCGCGGCCACGTATCAAATTGGAAGCTTCAGCGGCGGGACGGAAACCGGTGACGGCTTCAATCAGCTCACCGGCGCACTCGTCCATGTCGGGGGCGGCTGCCAGGGCCAGTTTGTCGAGTCCATTCACCAGATTCAGCAGGCGCAGGGCGTCGAGCGATTTGCCGGAGAGCAGGGCTTCAGCCGCCAGTTCCAGGCGGTCAATCGCCAGTAGAACCGCCTCGGCAATGATGTCGCTGAACACGATTTCGTCGTTGCGGAAACGCGCCAGCACCGTTTCGATCGGATGCACAATGGCCACCGCCAGTTCGACTTTGCACAGCGTCGCGTCGCCCTTGATGTTGTGGATGGCACGGAAAAGGCTGCTGATCACTTCGCGGTCTTCAGGGGTGTTCTTCAGGCGGGCGATATCGCGTTCGATGTTTGGCGCGAGATCACTCAGTGACTCAATAAACTCTTCCAGAGCCGCTTTGTCGGTTATCACGGGTGCAATGATCGAGCGAATGTCCATAAGGCTTCTCCCCGGCGTTTTTATTGCAGCAAGTTTAGCCGAAAGCCGGGTCAAGGGGTAACGCATGTGTTTTTTACCAGCAGATACGTGTTGAACTGGTTCCCAAGGCTCGGCTGGTCTACACTCCACCTTTCAAATTTATGAGGGGAAATCATGTCTATCATTACTACCGAATCCGGTCTGCAGATCGAGGAAATCAAGGTTGGCGAGGGCGACAACGCCAGCACTGGCCAGTTTGTCAGTGTTCATTACACCGGCTGGCTGACCAACGGCACCAAATTCGATTCGAGCAAGGATCGCGACGAGCCCTTCGAGTTCCCGCTTGGCCAGCGCAACGTGATTGCCGGCTGGGATGAAGGCGTGCAAGGCATGCGCATCGGTGGCGTGCGCAAATTGACCATCCCGCCGCAACTCGGCTACGGTGCGCGCGGAGCAGGTGGCGTGATTCCGCCGAATGCCACGCTGGTGTTCGAAGTCGAACTGCTCGACATCAACTGATCGATGGCCGTTACACCGCGTAAAACCCTGGGCTTGCCGACCACCGGCCGGAGCCAGGAAGCAGCAGCCGACAACCCTCGCAGGCCGGTGCGTGGCGGTGCCGCTTTCGTCAAGCGCCGGCCAGCCTCTGATGAGTCCTTAATCCGACCGCCACAGGCCGCAAAAGCCCCGTCACAACAAAAGCCGCGCGGCACACCCTCGCGCGCGCCCGTCGTTGCGAAGACTTCCCCCGCCCGCCCGCTATCTGCTCCTGTGCTCGACAAGACTCCACAGAGCGGTGTGCGCGTTTCCAAATTGATGGCCGAGCGCGGACTGTGTTCACGGCGGGAGGCGGATTCCTATATCGAGCGGGGCTGGGTTTTCGTCAATGGTGAGCGCCTCACTGAACTGGGTACGCGCGCCGACCCTTCAGTCACCATCAAGCTGGACAAGGGCGCACGTGCGGCGCAGCAACAGCAGATGACCATTCTGCTGCACAAACCGGTCGGCTATGTCTCCGGGCAGCCCGAACCGGGCTTCACGCCCGCCGTTACGCTGGTGCAGCCGGAGAATCAATACCGCACGCCCGATACCCCGCTTTTCCATGCCTCACACCTGAAAGGGCTGGCGCCCGCCGGGCGTCTGGATATCGACTCGACCGGCCTGCTGGTGTTGACGCAGGATGGCCGTGTGGCGCGGCAGTTGATTGGCGAAAACTCGACTGTCGATAAGGAGTATCTGGTGCGTGTCGAAGGTCGGCTCGACGCCAGAGGGCTGGCGCTGTTGAACCATGGCCTCAGTCTCGACGAGCGGAAGCTCAAGCCGGCCAAGGTCGAGTGGCTCAATGAGGATCAGCTTCGTTTCGTGCTGAACGAAGGGCGCAAACGGCAGATTCGCCGCATGTGCGAACTGGTCGGTCTGCGCGCCGTCGGGCTCAAGCGGGTTCGTATCGGCAAGGTGAAACTGGCTGATTTGCCACTCGGGCAGTGGCGCTTCCTGCGCGATGATGAGACGTTCTAGCCGTCTCTATGGCGGGCGGATCGAATTGGCCAATTCGCCGCTGGGTGGTTTGCGCGTGCTGCTGGCCTTGCCGTCGGCCTGATGGATTTGACATTGAGCATGGCTGTTAGCCAATAAGGACGGGCATCCTGGAGGCATTGGTCGCCAGATCAAGAATCCATGCGGCAAGCGCAGTACATGGGCTGAAGATCGCCTATCTACGCGGGTTACGCGTGTGCTCGATAAAATATTAAGCCTTTAATGCTTGGCTAAAACCCCTGAAACAACAAATCCACGGCCATCGCAATCTCATTGCGAAAACTCTCCAGGCTCCTCTCAGGCAATTTGAGTAGCGATGTCCCCGGTATTGGGCTAAGGGGAGACCATTCTGTTCGACGTAGTCATTTGAGCTTTCGAGGGCTGACTGGTTTTGCACTAGCCAGAGTTCTGTGCGTTTCTCGGCAAGCGCTAGCGCCAGGCCGGTCTCGACCGCTTTCGAAACATTGATTTTCAGCGCTCTGGCTTCAGTGAGCAGCAATTCGTTAATTGAAACATTGGTTGTCTTACGCGGTTTGTCGGCAGTTTTTCGGGAAATATTTTTCATGGCGAACTCCCAAATCAACATGAAAAATGGTCTGTTTATTGTCCCCTTAAGTCCGCTGTGCCCAGGTAAGCAACTCCTGCCAACGCTCGCTTTCCCGGCCATCAAGCATGAGCAGCGTCGCGCAACACCTCAGCGGCCCACTGGTTCAGGCTCTTCCCAGCCGCCATAGCCGCCACCAGTGCCGCTCCATGCACCTCAGGCGAAACGCGCAGCATCATCTTCCCGCTGGCCGGCTTCTCCGGCGTCTTGCCGACGCTTTTGCAGGTGTCGAGATAATCATCGACCGCCTCTACAAAAGCCGACCGCAAATCAGCCACGTTGTCCGCATGGAATCCGACCACATCGCGGATGCCAAGCACGTTGCCGACAAAAATATCGTCACGGTCGTCAAAATCGACACGGGACGTATAGCCCTTGTACTGCATGGTATTCATGGTTTCACTCCGATTAAATCCAGAAATTTACGTGCATCCTCAACCTGGTACGCCTTCGCCTCCTTGGTCGGGTTCGGACGGTGGAAAGTAGCCACGCAATCCCCGGACACAAAGCGCACCCGCGATCCGTTCCCCTCAATAACGCGACAGCCCGCCGCTAATAGCAGCGACTCAATGTCCGACCAAGGCAGGGTTCTTGTCGTTGGCTTGGCGAAGATGGCGCAAAGGATCTTGATGTGCTTTGTTTTCATGCGATTGATGATAGCTAAAAGTGCAATCAACTGCAAGCACTATCTGATAGCAAGTGGATAAGCCATGACCGCAGGGTAAATTTGTTCTAAGCATCCGCCGTCATACCGGCGAAGGCCGGTATCCAGATTCGTCCATCTGATCAAGATGTTAAAAGACATGTTTGATACTCATAGGTTCACTTGCGTTACGGCCTGCTCTCTTGTTGTTTGGAAACTCACGACCCCGTGTTACCACGACGCCGCTCCCTCATGCTACCGGGGCGTTGCGTATTCCACGCAATCTGGCGTACGGACAACTCCCCAGACGGGACTTCAACCCGCTAGATTTACTGCTGTTACTGCGAACGGTCAGCATCGCTTTTTTTTCGCGAAAAAGAATGAGGTGGTGCTGACCCTTTTTGTCGGTATTAAGCCCTCGAAAAGGACAATAGGGACGAACAAAGGTGGATAGGCCCAAGCCCCTCTGAAAAACGGTTGATGTTTTGACGGAGAGGCTTACGCCGCAAGGTTCTTGAGGAAATTTTCAGCAAAAGAAATCGTTTGTGAAATGAATGCTCGAAAGCCCCGTGGTTAGGGGCTTTCGTACGTATGCCAACTGTTTTTCAGAGGGGCTTGGGATAGGCCACGGTTTTCTGTTTCTTTGGCTCTGCTGTGCGCGGCGCCGTGAAACTACCATGAATTCGGCAACTTGAAAGTGCCAGTG
>NZ_JBMOJE010000053.1:0-32458 GCF_049316945.1 Propionivibrio sp. | reverse complement strand
AATAGGCACTTCCACCTTGGCGAATGTCAGGCATTACCAACTCGGCGCTCTCAGGCGCAGGTCGAGGTGCCCGAGTCTGCCATCGATCCCGGTAGCGTCCTTCTGCTCCCGCGCATGGTTACCGAGCGCGACGTCCTGCGCTGCAAAACTGAGCGCCAGTGTCGGCGTTGGCGTCTTCGCCGCCGTGTCGAGGTCGAGGCGACCTGAGAACGGGATGCTGGCCAGCGTCGCGTTGATCGGCACCCGCACGCCGCTGGCGTCGGCGCGCAAAGCGAACTTTGCGTCGCGAATGTCGACGGGTAATCCGAGCCAGCGGCCGATGCTCAAATTGACATCGACGTCGAGCGGCACAAGATCGCGTAGCGGCAGCATCTGCTGCTGCAGCGCTGCGTAATCAAGAGTTTTGTCGGCTGCACCCTGACGGCTGGCAAAGAACGGGCGCAGGTCGAGGGTGCCGACGCCGAGCGCGCCGCTGACGCGCGGCCGGGCGCCGCCAAAGGCGAGTGTGAGTTGCCCGGCTAGCTCATTCGTCGCAGCCGTGTCGCGCAATTCAGCGAGAGTATCAACCGGCGCGAGCGCCACGGCACCGGCGCCGGTGCCGAAATCGAAGCGTGCTTCGCCCTTGCTCGCGTCGAGTGCGCCGCTGGCATGCAGTCGCATACCAGGTGCTTCGGGAAATTCGAAGTCGAGCGTGAACGGCCACGGCCCGGAGGCTTCCTGGAGCGGGCGGAGAGACCCGCCCTCGGCCGTCAGAACAAATGGAGACTGCTCGCCGATGCGGCCACGTACAGCCAGGCGCAGTGCCTGGTTCCAGCCTCCGCTCGCCGACAGTTCGTCCACATCGACGGAGTGGTGCGTCGCCGAGGGTGCATCGTGGTAGTCGATGGCCAGCCTGTGCAGCGTAATCTGCCCTACATCGATCGTGCGCCGCGAGCGATCCGAAGCACCCTGTTGCGCCAGCGCCCAGTTGTTGCGTCCGTCGCTTGCCCGCTCAAGCCACAGGCGAACATCGCTGGCCTCGATGCTGCGCAGGTGCAACTCGCCAAGCAGGGCGTCGAGCAGATCAATGCGGACGCGTGCCTCGGCGAGCGCAAGCAACTCCGGCGCGGTGAATGCGGACGGGTTGTGGATGCGCACCGCCCCAATGCGCAGTTCCGCCTCACGTCCCAGCGTCATCTCGAAAGGCCCCTCCAGGATGACCGGACGCCCGAGTGCAGCGGACACCCGCTCCGCGGACGCGTCGCGCCAGCGCGAAGCGTCGATCGTCACCCCGGTCACCGCCAAGGCGACGATGGCGATGAGCGCGACGAGCGCCACAGCAAGCGGCACACCGACGAGTGCCGTGATCGTGACCATTAACCAGCGCCAGCGGGTCATCGCAGCCGGTGCAGCGAATGCCGACAGGGAACGTGCTCAGGAAAAGACAGAAATTTCAATCCGGCAACCCAGAATAAATAAAAGCAGCCCAAAGTATCCTTGCCTTCCATTGCATGGTCAATGCCGGAACTCCGGCCTAGAGAAGCCGGACAATCCAATATGCTGCCCTAATCTCCACGTGCAGCGGCCATTAAAACACCGTCATTCCGGGCTTGACCCGGAATCCAGTTCGTTAATCAAACTGCTCTTTTAACATCTTAATCAGATGAACGAATCTGGATTCCGGCATTCGCCGGAATGATGATGTGGGGGTTTTTCAGCCACTTGCGATTCCAAAATATTTATTGTAATCGCCGGTCGAAAAAAAACGTCAGGAGGATAAAATACGTGTTCTGCATCCCACTGTCCGTGTTGAATGACTCTTCGAAACAGGAAAAAAATGAGCTCTGATACTAATTCAATGCACAAGACCTCTGTCCCGACCGGACCCGGCCCGCGTCGCAAACCCGTGCTGGTTGACCTCGCCCTGCAAGGCGGCGGCTCGCATGGCGCGTTCACCTGGGGCGTGCTCGACCGGCTGCTCGAAGAGTCGTGGCTCACCTTTGACGGCATCTCGGGCACGTCGGCGGGCGCCATGAACGCGGCGGTGATGGCCAGCGGCCATGCGCAAGGGGGCGCCAAAGGCGCGCGCATCGCACTCTCGGAATTCTGGAAGAAGGTATCGGACGCTTCGAAATTCAGCCCGTTCCGTCGCGGCCCGCTGGAAATACTGAGCGGCCAATGGACGCTCGAATATTCGCCGATGTTTCTTGCCGCCGAACTCGCGGCCCGCGTCTTTTCTCCCTACGACATCAACCCTGCCGGCTACAATCCGCTACGCCAGCTTTTGACCGAATCGGTCGACTTCGCCGCCCTGGCCAGTTCACCCATCCGTCTGTTCATTACTGCCACCAACGTGCATAGCGGGAGAGGGCATGTATTCCGCAATGCCGAGATCACACCGGATGTCCTGCTCGCCTCCGGCTGCCTGCCGACGATGTTCCAGGCGGTCGAGATCGACGGCGAGTTTTACTGGGACGGCGGTTACTCCGGCAACCCGACGATCACGCCGCTGGTTCGGGAATGTAAATCGCACGACACCATCCTGGTGCAGATCAATCCGATCAATCGCACCACCGTCCCGCGCTCCGCGCGCGACATCCTCGACCGCCTCAACGAAGTGTCTTTCAACTCGCCGCTGTTGAAGGAACTGCGCATGATCGCCCTGTTGCACAAGGTCGCCGACCCAGGCAAGGGCGAAGGGGCACTGTGGGCCGAGATGCGCATCCACCGCATCGCCACCGACGCGATGTCAGGATTTGGCGCCACTTCCAAGATGATTTCCGAGTGGCCTTTCCTTTGTGAACTGCGTGACCACGGGCGGCGCGCGGCAGAACTGTTCCTCGAAACGCACGGAAACGACCTCGGCAAGCAGTCCTCGCTCGATCTCGACGCCATGCTGGAGACGCTTTAAGCATGGGCTTGTTCGGCATCCTGCTCGGCCTCGGGCTGCTCGTGTGGCTGGCTTTTCGCGGCTGGAGCGTGCTCGGTCTGGCACCTGTCGCCGCGCTGATCGCCGCGGCTTTCTCGGGCGATCCGCTGCTTGCCAACTGGACCCAGACTTTCATGGGTTCGGCGGCAGGCTTCATCGCCCAGTTTTTTCCGCTGTTCCTGCTCGGTGCGCTGTTCGGCAAGCTGATGGACGACACCGGATCGGTCACGGCCATCGCGAATTTCATGACCGACAAGCTCGGACCTGCTCGTTCGGTACTGGCCGTGGTGCTGGCCGGCGCGCTCGTCACCTACGGCGGCGTCAGCCTGTTCGTCGCGATGTTCGTCATCGCACCGATGGGCCAGGCCCTGTTCCGCGCCGCCGAAATCCCCAACCGGCTGCTGCCGGCAGCAGTAATGCTGGGCACCACTACCTTCACCATGTCGGCACTACCGGGATCGCCGGCGATCCAGAACGCGATTCCGATGCCCTTTTTCGGCACCACGCCCTTCGCCGCGCCGGGGCTGGGTTTTATTGCGGCGGGCATCATGCTCGGCTTCGGGCTGTGGTGGCTGGCGCGCGCCGAAGCGGCTGCGCGCAGGGCCGGCGAAGGTTTCTCCGGTTCGGCTGCATCGGCGTCGAGCGCGGCGCACGACCCGCTGGTGCGCGAGCGTGCCACCGTAGCCCGTGAGTTCGACCCGGCAGAGATCGAGCACGGTGCGCACAGCACGCACTTGCCGGGCATCGGCATCGCCCTGTTGCCGCTGATCGTCGTCATGCTGGTCAACCTGACGATGTCGCTGCTGGTGCTGCCGCGTATTGACACGAGTTACCTGGCAGAACTGCGCTGGGGCGAAACCTCGCTGGCCAGCGTCGGCGGTGTGTGGTCGGTGATCGTCGCGCTGTCGGCGGCAATCCTCGTGCTGTTCGTCTTCAATCGCAGCCGTCTGCCGGCGCTGCGCGAAACGGTGGACGCCGGCCTCAATGCGTCGGCGCTGCCGGTGATAAGCGTGGCCAGTCTGGTCGGCTTCGGCGCCGTGGTCGCCTCGCTGCCCGCTTTCGAAATGGTCCGCGACTGGGTTCTCGGAATCGACGGCGGCCCGCTGGTCGGGCTGGCATTGGCCACCAACGTGTTGTCGGCACTCACCGGTTCTGCGTCTGGCGGACTGACCATCGCACTCGGCGCACTCGGTGAAACCTATATGCAACTCGCAGCGACCTACGGCATCGACCCGGCGCTGATGCACCGCGTGGCGGTGATCGGTGCCGGCTCGCTCGACAGCCTGCCGCACAACGGCGCCGTCGTGACCCTGCTCGCCGTCTGCGGCGCAACGCACAAGGAAAGCTACTTCGACATCGTGATGGTCGGCATTGTCGGCGCCTTGCTCGCGCTGGTTGTGGTCATTGCCCTCGGCTCCGCCTTCGGTTCGTTCTGACTTCGCCTGGACCGGTGTCGCAGCGCAATAACCGTCACGCCAAGGAAACGCCATGCTGAGCAAACTTGATCCCGCATCTCACTGGCTTGTCGGCCAGATCGCCGGCATCCATCTGTTTACCGTACTCGGAGGATTGATGATCGGCGCGGCGGCTGTGCTGCTCTACCTCGCCATCGGGCGAATTGCCGGCGTCAGCGGCATTTTCTTCAGCGGGCTGAATGAGGGCGGGCTGTGGCGCTGGCTGTTTCTCGGCGGCATTGTGGCCGGCGCCGGGCTGACAGCGCACTGGTTCCCCTCGCTGAACATCGTCAGCCGCCCGCATCCGGGGTTCTGGCTATTGATCGTGTCCGGCCTGCTGGTTGGCTGGGGAACCCGGCAAGGCAGTGGCTGCACCAGTGGACACGGGGTCTGTGGACTCGGTCGTCTGGCGCCGCGTTCGCTGGCGGCCGTTCTTGTCTTCATGGCTGCAGGCATTTTTACGGCGAGCCTGTTGCGCCACTGGCTGGGGGTGCCAGCATGAAAGCGAATCTTGCGGCACTGGCAGCAGGGATCCTGTTCGGCATGGGCTTGATGCTGTCGGGAATGACCAATCCCGGCGAGGTGCTGGGCTTCCTCGACTGGTCCGGTGTCTGGAGCCCTGACCTGATCGGCGTGCTGGGTAGCGCCGTCCTCGTCTCGCTGATCGGCTTTCAGTTTGCGCAACGCAAGGAGAAGCCGTGGTTTGCAGCAGAATTTCCGGCATTGCCCAAAAAATCCATTGACCGGCCACTGCTCATTGGCGCCATGCTCTTTGGCGTCGGCTGGGGGCTGGCTGGTTATTGTCCCGGGCCGGCGCTTGCCGTTCTGGCGCTGGGCAACGAAGAGGTGCTGGTCTTTCTCGGCGCCATGCTCTGCGGCGGGCTACTGCAACAATGGTGGGCGCGAAACCGGAATGACGGGTAAATCAGGGTGCTGCCTGCGATGGGTTCGCCAGCCTGAACAACGCAGCGGAATGACAACATGCCAGTTCCGTACCTGCCTCGATATCACCCGAACTCCAAGCCATCTCCGACCGCGCCTGCCTGTATGCGTACGGCAAGAGATAAGTGGGGTCAGCAGCGCACAGCATTTCACAAAAGAAAGAATGCGAAGCTGACCCTTTTAGCTCTCACTTTGAGCTCTCGTTTTAAATATTCACTTCGCCGGGCGAAAGACAGGTTGACCTGCTGAGTCGCCTGCAAGATCGCAGCATCGTGGCCCACGCAAAGTTCTGGGAAAGGCACGCGGGACTTTGATCGATGCGTGATTTTGCTGGTTAAGACTTTGAGCAGAATCCTGGCGATCATTACCTTGACGGTTCGCGCTTCAGTAAATACGGCTTAAACATCCGATTTCCTTTACTCTGCAATTGGCCTATACGACCCTGTAGGTCAGTTAGGAAACAACGAAAATACTTATCGTGTCAAAATGTATCCCCGTTGTGTTTTTCAATGCTTTCGGGGGAAAAAGAGGCTAGCTTAGCCCTGTTCTCAAGCAGTCCCTACCATCGACAATCTCGAAAAGTGACCATGTCCCAAGCCACCGCCTTTGAACAATTCCAGCAGTTCCTGTGGGAAATGTTCCAGTACGACAACAACGATCTGGATTTCGGCCTGTTCAAAGTGCTGCGCCTCAAGCGCAGCTACATCGAGCAGTTCATCAATGGTGCCGGCGAACAGGATTTGAAGCAGATCGTCCAGCGCGAACTGGCGGCGATTCGTTCGACCGAAAGCGAGGATGAGGGCGAATTGTTGGGCCACTACCTCGATGGTCTGGGCCAGAAAACCAAGAACGCCTGGGCCGCCCTGCGGCCCGAAGCGAATGACCCCGAAAATCAGGCCCGGCTCAAGAAAGCCGTTGAGGCGCTGGAGGAAGAGGATAAGCTCGCGGCCACCCAGCAGCGTCTGGATCGCTGGCTGGCCACGCAAAGACTCTCGATCAGCCACCTCGAAGCGCAGCTCTACAACTACCTGCTGAACTTTTTCGAGCTGTATTACCAGAACGGTGATTTTGGCTACAACAGCCGCGCCAGTAGCGCCTTCAAAGTGCCCTACGAAGCCGATTACGACGGTAGCGATACGCTGTTTCACTGGAAGCACAAAGACAGCTATTACATCAAAACCGGCGCCAGCTTTCCCGAAGTGAAGCTAGACGTGCTCGGGCAAAAAATCGTCTTTCGCCTGCAGGCTGGCGGGGAAGAAGGTGCCGAAAGCACGGCCCAGAACAACAACAAGGAAAGTGACATCAAGCACTACCGGCTGGCCGGCATTGCACAAGAACCCGCCGCCGACGATAGCTTTGCCTGGGTGTTGCGCTTCACGCTGGCCGGGGCCAGCACGCCGAAAGCCGAAATTTACCCGCAACTGTGGCAGGCCGCCTTGGCCAGCGTTGCCCACGCGCCGGCCGACATCGCCGCGTATCTGTTTGAAGGCACCGAAAACAAACCAATCTTCAACGATCTCGGCAAAGACCACGACAAAGCCGAAGGCGGGCAGATCAAAGGCATCAACCAGTTACGCCTGAACCAGGACAAGTATCTCGAAACCCTGGCCAAAAACCCCGTTTTCCGCGCGCTCGGCAACAATGCCGAAAGCCGCGTCGAAGCCTTGCGCAAAGACCCCGCAGCCCAGGCCGTTTACGCTATCGACAAGGCGCTCAACCGCTTCTATGTCGGGCAGGATGCCGACTACTTCATCCACAAAGACCTGTACGGCTTTCTCACCCGCGAGAAAGATCGCTTCATCAAGAATGTCATCTTCAGCGACCTGGAAACCCTGCTGGCACGCCAGACCGATCCGGCCACGCTGATCATCGCGCGCGGTTTCAATGCCGTCGCGGCGCGCATCATCGAGTTTCTCGACGTGCTCGAAACCTTCCAGCGCAACCTGTTTACGCTGAAGAAAAAAGTGGTCGATACGCACTGGCTGATTTCCGTCGGCAAGATCGACGCCGCCTTTTACCCCCGGCTGATCGCCAACCCGCACCTGCTCGCCTACTGGGCCAGCGAGTTCAAGTGCAGCGCAAGCAATGCCGAGGAGGTGGCCGCGCACCCCACGCTGGTGGTCGATACCAGCCTGTTCGCCAGTGCCGCCGAACGCCAACTGATCGATGAAATCATCGGCAGTTTCGACCGGCTCGACGAGCAGACCGACGGCCTGCTGATCCACTCCGAAAACTGGCAAGCGTTGAACCTGCTACAGGACAAGTTCCGCGAACGCATCCAGTGCATCTACATTGATCCGCCTTACAACACCGGTGGCGATGGGTTTTTGTACAAGGACAGTTTCCGGCATTCGAGTTGGGCGTCGATGATGTCTCAAGGCATGGGAGTCGCCGGGGCGCTCTTAAGTACGGAAGGGGTAATGTTTTCGTCGATCGACGAAAACGAGAAGCAATCTCTCAAATGTGTGGCTCGTGACAATTTTTCCGGATTGCCGGTTCATGAATTGATAAGAACAACCGGTACGCCAACGGCTCAAGGTACAACAGGACTAAGTAATACTTACGACTCTTTACTCCTGATGTGCAAAGTAGAGAGAGCACATCTATACGGTCTCCCTCTGACTGAAGACGACAAGCGTATTTATAACCAAGAAGACAGCAAAGGGCGCTACCTGACGCGCTTACTGCGCATGACGGGCGAGGAAGATCGCAGAGAGGACCGACCGGATATGTACTACGGCGTTCTGAACCCCGATGGCGCAAATGTTTTCCCTACTGGCCCCGGTGGGTACGAAAGTCGCTGGCGTTTAAGAAAAACCGAATACGACAATCGACTCCAAGAAGGACGAATTGAGTGGAAACTCACGACATCGCCAGATGACGAAGACGAGGAGCAGGATGAAGAAATACCTCGCTGGAAACCCTATTTAAAATTTCACATACCCTTGACAAAAACTGTACAAAATCTTTGGAATGACATTGAGGGAAACAAAAAGGGTAAGAGAGACCTAAAAAACGTTGTAGGACAGGTAAAAGGGCTCACTCCAAAACCGATTGGGCTAATCTGCAGAATCATTGAAGCAAGCACTCTTCCTGGGGACACGATTCTTGATTACTTTGGAGGAACTGCTACAACTGCCTGCGCAGTCATGCGCCTTAATTCTGCCAATGAAAGTCCTCGACGGAAATGGGTTATTTGCGATTCGGGTGAGGTAATTAAAATTGCAAGAGCACGTATCGAACGACTGATGTTTACGGTTAACTGGAAGGCTGGAAGCCCAATACAGAGTAACGAAAAAGGTATGATTGGCATAGTCAAAGTCCAGCGCCTCGAACAGTACGAAGACGTGATCGCCAACCTCGACACGGCCTGGAACGAAACCACCCTGCCCGAGGGCATTCCAGTAAGCTATCTGTTCCGCCCTGAACAGAACCGCATCCAGCTCACGCTGAACCTCAAGCGCCCGTTTGATAACCGCATTGGTGTTGGCCGGGCGCGTGAGAAGCAGCCCATCGACCTGCTGGAAAGCTGGGCTTATCTGCACGGTTACTGGCAGCGTTCGCGCCGGGTGTTCTCCGAGGACGGTCGCCGCTATGAGTGCCTGGAAACCGAGTGCGGCACGCTGGTGGTGCTGCGCGACATCTGCGAACCGGAGGATGACAGCGCGGCGTTAAAAGCGATTGCCGAGCGTTATGTCGATAGCGATGAGGATGGCAAGTCGACCTCGCGCCTGCGTCGGCTGGAGGTGAACTATTGGGCCAATCTGAAACTTGTCGAGGCGGCTTTGCCGGGTTTGCCGTGCTCCATCATCAACGCCCAGGATTTTGACCGGGGCGCGGAGTGGGTTTAGGCGATGCGTTTGAAGAGGGGCGATCCTCTGGAGGGCGCTCGAATAGGCGATCTGCAAGCAGGTAGGCCGGACAGCCAATGAATACGTCACTCTTCAGGTGCATGGCTTGTAGATCGCCGGTTCATGCGGTTTTCAGCCAATATGGGTTGCGGGCTTTGGGTGCGAAATTTGTAACTACTCAGCACCCCTCCCGTCATTCCCGCGCAGGCGGGAATCCATGCGGCAGAGGTTCGGAGATGGCCTTCTGGATTCCCGCCTGCGCGGGAATGACGAGTTTTTTGATGGGTGCCTGAGTAGTTACTGAAATTTAATAGGCGGACGATGGAACTGAAGCTTTACAAACGATTGAAAGCCGAGCTGCTGGGCTCGCTGGCGACGGCGGCGGAGAGCTTCAATCCGGCTTACCAGCAAGGGGTCGAGCGCCTGGCGCCGGAGGCGGAGAGCGGGCTGGCAGCGTGGGGGCGAAATGCCATCGCGGACTATTTACGCGAATACGCGCGCCTGACCAAGCCGGTTCGACTGCGCTATTACCAGGTGCTGGCGCTGTATTTTGCCGAGGCGGTTTTGCGCGGTCGTCGGGCGGGCGAGGCGGCACACAAGGACCGCAACATGCTGGCCTACTGGATGGCAACCGGCAGCGGTAAAACCTTGCTGATGCATCTGAATATCCTGCAATACATCGCGCATCTGGGCGGCGGTGAATTTTCGGCCGGGCTGCGCGCTTTCGACGAATTGCAGATCGTCCTCACTACGCCGGGGGTGAACCTGATCGAGCAACATCGGCGCGAGGTGATCCCGCTGGTCGATGCGCTCAACCGGCTGTGCGCCAACCGCATCAAGCTTACCGTGGAGTCGACCGGCAGCCTGTTGAATGCGGAGCGCGGCTTTTTCCGCATGCCCCCTTCGACGCGGGTGTTCCGCCTGGTGCTGGTCGATGAAGGCCATATCGGCCTGGCTTCGGGGGGCGCAACGGCCGGTGCTTTCAAGAAGCTGCGGCATGATCTTGCGGATTATCCGAACGCTTTTCTGTTCGAGTATTCGGCGACGTATCACGGCGTGGCCGAGCAGTATGTGCGCGATTACGAAGAGCAGATTGTCTTTGATTACAACTATTACCGTTTTTACAAGGACAGCTACGGCAAGGATTACAGCATTCAGACAATCGGTGCCGATCAGGTGGCGGCGACTGCCGAGGCCTGGGAGAACTTCGCACAAGCCTTCGCCACGCTGGCCGAAAAGCTAACGCTGCATCACGAACTGCGCACCACGGCGGCTGCCGGCCTGCCGTTTGCGGCGCAGTTTGCCGACAAGCCGCTGATTGCCTTCATGGGCAATACGGTGGAGGACAGCAAGAAGGAAGGGAGCGGCACCGGCGATGAGGTGTCCGACATCCGCAAGCTGCTGGCCTATCTGGCCAAATTGCCGGCCAGCGAGCGCGAGCGCTTTGCTCCGGTGTTCAATGCCCACACCAGCGGCCTGCTGACCCTGACCCGCTGCCCGGCGGTGGCCGATGAGATCTGGTTGTCGTGGGGCGATGGCGGTTACTGGGGCATCGTTAATGTGGGCAACGGCGACAAGTTTTATAACGATAGCGACGGCCACGCCGATTTGAAGGATGCCCACGGCCAGCCGCTGGTGCAACTGCGCAAGCGGCCCATCGTCGAGCGGGCCTGCCACTTCGCGGAAATCGACCGGCCCGGTTCGCCGATCAATGTGCTGATTGGTAGCCGCAAGTTTGCCGAGGGGTGGAACTGTTACCGCTTGTCGGTCATCGGCCTGATCAATCTGGGCAGCGGCAAGGGCAACAAGATCATCCAGATTTTCGGGCGCGGGGTACGGCTCAAAGGTTTGAAGGGCGACGGCAAGCGCCAGGCGCGCGAGCACCACGCCGACTATGCGGCACTAGTTGCCGAAGATACGCCGGCCAACCGCCTGCGCCGACTGGAAACGCTGAATATCTACAGCCTGAAGGCGACCTACCTGACGCGCTTTTTAGAGGCGATGAAGGGCGAAATCCCGCAATTCGTGCTCGAACGTACCGTGCCGGTGACGACACGGCCAGTGGCTATGGGGCCGGGCAAGGGGACGGAAGACTTTTCTGCTTACCAGGGCAAGCTGCCGGTGTTCAAGGTCGGGCGCGATAGCGATGAGCCGCGCCTGGTGGTAACGCGCCAGGCCGACGGGCAGTGGCGCTGGGGTGAGGAAGCGAATGAAGCGCTGGCCTGGAGCGGCGTACAACTCGATTACCGGCGCGATGCCGATAGCCCGGAACATGACTTGCGACAGGATTTGTACAACTGGCTGGCCGCCAAGAGCGGGGCCGGGGCGGTTGTTTCTTCTGCCGCGAGCTTTGGCCCCTCGGTCACGCTGGCTGAGACGCTGACCCGCGCTCTGGCTCAGCGTAACCTGCAATTGTTGTGGGAAGGCGGTGCCAATCAACGTCTGGCGACGGCGCTGGATTTGCTGAGTGTGATTGGCGGGCTGCTTTATCACCATCCCTTCGGCCAAACCTCGCTGGCCGTACGGGAAAACCTGGCCAACAAGGCCGTGGCCGACGCCGTGGCGCAACTGCATCACAAGCTGATTTACGACATCAACAAACGGCGCTACCGGTTTGGCGAGCCGCTGGTGCAGGCGGTGAAAAGCGCGCCGGGTATTGCCGGCGTGCCCGGCGATTTCATTGCGGAATATACGGTCAAGCTGGGCTTCAGGTCGGAGCCGGAGATGACGGCCTTTGACCTTCGTTACCCCAGCCCGATGCCGCTTACGCAGCTTGAGTTGCGCCTTGAAGAGCCGTGCCATCCTTACCAGCCGCATATCTACAAGCCGCTGTTGTTCAAGGATGATAAGGATGCTGGCCAGTCGGGCTTGAATTTCACCGATCTATCGATCAGCCCGGACGCGCTGAACCTCGGTGAGAGAAAATTCGTCGATGACTTGCACAACTATCTGAAAGACCCTGCGCGCCATAGCCGGGCGGCCAGGTATTCTTTCTATCTGATGCGTAACGTCGAAAGCCTGCGCTCGGTGGGTGTGTACCTGGACACCGAGGCGCGGGCTTATTTTCCGGATTTCGTGCTGTGGGTGGTCGGCAAGAATAAGACGACGACGATGTTGCTGATTGATCCGAAGGGCCAGTCCGGCATTCTCGACCTGAATTCGCTCTCGTCGGGTAGTAACGCCAAGGTGAAGCTGGCCCATAGCGGCCAGCTGCAGGAGTTGGCTCGCCAGCTTTCGGAAGCCATCACACCGCGCCGCGAGGTGTCGGTGCATTCATTCATCCTGCTGCGCGACAGTTCTCCCCTGGGAAAGCTGAAGGGCACGGTGGCTGACACGACGGAGCTGGCCATCATCGAAGATATGCAGCGCTGCAATGTGCTACGCCTCGATTGGGCTCGTCGCGATGAGTTGGGAAATTCGCGCCCGGTGCCAGAAGAACGCTGCTACCTGGAAAGAATGTTTGCGCTGGCAGGGGTTGGCTAGGCGTTTGAGCTTAAGGATAGGAAATCCAACGCGACGTCCGAAGGATAGGACGGCAACAGGGAACTGCAGTAATTCCCGGGTAACAGTACGAGGCCACATGGGTCCCGATAAATGGCGATAAATGGGGTCAGCATCGCACAGCATTTCTCAAAAGAAAGAATGCGAAGCTGACCCTTTTAGCTCGCTGGATGTTGACGAACATCGTGCGCCCGTCCGGGGTCAGTCCGATGCCGGTGATCTCGCAGCCGACCGGGCCGGTCAGGAAGCGCCGCACCTCGCCGGTGGCGGGATCGCAGGCCAGCATCTGGTTGTTGCCGAAGCCCTGCATCTCGCCCCTGTGCATCTCATTGGATGCCATATCGGTCTGTATCCACAGCACGCCGTGCGCTCCGTCCGGGCAAGCGAAGATGTCGCCGCGGACGTCGCCATGCGCCTCGGGCCGCGCGTTGGCCGGGGCGCCGGCTGTGACGCAGCCGGTAAGCCATGGTGCGAGCGCGCGACCGTCAGCGAGCCAACGCCGCCCAGCAGCACGACGCGCCGCGCCGGGTCCGAGATTTCGTGGATGGACGGGTTGGCGTTGAAGTTGATGTCTTCCATCCACTGAAAATCTTTGGCCATCAATCGAACCCTTGCGGCAGCGAAACTTTCTACTTCACTTCCGCGATGTTCCCCATCTTCCAAGAGCGGTCGAAGAACGCCTTGGTGGGCGAGTACCAGCGGAAGTAGGCGAAGAAGCCCTTCTTCGGGTTGGTCTGGATCCAGTTGGCCTCGGGGACGCCGTCGGGCTTCTTCGGGGAGAACACGAGGCGCACGGAACCGTCGCCGTTCTTGACGAGCGGCTGGCGGCTGTTGACCTCCGTCTTGCCCTGCGGATTCACGATCATGCAGCGCGTGTCGTTGTCGTAGAGCACGACCGACCAGAAGTTCAGCATCGGCACGTCCTTGGGCACGACCAGTTCGTAGGCCTTGCCGCCGTCCAGCCAGCGGCCGGCGTCGTCCTTGTAGGACGCGAGATACTGGATGCCGGCGTCGACGAGTTTCATCGTACTGGCCTCGGTGACCGTGATGGCCTCGTAGGTGTAGGCGGTCCGCGCATCGATCTCCATGTGGCTCTTGGCCATCTGGTCGAGCGGGCTCTGCATGAACAGGATGTACTGCCACTGGGACTTCGGATCGTCCGTCCAGTGCTTGACGGGATCGCGTTTCAGGAAGCTGTTGCCCATCGCCCAGGTTTCTCCGACGAGAGCCGCTTGCTCCAGGAGCTTCTTCTGCGCGTCGGTGGGGTTGAATGGCTTGCCCTTTTCGATGCCCAGGTTCTTGAGCCCTTGCAAGACGGCCATGTCGCGCTCTTCCACCGGATTGAGCTGGATCGCCTGGTGCACCACCTTCCAGTACTCAAGACCGCGCGGCTGGTGGCCCTCCCAGTTCCGGTTCGGCGCCTCGAAGACGCGGATCATCGACTTCTTGCCGAGGCCGTTGATCTTGTGGGCGTTGAGAATGCGCTGACCTTCCTTCGGATCCGGGGTCAGGATGCGGGTGCCGATCATGACCGTGTTGGTCTTGGAGGTGATCACGAAGTCTGCGCCGTGATTCGCCGGGACCTTGGTGCCCTCCAGCACGATCAGGAACTTGCCGCCCTTGCCGCGGTCCGGGCCGACCATGCCGGTATCCGAGACCGGCCGCTGCCAGACGTCGATGACCCCGCCGCCGGTCGGCCCGGGCGGCACCTCGTACATCAGCAGACCGCCGGTGTCGCTCAACTCTGCGAAGGTGATGACATAGGTCGTCGTGTCGTTCGCGGTGATGATTGGCAGCTTCTGTTCCGTGGTCCGGTACACGATCAGGTCGCCCGCCTTGCCACCGAGGGCGCCGAAGTGCGCGTTGCGCCACTGAATCATAGCCACGGACGGCACGAAGTGGATGTAGGCCTGCACGGCGCGCTGGTAGTCGACCTCCTCGCTAACGCGCTTGACAGTCGCGTCGGTCGGATAGCCGTTGGCTTCGAACTCGAGGACACCGGAGCGGGTTTCCTGACGGCCCTGCAACTGGGCGTTGGCGACGGGAATCCACGCGGCAAGCGCGCAGACACAGGCAATGACGAGAGGGTTCCGTACAGTCATGGTCGAGGTCCTTCCAAGTTGAGCATTCGTTCGTTCGGTGGTCGATGGCTATCGGCTCGGATCACAGCGGCCGGGCTCAGCGCTTCGTGATCGGCGGCGGCAGCCAGTCGCCGGTGAGGATCGGCGGACGCGGTGAGTAGTGCCGCGTCACGAGGTAGAAGCGCCCCTTGGGCGCGGGCAGCCAGTTCGCCCGCTCTTTCGGATCGGTCGGTTCCGCGTGCTGGAGGATGACCTCGAGCGCGCCGTCCTTCTCGTACACGATTCCCTTCGTGCGGTCACCGAACGAGTAGCGGTCGAGAGGATTGGGAACGAAGAGCTGGTTCTCGGCCGAGTACATCGTGACCGACCAGAAGCCATCGACCGGCGGCGGCGGCGAGAAGCGGAGGACGTAGCGGTTGTTGCCGTCGAGCGGCGCGCCGGCGCCATCGAAGAAGGCGACGTCGTAGGTGCTAATCTCCTTCGGATTCCAGAGCAGCCCGAGCATCGCAGCGCCAGCCGCGAACACGGGATCGCCGCTGATCCGCTTGTCGAGACGGGCGAGTTGCCAGTTGTTGACGATCGGCACGAGGCGCGGCATGCGCTCCGCAATGATCCGGTGCGCGTCCGCCGCCGCTCGTTCGAGGCCGCGTCGTGCCTGCGGTGAAAGTTTGTTCCAGTCGAACCCGGTGAAGGGATGCATCCCAAGCTCGCGCAGCCAGCCCGCCAAGGCGTCGTCCGATGGGTTTCCGAGGCGCGGCGAGAGCCGGAGCAGCGTGTTCAGGGTCGTGAAGTACGCCTTCGCATCGGTCAGCTCGGCTCGGGTGAAGCGCGGGAATTCGGCTGCATCGGGCCTGGGCCGGGCGACCGAGGCTGCGCCCCACTGGCTCAGCGGGACGAGCCGGAACTGCTTCTGCAACGCGACCGCTGCCGGCAGGTCCGGGTCGCCGTTCACGGCGATGCGGGGCAGCGTCCAGATGATCGGCGTGCCCATGTCGACCCGCTTCACACCCCCGGGCAGCACGCCCTGCCAGCCGGGCGCGCACAAGGCGAAGGCGCCGCCGCGCGCGCCGACGGTGTCCCACGACAAGCTGGCGTCGAAGTCGTGCCACATGTCGCTCACCGGCACCCAGTACTGCCGATCACCCATTGGCGGGATCACGAGAATGATCGGCTCCTTGCGCAGGTCGAGGAAGGCGCGCAAATAGATCGTGTCGTTGTTCGGGGTGATGACCCAATCATCCTTGCTCGTGATGAGACGATCGAATGCGAAGAACTCATTCAGCGTCCGGTCGTGGCCGCGTTTGGGGTCGAACGACGTTTCCCAAAGCGTCCGGTAGAGATCCATCATCGGAAAGCCGTTGATGTAGGTCTGAACCCCGATGGAGTAGGCGAGCGCCTCGTCCTGCGCGGGCTCGGTGGCTCGCGCCGGCGCCAACGCGGCGGTCGCGAACAAGAGGATTGTGACGAACTGAATTGCACAGCGTTGTGCGATCAACATGGATGGTTTCTCCCTGGAAGCGTGGTCGTTGAAAAATTGCGAAGCCAAACTGCCGCATGGCAAAAACAGGAAATCCAAATGGGCTGTCGGGAAGTATGGATGACACCGGGTGCGACGAAAAGTTGCGAAGCCAAACTGCCGCATGGCAAGGACAGGAAATCCCAATGGGCTGTCGGGGAGTTTGGTTGACACCGGGTGCGACGGGTAATCGCCAAGATTGGGCCGGCATGTGTCGCGATTTGCAGAAAGGCCCGCCGAATAGCACCCCAAGCAATGCCTGTTGCCTGTCTGGCGCCACGTTCGCTGGCGACCGTTTTTGTCTTCATGGCTGCCGGCATGAAAGTGAATCTCTCGGCACTGGCTACGGGGATACTGTTCGGCATGGGCTTGATGCTGTCGGGAATGAGCAATCCCAGATAAATGGAGTCAGCATCGCACAGCATTTCTCAAAAGAAAGAATGCGAAGCTGACCCTTTTAGCTTGATACCGGCGTCGGACTCTGGCTGAATCGCGCATGGTCGCCATGGACGGCGGCGCACTGGCCGTCGCAACGGGTTTCGTTGCCGGCGCCTTCGCTTTTCACGTTATGGGAGGCAGTGTTTACGAGATGCGCACGGTAGGCGCGCTGGTTCTCAGGCTTGGATTCTGGGTGGTCGTGGCAACCGTGGCCGTTCGCTCATTTCGCCGAACCCGGTGAGGTGAGCACGTCCGGGAAGCCCATTAACAGGCTATCTACAAAGACTAAATGCAGAACGCCATTCTGCGCAACTTCCAAGCTATCTCACAATTACAACGCCAGAAAATTCCGTCTCGCTACCGACATCAGCAGATAGAGAGTAACGGTTTGCGGTTCGGCGGATTGGCGGTTTTTCAGCCGGTCAGGCAGCTTGTGGTAATCCCACTCGTAACCCTCAAAACCCTTAGCCTCATCAACATCGAAAACCAGATAGAAGTCTTTTGGATGCTTACTCGGATACCCCAAATCCAGCATCGATTTTTTGGAGAGCACCCTCGGTCCCAACGTGCGTACCTTGAATAGAGTCGAGCTAGCGACCTTGTAGCTGTGTAGCAATAGGTACTGCGCACCAGAAACAGGGGGACAGACCAACTAATTGCACTCAAACATCAATACCGACCAGAACTAGCGGCACTGATGGTACTCCACGTCCATTGCGGATCACGTTGTAAAACTCGCCCTCGTAGTAGGCAACGCCTGAACTCATTTGAGCCTGTAGGGTTTTCATAGGCAAGATTTCAATACCAACATCGATTTCGTCTCGGACATAAAACGCCAAGTGTTTCACAAACAGGTCATAGGCCACAAAGGAATATTTGCCAAACTGCACTTCAATCGCTACCCGATCTTTGACAAAATCAGTCTGGTTGTAGCTCGCAATAGGTAATTCACCAGCATCAAGAATTTCCTTCTTTTGTTCTGCAGCGCTCATTGTAAGTGTCTTGCGAATCAATTTTTCGTTGCGCGTCACCCAATAACTCACCCGACTTTCTGCCCAACCAACCCCATTTAAGGATTGTTTGAAAGCGGCATTCATATCAATAGGGCTGTACAACAATTTATCCAAGGTTCGTTTTTCCTTGGATACTTTGGTGCGGCATGCTTTGGCATCAACAGAAGCGATTACACGCTTGATTTCAGTCCAAAGCTTTGGCCGATGCACCATCAAAAATTCCAAACCATTGAGGTGGGAATAGGTCTCAGCGATCTTCATGAATTACCGTATCGTAAAGTGCACGTTCCTGAACGAGTTTGAGCTGCTGAGATACTACCTCTGGCGTTTTCCAGTGATTAGTGCTGAGAGATCGCCCTGCTAATTCCGGATCGAAAACCGGCTTATGCATCGGTCGTGTGACCAGCCGACCGGCTAATTGCTCGTGCACCCTGTCCTGGGATATTTTTACGTAATCGGCTGCCAGTTCAGCCCCCATGCCTCGCCGACCTTGCCTAAGCGCCGCAATGACTGAAGTTCCTGACCCCAGAAAAGGATCAAACACCCAGTCATCCTCATCGGTTAACGCCAAGACAAACCGCTCCACCAATTCAACAGGAAACTGGCACGGATGTGCCGTTTTTTCGACATGGTTGCTTTTGACGTTTGGAATAATCCAAACGTCCCCCGGATTCTTGCCCAAAGGGTTTCCAGACAACTCACCGGATTTTGGCCCTTTAAAGTGGCGCTTACCCGGGTACTTTTGAGGAACACGCACCGGGTCAAGATTGAACTTGTAGTCCTGGGTCTTGGTAAACCACAACACTGTTTCATACCGACCTGAAAAGCGATTTGAGCAATGAAGTCCATGCTCAAAATGCCAAACAATTCGGTTGCGCAGTTGAAGCCCCAATTGTTGAAAAATCGGGTACAACACAATGTCAAGCGGAATGATTTGCCCCTTATCCACAAAATTCCCGACTTGCCAGCAAATGCTGCCTGAAGGTGCCAATACCTTGACACAAGACTCAATAATTTCTGACTGCTGTGCCACATAATCCTTCAGGCTCAGTTTTTTTTCGTAGGGCTTGCCAATATTGTAGGGAGGAGAAGTCACTACCAGTTGAATTGACTCGACAGGAACATCCTTCATCAGAGCCAAACAATCTCCCGCGTAAACAACCGCACGGGCATCTTGTGCATAGTCAGCGGCAATCATCCGTTCATTCCTTTAAGTTAACAATGTCAGTCTGCCACACCACTTGATACGAAACAAAGGATAGGAAATCCAACGCGACGTCCGGGAGCAAGGGAAACAGGGGACAGACCACGGTTTCTGGTTCTCAGTGCAGAAAAACAGGAAACCGTGGTCTGTCCCCTGTTGTTCCACGTTCCAAGAATTCGCGCAAATACGGTATGAGCGCGGCGGCAAGTTGTTGTCTGTTTTCTATCATCGTCTGCTCGCTAGTCGCAGCCCGTCTGCGCGCGCTGGTCGCGCATCTGGCGGGTTTGCTGACGGCTGGTGTCGTCGGCATTGGCGGTGCAGTCAAGTGCGGCACAAAGCTGCGGGTGTGGCAAGCTGGTTTCCGGGGTTAACAAACCACCGGCAAGGTCGGCTGCAAACTGCCGATAGTCGTAGTCGTCCTGCCGACGCAAGTCCAGCCAGCTTTTGGCGCTCAGTGAGCCGCCAAGCAGGCCAAGATAAAAGCCGGGGTAGGGGTCGCCGTGATAGCACGGCGGGGTCTCTGGTCGAGCGTGGGCACGGCTGGTGAGCAGGCGATACACCACGTTGTCGCTATCGGAGGCGAGTACCAACAGGTATTTGGTATGCCAGCCTGTTGCGTCGTGATAGTAGCGGGGGTGCCTGAAAATCTGCCCCGGCGTGGCCAACTGCGTTGCAGGCATGTGCTTAGTTCCGCTGGGTCTGGATTAGCGCCTGATGTTCGTGGGCAAATTGAAGGATGGCGGCACGGTTCGGGTCGTTTTCGGCCAGAGACAGGGCGTAGTCAATGGGCTGGTCGAAACCACGCCCGTCGTTCCAGATACGCGCCCACGCCCCGTTCTCGGCATGGGTGACGTCAATCATGCGGTGTGAAAGCTCGTCGCGATATTGTTCGGCCAGGGTGCCCATGATGCGTAGTTCGCGCCTGGTGAAATGGCTGTCGTCAAACTCGGCCTGCGCGGCAACGGTTTCGCGCACATAGTCGATGACCTTTTCCGGCTCGATGCGGATGGCGGCGACCATGTCCGGCTCGGGGTCTTCCCATTCCTGTTCAAGTGCTACGGGTACCGGCCCGAATTTCCATGCGCGATAGTCAAGCCCGGTCACACTGCGGCCTGTCAGGCGGAAATGCTCGAAATCAAGCAGGTAAAGCAGCTTGAACAGCTTGATTTTGCCAAGATGGCGGGTGTGATTGGCGAAGTAAATGATGGCGTTAATCATCTTTTCGCGTTCGTGACTGACTAGCATCGCTTCCTCGGTTTTGGCTTGCTGCTTACCAGCGCTGTGCTACATATATTGGCAAGAAATCGCCGTTCGCTGGCCGGGCAATACTATCACGGTAGCCTGATTCGACGAATCGAATAGCGAGCCTTACAGAGGGAGGGCATTTTGACCAATACGCTTACCTCGGTCGGTTCGGCTAGTCGGCAGTCATTACAGTCATTCCGGCGAAAGCGACCGTAGGAAGTGGAGAGCCCGGGATGACGGGGCTTTGTGTCTATCTGTTTTAACCTACAAAAGGCAGTTGACCACAGCGAACACGGCGAACAGCGCGAAGCCTCCCTGAAGAGGGACAACGGAAAAACAAGAGCTTGCAATGTTTTCATGATTCACCCTTTGGGTAAGCCATGAAATCCTGAAAACCTGAGGCTTTTCGCCGTGCCCGCCGTGTTCGCCGTGGTTAAACTGAGGTTTTAGGGTTTAACATGACTGACTACCAGCCAGCGTCTTGGTGTGCGGCGTTCTGAATCAGATTATCTTCTGAGATGCTCATGAACAGGCGATCTACGAAGATGATGCCCGGAACGCCGCGTAGACATTGGCCCCCACAGGCATCACCTCGAAGAAGAGCATAGCTATTGCCTTCCAGCCCGCCTCGGGGGCGGCAGCTTCAGCCAGGCGCACTGCCCAACTGAAGCCATCAGTACATTCCCAGATGTGGATGGACCCAGGCACGACCGCCGTTGCCCGATAAATGGGTCAGCATCGCACAGCATTTCTCAAAAGAAAGAATGCGAAGCTGACCTTTTTAGCTCCCGCTCACCGAGGCGCAGGCGTAAGTTCGGGCACATTCCCGCCAGGTGATATCCGGGCTGCGGAACTAATCAAGAATTGCGGCCAGCGCCCGGACATAAAGCGCTCCGACCGTCAACTGCAGCGCCGCGATGGGCAACCCGATCCGCAGGAACTGCATGAAGCTCACGCGACTGCCATGCGCGGCGCAGATGCCGACGGCGACGACATTGGCCGAGGCGCCGATCAGCGTCGCGTTGCCACCGAGGGTGCCACCGAACATCATCGCGACGAATACCGGCAGCGTGGCCGTCGGCCAATTGACAAAACCGGGAGCAAGCGCGACCTCCGGAGCGGCACCGGCCACCACCAGGTAGCCGGTGACCATGACCAGTGCGGCGGCGACCACCGGGATGTTGGCCAGCAGGCTCGACAGGACCCCGATGCCGGCCAGCAAGACGAAAGCCACAGGCATCAGGTCGGCACCGAACCACTGGTAGACCTGGATCGACAAGCCTTGCAGCAACTCGGTCTTGATGAAGGCCTGGACCAGCGTGAAGATGGCGCCGAGAAACAGGATCGTCTTCCAGTCGACATCGCGGATCACCTCGCCGACCGGTTCGATGCGAGCACCATAGATCAGGAGCAGCGCCAGGGCCGCGCCGATGATGGCGACCTGAGGCGGGACGATGCGCGTTGGCAGGGACTCCCCGACAATGAACAGGGTCACCATGAGCAACAGCACGAGCAGCGACAGGACCAGGAAACCGGGGCGCTCGATGGGAACGGGTGGGCGCTCCTCCGGCAGGGTCACCCGCGCCGCCCAGACCTTGGGCAACAGCAACGGCAGCAACGGCACCACCGCGAGCACGGCCAGCACGCCACCCAGGCTGACCATCCGCAAATAGTCGAGGAAGGACAGCCCGATCGCACTGCCGACCAGAAAGGTGGCGGGGTCGCCCACCAGGGTGAGCATCCCCGCGGCGTTACTGACGATGGCCGTGATGATCAGGGGCCCGACGATGTCGACCTTGAGCGCCCGGCAAACGTTGACGATGACCGGCGCCACCAGGATGACCGCGGTGGCGTTCGGCAGGACGGCGCACATGGGCGCGACCAGCGCGACAATCAGCAGCAGCAGCCGCTTGCCGCTACCGCCGGTGGCGCGCAGGAACATATCGCCGATCCGCTCGAAAATTCCTGTCTTGCCGATCACCCGCGCCACCACCATGCCACCGAAGAGCAACGCGAGCGGGCCACCGGCGGTGTGCACGATCGGCATCAGATCGCTACCTTCGAGAACCCCGAACGCGATCAGGGTGCTCACCCCGAGCAGTGCGGCGACCACCATGTCCACAAGATCGAAGGCGATGCAGAGGATGACCGCGGCAAAGACAGCGATGGTGAGGTTGATCTGGAAGTCTGTCATCGGGGCATCACTCAGAGGCTGTGAATTAATTGGCACCGGCATCCAAGACCGTCATTCCGGCGCAGGCCGGAATCCAGTGCGCACCTCTGATATCTATGAAAACAATCAGATAGACGAACTAGACCCCGGCCTTCGCCGGGGTGACGAGCTGGGTGATTTGGCTGAAATGAATTTTTCACAGTCTCTCAGTCGATCGGTGGAGAATAGTGGAGTCCGCCGTGCATCCACAGCCGGTTAAGACCGCGCTCGATCTTGAGCGGGCTGTTGCGCCCGACGTTGCGCTCGAAGACCTCGCCGTAGTTGCCGACCGCCCGCAGGGCCCGGATCCCCCACTGAGGCTCGATCCCCATCGACCGCGCGATCATCTCGCCCTCGTAGGGGTTCCGCCGCAGCAGGGGGTTCCTGTTCTCCTCGATCTCCGCATCGAGCCGGTCACGGGTGACGCCGTATTCCTCCCCCAGGATCAGGATGTTCAGAACCCAACGAATCACCGTCGCCCACTCCGGATCGTTACCCCAGACGACCGGGCTGAGCGGTTCCCTGGAGATGCGTTCGGGCAGGATCACGAAGGACCCTGGATCACCCGGCGCTCGCAGACGCATGGCCGCCAGTGCGCCAGAGTCCGAGGTATAGGCTTGGCATTGGCCGGCGAACAGAGCTGTCGCCGCCTGCTGGACCGAGGCCATGAGCAGAGGCTTTACCGACCTGCCGTTCGCCTTGAAATAGTCCTCCAGGTTACGCTGGTGCGTCGTTCCCCTCTCGACGCAGATGGTCGCACCGTCGAGGTCGGCGAGCGTTGCAATCCTGGCCGCGGCCGCGACCATGAAGCCCTGTCCATCGTAAAAGAGGATGCCGGGAAAGCGAACCTTCAATACAGCCTCGCGGGTAAGGGTCCAGGTGGCGTTGGCCAGCAACAGGTCGATCCTGCGCGTCTGCAGCGCGGGAAACCGTGTGGTGGTTTGCAGCGGCACGAACTCCACTTTTTCCGGGTCGTTCAGCACCGCCGCTGCCACTGCACGGCAGAAGTCGACCTCCAGTCCGCGCCAGCGTCCATTGGCATCGCGCTCGGAGAAGCCGGGAATGTCCTCGCTCACCCCGCAGCGCAGTTGCCCACGCGCTTTCACCCCGTTCAAGACCTCGGCGGCCTCGACCTGCGGCAAGGCCGCGAGCATCAGAAGCAGCACGGCAACACAGAGAACAGTCAGTTTCATCCGCGGCATCCGAATCTGCAGGGCGATGTGCTTATTCATTGTCAAGGTCATCCATGCTGGTTTGACGGGTCGATGGAAGCTCCCACTGAACTCGTCCTGCGCAGCCGACAGTTTGCTTGCCGAGGCGAACGCGGGGGAGACAGAAGGCCAACTCCGGCATGACGGGCAGCTTCAGGCCGACATCATGACGGTCACCGATCCGATACTACCCAAGGTAAACCGATCATGCAATACGCAATTCTAATTTCAAACAGTTATTTATAATCATGCACTTGAAGAATTTAATTATTTTTATAAGAAGCAGAACTATTCGCTACAAAATGCATCCAAGAAAATCGGCCGATGTTTCTCATGCAATGTTGTACCTTGATTCGCGGCCCTGTGTAGTGAAGGTTGATCTGGCCCGTATTACCTCTCGAAATGCGCAAGTCGTCGGGTCTTACCCCCCCCGTATCGTCGAAAAGGAGCTCAAGTAATGCATTCGATCCTGCGTGTCGCCGCCCTGCTATTTGCTGCCGTGCTCCTGCTGTTTGCGGCCCAGGCACGTGCCGCAGACCCTCCCAAATTCAATGCCGAACAACTCGACCAGATGCTGGCGCCGATCGCGCTCTTTCCCGACGCACTCCTGTCGCAGGTGCTGATGGCATCCACCTATCCGAAAGATGTTGCGGAAGCAGCCGAGTGGGCGTTCCCCAACCGCAGCCTGAAGGGTGACGAAGCTGTGAAAGCGGTGCAGTACAAGCCGTGGGATCCCAGCGTGCAGTCGCTGGTCGCCTTCCCGCAAGTGCTGGCCATGCTCGGCGAAAAGCCCGAATGGGTTCAGGATCTCGGCGACGCTTTCCTGGCGCAACCTGAAAATGTCATGGATTCGGTACAGTTCCTGCGCGCCAAGGCCAAGGGCGCCGGCAACCTGAGCTCCAACGAACAACAGATCATTGCTGTGCAAGCCGCACCGCCGGCACCGCAAACCATCGTCGTTACGGCGCCACCCCCGCCGGCCCAGATCATCACCATCGCGCCGGCCAATCCACAGGTCATTTTCGTGCCGATATATAACCCGGTCCATGTCTTCGGCCCGTGGTGGCACCCGCTGTTTCCGCCATTCTTCTTCCCGCCTCCGGTGCGCTGGGGATTCGGCTGGAACCCGATCAGCACCGCCATCTGGTGGGGCGTCGGCATCGGCGTGACCAACGCGCTGTGGGGTGGTGTCGATTGGCGGCGGCGTAACGTCAATATCAATGTCAATCAGTGGAACAACATCAACGTCAACAATCGCATCAACTCCAATAACCGGGATGTGAACTGGAACCACAACCCCGGCAACCGCCGCGGTGTTCCTTATCGTGACGCCAATACGCGCGATCGAATACTGCAGAATAAGCCCGGGGATCGTGGCGGCCGCCAGGAGTATCGCGGCCGCGAGGATCAGCGGGCGCAGGCCAGGGCTGCGCTGTCCGATCGTGTCGGCGCAGAGAATCTGGACCGCGAAGCGCTACGCAACATCGACCGCAACCAGATTCCGCAGCGCACACCGGGAGGCGACAGAACACCGGCAGGCGAGCGCGCCGGCAACATCGACCGCAGTCAGGTTCAGGATCGGGCGGGCAACATCGACCGCAGCCAGGTTCGGGACCGGGCCGGCAGCATCGATCGCAGTCAGGTTCAGGATCGCGCCGGCAATATCGATCGCAGTCAGGCCCGCGACCGCGCCAGCAATATCGATCGCAGCCAGGTTCAGGATCGGGCGGGCAACGTCGACCGCAGCAGGGTTCAGGATCGCGCCAGCAACATTGAGCGTAGCCAGGTTCAGGACCGCGCAAGCAACATTGACCGCAGCCAGGCGCGCGACCGAGCCAGCAATATCGAGCGTAGCCAGGCACAGAACCGCAACGAAAGCGCTGCGCGAACCAATCGCGACAATGCGCTGCGCGGCGCCAACGACGGCAGGCAGGCACAACAACAGATCGACCGTGGCCGCGCAAGCCAGGCTGCCCAGCGGCACAATACGCCGCAGCGGCAATCCAATGTTACGCCCCCGGCAGGTGGTGCTGCCGCCCAGCGGCACAATGCCCCGCAGCGCCAATCCAATGTTTCTCGCCCCGCCGGTGGCGCCGCCGCCCAGCGGCGCAATCAATAACGAGGGGCCGACCATGAAAGGTCCAATGATGAGCAATCGATGGTTGAAGGCTACAGCCGCGCTGATCTGCGCACTGGCAATGTCTGTATCGTGTGCGGTCGCCGGGACGCAAAAAGTTTTCGCCTCGCCGGAAATTGCGGCGGAAGCCCTGGTCGATAGTCTCGCGCGCAATGACGATGGCGAAATACGGGCGATTCTCGGCGTCGAATACGCGCGCATGATGTCGCTCGATGACCTGGCCAGCGAGGATCGCCTGGCTTTTCTCGCCGCCTGGGCAAAAGGGCACCGCATCCTGCGCGACAGCGACACGCTGGCACGTCTCGAAGTGAGCAGCGGCTGGACATTGCCGATACCGCTGGTGCGTAGCGGCAGCGGCTGGATCTTCGATACACGGGCGGGAAAGGAAGAAATGCGTATCCGCCGCATCGGACGCAATGAACTGGCCGCGATTCAAACCATGTATGCCTTCGTCGATGCACAGCGGGAGTACGCCGCGCAGGACCGCAACGGCAACGGCGTCCTCGAATTCGCGCAAAAGATACTCAGTTCACCCGGCAAGCAGGACGGCCTCTACTGGCCAACGGCTGCCGACGAGCCGGAGAGCCCGGCGGGCCCGCTGCTGGAGACGAAAGACCTGAAGGAGGGCTACCACGGCTACCGCTTCAGGATTCTCAAGGCGCAGGGGAAGGCGGCACAGGGCGGCGCCCGCAAGTATGTCAAGGGTGGGCACATGACCGAAGGTTTCGCGCTGGTCGGATGGCCGGCCCGCTACGGCGAGACCGGCTTGATGACCTTCGTCGTCAACCAGGACGGTATCGTCTACCAGAAGCATCTAGGGTCCAGAACTGCCGCCATCGCTGGCGCGATGACGCAATTCGACCCCGACGCTTCGTGGACGGCGCTCCCCGCGCCGTGACCGAGCGGCGCCCGCGCCTGCATCACTGCGCCAAAAGTAACATCCGGCACGGGCAGGAACAGGGGCATTTTCGGGGCAGATGAGGAAGCTTTGGCGATAGAAAAGAAAGTATCGAAGACGAAGATTTTTCTGGCACGATTGGTTGTTGTGCTGATGGTCGCGTTCGTCGTTCTCGGGATCGTAATGCACGGTCTCTCGGTGCCGGTTTTTGAGCGCATCTGGCAAAACCTGCTCGAGCGTCCAGGCGGGCCGATGACCTTCCGTTTCATTCTGCAGCCCATCATGGCGACCATTGCGGCGCTGCTCGACGGAGTCAGGGACGCCCGCAGCGGGCGCGATCCCTACTTCTGGACCATTCTGACCAATCCAGCGCAACGCGGCAGTCGCCTGCACGAGGGGCTGATCGCCACCGCGCGGGTCATCCTCCTCGGCCTGTGCATGGATCTGGTCTATCAATTCATCGCCTTCGACACCTTCCATCCGGCCGAGGCGGTGATCGTCGCCGGCTTGCTCGCCTTTGTTCCGTACCTGCTGCTGCGCGGCCCGATCACGCGTGTCGCCCGCTGGTGGCTTGGTCGTCGATCGGCAAACGAAATCCGCTGATGGGCTGCGCATTCGAGGATCAATGACCATGACCACCCGCAAGGTACAGATTCAGGCCGCAGTGCAACGAATGAAGCCGAAGCGCCGCTATCTCGCGTCCGACTTGATTGCTGCGCTGACCTTTGCCGTGGTCAACGTGCCGCAGGCGATGGCGCACGCGCTACTGGCGACGGTCAACCCCTTGCTCGGCATTTACACCCTGATGGTCGCGGTGCCCATCGGCACCATCTTCAGCAGTTCGGTCTTCATGAATGTGTCGACGACCGGTGCGTTGTCGGTGGCCGCCGGGGTGGTGCTGGCAGATTTCCCCGCTGATCAGAAGCTGCCGGCGCTCGTCGTGCTGGTGTTTTTGGTGGGCGTGATCCAGTTGCTGGCGGGCCTGTTCCGGCTGGGGTTCATGATCCGCTTCGTTTCCAATTCGGTAATGACCGGTTTTCTCAACGGCGTCGCCGTGCTGATCATCCTCGGCCAGTTAAGCGACCTGACGGGCTATAAGAGCAGCTTCACGAACCGGGTCGCGCAGGCGCTGGACCTTCTGTTGCGCATCGGCCAGATCAGTGTCCAGGACAGCATCATCGGCGGCCTGACGCTCGTGCTGATCCTGGCGCTACTGTTCTTCAAGCGCTTGCAGCGCTTCGCCTTCATCATCGCGATTGCCGCGGCGACCGTCCTGCTGGCCGTGCTCAACCTCCCGTTCATGTCGACCACCGCCCTCTTCGCCACCGTCCCGACAGTCGGTGACATCGCCGCGATTACGCGCTCACTGCCCGACTTGATGATGCCTCAGCCCTCGCTGGTCATGTCGCTCTTGCTGCCGGCTTTCTCGGTGGCCGTCATCGGCCTGGTGCAGGGCGCCGGTGTCAGTCAGGGCACGCCCAACCCCGACGGTCAGTACCCGAACGTGTCGCGCGACTTCCTCGGCCAGGGTGCGGCCAACATGGCCACCAGCCTGGTCGGCGGCATTCCTGCCGGCGGGTCGGTCTCCGGTACGGTGCTGATCATGAGCGCGGGCGCCCGCTCGCGCTGGGGCAACATCTTCGTCGGGTTGTTCGTGGCGCTGATCGTGTTGCTGGCCGGACCGCTGGTGGAACGGGTGCCGATGCCGGCGCTGGCCGCGCTGCTGATCGTCGCCGGTTTCCAGGGCCTGCGCATTGAACAGGCGGTGATGGCCTGGAAGACCGGTCGCATTTCCAGGCTGGTGATGATCGCGACTTTCCTCGCTACCTTGACCATCCCGCTGCAGTTTGCGGTGCTCTTCGGTGTGGTGATGAGCATCATGCTCAACACCATCCGCCAATCGAACAAGGTCGTCGTCGTCCAATGGGTACTGCAAGCGCAAGGCTTTCCCGTGGAACAGCCGCCGCCCAAACGCCTGCCCAGCCACCAGCTCACCGTCTTGCAAGTTTACGGCAGCCTGTTCTTCGCCGCGGCCAAAAACATGGAAGAGATGCTGCCGGCCGTCGGCGATGCCACCCGCGCCGTCGTGGCCATCAACCTGCGCGGCAAAAGCGAGATCGGCAGCACCTTCGTGACCGTGTTGCAGCGCTATTCCCAGGCGCTGCAGGCCAGGCAAGGCAAACTGATGCTGGTCGGCGTGGATCCGCTGGTACGCGACCAGTTGGCCAAGACCGGGGTGCTCATGCTGATTGGCGACGAGAACGTCTTCGTGGCCACGCCGCAGCTCGGCGCGGCGCTCAACCAGGCGGTGGCGGCGGCCAATGCCTGGCTGGGCCAAGCCCCCGGCGGCGCCTCGCCCGAAAAGGCCTAACATGCGACCGAGTGAAACCGTGCCTGCCGTAGCCGACCCAACTGCGCTGCCCGCGCCGCTGCCCACGACCGCCCCGCCAGGCTTCCACCTGCTGGCCAAGCCGAGCGGGTCGACGTGCAACATCGATTGCACCTATTGCTTCTTCCTGTCCAAGGAATCGCTTTACCCGAACGACAAGCACCGCATGAGCGAGGCTACGCTGGAGGTCTACATCCGCCAGTTGCTCGAGTCGCACCGGGCGCCGCAGGTGACGGTGGCGTGGCAGGGCGGCGAGCCGACGCTGATGAAGCTCGACTTCTTTCGCCATTCGGTCGAGCTGGTCGAGAAGTACCTCCAGCCCGGCCAGAGCGTGCAGTACACCTTCCAGACCAACGGTCTGCTGATCGATGACGAGTGGAGCGCGTTCTTCAAGCAGCACAACTTCCTCGTCGGCCTGAGCGTCGACGGCCCGCGCGAGTTGCACGACACCTACCGCGTCGACCGCCGCGGTCAGGGCACCTTCGACCTGGTAATGCGCGGCTGGCGGTACTTGCGCAAGCACCAGGTCGACTTCAACATCCTGTGCACCGTCAACGCTGCCAACCAGCAACACGGTCGCACGGTGTACCGCTTCTTCCGCGACGAGTTGGGTGCGAAGTGGGTGCAGTTCATCCCGATCATCGAGCGCGCCACCGAGCAAACCATCAGCATCGCCAACAAGGGCTGGAGCGAGCAGGCCGGCAAGAAGCGCCTGCTCTATACGCAGACCGGCAACCTGGTCACCGAGCGTACGGTGGGCGCTGAACACTACGGCCGATTCCTCATCGACATCTTCGAGGAGTGGGTGCGCAATGACGTGGGCCAGGTCTTCGTGCAGCTCTTCGACGTCACGCTGGAGGCCTTCTTCGGCCGCCATCTGTTGTGCATCCACGCACCCACCTGCGGCTACGGCCCGGCGCTGGAGCACAACGGCGATCTCTATGCCTGCGACCACTTCGTCGAGCCAAAGTACAAGCTTGGCAACATCCACCAGACGCACATGATCGAGTTGATTGCGTCGCCCGCGCAGCGCCAATTCGGCCAGGACAAGCGCGACGCGCTGACGGCGCAATGCCGCAACTGCAAGGTGCTCAACTGGTGCAACGGCGGCTGCCCGAAGGACCGCTTCGCGCTGTCGCGCGACGGCGAGCCGGGCCAGAACTACCTGTGCAAGGGCTTGGAACTGTTCTTCACCCACACCGGGCCGACCTTCAATGTCATGGTGCAGCAACTGCGGCAGAACCGCCCACCCGCCGAGGTGATGGCGTCAATCGCCGCAGACGATGCCAAGCGCGGGGCCTATCAGCCCTGCCCCTGCGGCAGCGGCAAGAAGTTCCGCTTCTGCCACGGTGACAAGGCACCGGCTTCGCCCTTCAGCAGGGTCGATCGCCCCGCGCCGGCAGGAGATACGGCGACGCCGCAGTGAGAGCAATGAGTTTTTTGGAACCGGGTTGCCAGAAGACGATCCGGAATTTGTGTCAGCACTGAAAGGAAGAGACCATGGCAGCTAAGAAACCGAACATCCTGATCCTCTGGGGCGACGATATTGGCTGGTGGAACATCAGCTACAACAGCCGCGGCCAGATGGGCTACCGTACGCCCAACATCGACCGCGTCGCCAACGAAGGCGTGGCCTTCACCGACTACTACGCGCAGCAGAGTTGCACGGCAGGACGCGCCGCGTTCATGACCGGCCAGAACCCGATCCGCACCGGCCTGACCAAGGTGGGGATGCCGGGCGGCACCAACGGCATCCAGCCCGAGGATCCGACCATCGCCGAGTTGCTCAAGCCGCTGGGCTACGCCACTGGCCAGTTCGGCAAGAACCACTTCGGCGACCGCGACGAGCATCTGCCGACGATGCACGGCTTCGACGAGTTCTTCGGCAACCTGTACCACCTGAATGCCGAGGAGGAGCCCGAGGACCCCGACTACCCGAAGAACCCGGAGTTCAAGAAGCGTTTCGGGCCGCGCGGCGTGCTGCATTGCAAGGCCGACGGCAAGGGCGGGCAGACGGTCGTGGACACCGGGCCGCTGACGATAAAGCGCATGGAGACCGTCGACGACGAGGTGACCGAGCGCGCGCTGGGCTTCATCGACGAAGCGCACCAGGCGAGCACGCCCTTTTTCCTCTGGTACAACACCACGGCGATGCACTTCCGCACCCACTGCGCCGAAAAGCACAAGGGCAAGAGCGGCCAGGGCGACTACAACGACGTGATGGTGGCGCACGACGAGAACGTCGGCATGATGCTGGACAAGCTCGATGCGCTGGGCATTGCCGAGGACACCATCGTCATGTATTCCACCGACAACGGCGTACACTTCAACACCTGGCCGGATGCCGGCATCACGCCGTTCCGCTCCGAGAAGAACACCAACTGGGAAGGTGGCTGGCGGGTGCCGTGCTTCGTGCGCTGGCCGGGCCAGTTCAAGGCCGGCACCGTGCTCAACGGCATCTTCACCCACCAGGACTGGCTGGCGACCTTCCTCGCCGCCGCGGGTGAGCCGGAGGTCAAGGAAAAGCTTCTCAACGGCTACAAGGCTGGCGAGAAGACCTTCAAGGTCCACCTCGACGGCTTCAACATGCTGCCCTACCTGAAGGGCGAGGTGAAGGACAGCCCGCGACAGTCCTTCTTCTACATCAGCGACGACGGCGACATCATTGCCATCCGCATGCAGGACTGGAAGGTGGTGCTGATGGAGCAACGCGCCAAGCAACTGGCGTGCTGGTTCGAGCCGTTCGTGAAGTTGCGCATCCCGAAAATCTTTCACCTGCGGCGTGACCCCTTCGAGCGTGCCGACGAGAACTCGAATACCTACTACGACTGGTGCATCTCCCACGCCTACATCATGTACATGATGCAGGGCGTGGTCGCCAGCCAGATCGAGAACTTCGTCAAGTTCCCGCCACGGCAGAAGCCGGCCTCGTTCAACCTGGATGCCGTGATGCGCGACCTGGAAGCCGCCAGCGCCGATTGACCTGCCTACTCCATCGGCCGCAGCGATGGGGCCGCGCCCAGCCGTCCGGCCGGGCGCGCTGAATCAACAGATCCGGGCGCCAATAGAACGGTGGTCCGGGTCTATTCATTGTGGATTTCATGTCGGAACACGACGTGAGTGCGTCGGTTGCCGCCGCGCTGGCGGATAGCCCATTCAAGCTGCCGTATGCGACATAATCGGGATTATCGGACGGCGCGGACGCAAGCGGCGTGATGTCCGATCATCGAGCGACTGCTAACCGCGCAACTTGAACATCAAGTCCAGGGCGATCTGCGTGCTTTTTCCGTAGGGCGGCTGCATCGCCAACTGGATCGACGAGAAGGGCCCCTGGCGAAAGACCGGGCGCAGCTTCGAGAAGGTCAGAAAGCCCTCATAGCCATGGTAGTGCCCCATGCCGCTGGCGCCGACGCCGCCGAACGGCAGGTCGTGCTGCCCCGCCTGCACGATGGCCTCAT
>NZ_JBMOJE010000052.1:0-33381 GCF_049316945.1 Propionivibrio sp. | reverse complement strand
TAGCCAATAACATAAACATCAGCAGAATTCACGCAGCGCTGCCGAAAGGGCACTGATTTTTAAAATGAGAATTGCTGACACGTAAGGGACCTCCCCGCGTTGTTGACATTCAGATTGATGCCCACCGAGACGCCACCTGCCCATCGTGACAGAACCGGGTATACATATTTCAACCCTACGCTGTCGCGGTTGTGACCACTAACATTCAACATGGTTGGCACACTCGACCTCTTCTTGATTTTGCCAAAGAGAGCCTGAGCCGTATTTGGCGCCTTTCCGTGGCGGGAACGATCCTCTATTTCAAACGAATATTTTGAAATGAGAATTGCTGAGAATGTTTCCTGTATCAGTGTGAAATCAAAGCAATTAAAGTCGAGACTCCGAACCGCGCTGTAGAATCCAAATACACGCAACATGGGCCATCCGATCTTTGCGGTAGCGCGCTGATCGGAAAAAATATTGGGATGTTTTTTGGTCCTGAACACACAGCGGCAGCTTCGAGCGTCAGCACATGATTTCGATTGGCAGGGCTGGAATCATCGACGCACGATGTCCGGATTCATTGCACGAAAAAGCCAGCCTGGAATCTCAGGCTTTCAGTAGTTCTTCCCGACTCCCGAGCCAGCGTTTCAGATGCCGCCCGGCTCTCTCTGGATCATTGAGCAGCAGATGCTCAGCCATCTGGCGCGCCAGTTCAACCAGATCGGTATCGACCTCGAGATCGGCATAACGCAACAGCGGCACGCCTGACTGGCGGCTGCCAACAAACTCGCCGGGGCCGCGCAGATGCAGGTCCTGGCGGGCGATTTCGAAACCGTCGGTGTTCTCGTAAATGATCTTGAGCCGGGAGCGCGCCGTCCACGACAGCGGTTGCTGGTAAAGCAGCACGCACACCGAGTCATGCACACCGCGCCCGACCCGACCGCGCAACTGGTGCAGTTGCGAGAGACCGAAGCGTTCAGCGTGTTCGATGACCATCAGGCTGGCATTGGGCACGTCGACGCCGACTTCGATCACCGTCGTAGCCACCAGCACATCGATCTCACCAGCCGCAAAGGTGGCCATCGTCGCGGCTTTTTCGTCGGACTTGAGGCGGCCGTGCACCAGGCCGATGCGCAGGTCGCCGAGTTCTGCGCTCAGCGCGGCATGCGTGTCGATGGCGGTTTGCAGTTGCAATTTTTCGGATTCTTCAATCAGCGGGCAAACCCAGTAGGCTTGCCGGCCAGAAGCCACAGCACCGCGCACACGGGCAATCACTTCGGATCGCCGGAGATCGGAGATAAGCCTGGTCCTGATCGGCCGGCGCCCCGGCGGCAACTCGTCGAGCACCGAAACGTCGAGGTCGGCGTAATAGCTCATGGCCAGCGTGCGCGGGATCGGTGTTGCCGACATCATGAGTTGATGCGGCGGCGTGGCATTATCGCCCTTCTTGCGCAACTCCAGCCGTTGCGCGACGCCAAAACGATGCTGCTCATCGACGATCGCCAGCCCGAGCCGGGCGAAGTCTACGCTCTCCTGAATCAGCGCATGGGTGCCTACGATCAATTGCGCGCTGGTTGCCGCTTGGAGCAGCATGGCTTGCTTGGCGGCTTTCTTGAGGCTGCCGGTCAGCCAAGCGACCTCGATGCCGAGCGGTTCGAGCCAGGCGCGCAGCTTGAGGTAATGCTGCTCGGCAAGAATTTCGGTCGGTGCCATGAAGGCCGCCTGATAGCCCGACTCGATGGCCTGACAGGCGGCCAGCGCGGCGACGATGGTTTTCCCGCTACCGACATCGCCTTGCAGCAGACGCTGCATCGGGTACGGTTGCGCGAGGTCGGCGGCGATCTCGGCGTAAACCCGCTGCTGTGCGCCGGTCAGGCCAAAGGGCAGCGCGGCGAGCAGTTGCCCGGCGAGTTGGCCGGGGCCGTCGAGCAGCGGCGCACCCTTTTTACGGCGCGCCATGTAGGCGCGACGCAACGAGAGTTGCTGCGCCAGCACTTCGTCGAACTTGATGCGCTGCCAGGCCGGATGCGTGCGCAGTTGCAGTTCGTCTTCAGGAACACCGGGCGGCGGCGCGTGCAGCAGTTGCACGGCCTCGGCAAAGGACGGCAGTTCGTGTCGGAGACACCAGCGGGCATCAAGCAGTTCGCCCAGATCAGCATCGGCAAGCGCCGGCAGGATGAGCTTGCGCAGCAGGTTCTGCGAAATGCCGGCGGTGGTCGGGTAGACGGGGGTTAACGATTGCGGCAAGTTCTGATCGTCGGTGACCACCCGGTAGCGCGGATGCACCATTTCAGGGCCGAAAAAGCCCTCGCGAATCTCGCCGAAGAGGCGCAGCCGGCGCCCTTCGTCACGCGCCGTTTCAAGCTGTTTGATCTGGCTGCCGTAGAAGTTGAGAAAACGCAGCACCAACTCCCCGCTGTCATCGCTGACACGCGCAACCAACTGGCGGCGCGGTCGGAACTGCACTGTGACCTCAAGCACCACGGCCTCGACTTGCAGCGGAACACCGCCCAAAGCCAGCGCGATGGGCGTGATAAGCGTTTCATCCTCGTAGCGGATCGGCAGATGCAGCACGAGATCGTCGCCCCGGACCAGGCCCAGCTTGCGCAGCTTGGCCTTGATCGCGGCTGGCGCCTGGATCTCGTCGCCGTCCGACATTGGCTGGGGTTCGGGCTTGCCTGCTTCTGTCCCACTTTCCCTCACCCCCGACCCCTCTCCCAGAGGGCGAGGGGAGGTTCGCGAGTCGCTCGCGCGACTGTCAAGTTATCACCATGACACCATCGGCCTCGACCAGCGCGCCGCGCGGCAACGAGGCAACGCCGACCGCCGCACGCGCCGGGAAGGGTTCGGAAAAATAGCTGGCCATCGCTTCATTGACCTTGGCAAAATTGCCGAGATCGGTGAGATAAACGTTAAGCTTGACCACATCGGCCAGCGAACCACCGGCTGCTTCGACCACCGCCTTCAGGCTCTCGAAGACGCGGACGACCTGTGCGTCGATGCCCTCGACCATCTGCATGGTCGCCGGATCAAGGCCGATCTGGCCGGACAGATAGACCGTATCGCCGACCTTGACCGCCTGCGAATAGGTGCCGATGGCGGCCGGGGCGTTTGCTGTTGAAATGATCGTTTTGCTCATTGCGCTGTCCTCTGGTGTGTGCAACAGAAAAAGAGAATCTTAAATGACGACAACGATCATCGCCAATCTTGAAAAAATGCTCGGCGGACCACGGGACGGCGCGTTGCTGCGCTACTCGCTCGGCAATGAATGGCTGAAGGCTGGCGATCCGGCACAGGCGGCCGTCTGTTTCCGCGCCGCCATCGAACGCGACGCAAAGTATTCTGCTGCCTGGAAACTGCTGGGCAAGGCCTTGGCCGAGAACGGCGAGATTCAGGCAGCGCTGGAAGCCTTCGACCAAGGCATCCTCGTGGCCGAGCAAAAAGGCGATATCCAGGCCGCCAAGGAGATGGCCGTGTTCTCCAAACGGCTAGGCAAGCAACTTGACGAAAGTGGACCGCAACATCCTAGCGCTTAGCGCCCTTTGGCGCCAACAGCACCGATTCAATCCCCATCGCCTTCATCTTGGCGCGCGCGGCTTCGGCCTCTTCGCGATTCTTGAAGGGGCCGACCTGCACCCGCGCCTCGATCGCAGACGGAATCCCTTCGAGCGTCAGCCTGGCATGCAGTTCTTCGGCACGGCGCGGATCAGCAAACACGCCCGCCTGCAAGACATAGCCGGAGAACAAGCGCTGTAATAAGGGCTGTTGTTGCGCCGCCGCAACTGGCGGCTCGACGCGAGCGGGCGCGGCAGTCACTGGCGCAACCCTGGGCTCGACTGGTTTGGCTGGCGCAGGCTGGATAGCCGATGCGGCTGATCGTCCCGCCGGCGAGGAAGCACGCGGCAAGACAGGTTGCGCAGACACCTGCGGGCGCGGCGGCGGCTCAACTGCCGGCGCCGCCTTGTCAACCGGGGCCGCGCTGGCTTCTGGCTCGGCCGCTTTCGTTTCTTCCTTAGGCATCTCCGGCGTCGGCTCGGTCGGTGTAACCGCCTGGGTAATAATTTTCTTTACCACCGGAACAGGCTCGGTAAATTGTGGCGCGCTGGGTTCCGTCTCGCTTGGGCGGCCAAGGTAGTCAAAGAGCGCCAGGCCCCCGAGCAAGCCGACAATCATCAGCCCGGCAAATCCCATCCGCCAGGCCAGCTTGCGCTTGATGTCGGATGGATCGCTTTTAACTTCAGTCGCGCTGGTCTCGTTAGTCGCCATGTTGCCCCCCTGCCCGTGTTGTGCCATCTACTTCAGATATCGCGATTACGTACCAAGGCAACCACCAGTTCGGCCTCAGCCCGAGAGATGCCGCAGTGCTGCGAAATGGTCGCTGCATCATGCCCCTGCAAGGCCATTTGCATGGCATCGCTGTAGAGCGGCGAGGCATTCTGCGTCACTTGTGACTGCGAAAGCTCACGCCGTTGCTCCTCACGCAAGATCAGCACTTCGGCACGCAGGCCACCCACTTCTTTGCGCAATTGCACGATTTCGCGTTCAAGTGCTTCGATCTTGTGTTGCCCCGGGTATCCTGGGGGCGGCTCGTTCCAGGGAAACGCGGCTTCCGACGGCGCAGCCAGCGGCTCCGGTGAATTGTGGAAGGTAGGTGAATTAAGTGATTCCGGCTCTTGCACGGCCGCATAAGCGGCGACGGCCGACTTCACGGCAAGCGGATCAGGCACGCTGATGATGACTTTCTCGCGCTTCAGGCGACGAATGCGCAGAAAAGCGAAGACCACGTAGATCACCAGCAGCGCGATTATCGCAATCAGCGCTACGCGCCAGCCCAGATTTGCCAGTCCCTCAAAATCCATCGATCGCCTGTGTCAGAGTGTCTGGGCGGTATTATGCCAGACACTACCTCAGGCTTTGCGCCCGCTTGAAAATGATACGGAACAAAGAAGCGAAGCAGTTGCTTGAGGCATGCCTGCGAGGCAGACGGATTGGCCATCTTGAACATGCCTGCCACAGGAGCCAATATTCATGCGACTCCCACGGCAGGCATGGCTGGAATGACCTATTGACGCCCTTCCCAGCCCCCCGGTCAATACATCGCTTCAAACAACCCGGCGGCGCCCATGCCGGTTCCGATGCACATGGTGACCATGCCGTAGCGCTGCCGGGTGCGCTGCAAGCCATGCACGAGGGTTGCGGTACGAATCGCGCCGGTGGCGCCGAGCGGATGGCCGAGGGCGATGGCGCCACCAAGCGGATTGACCTTGGCCGGGTCGAGATCGAGCGTACGCATGACGGCCAGCGACTGCGCGGCGAAGGCTTCGTTGAGCTCGAACCAGTCAATATCTTCCTTCCTCACGCCGGCCTGCCTGAGTACGCGCGGAATGGCCTCGATCGGGCCGATGCCCATGATTTCAGGCGGCACGCCGGCCACCGAATAACCGGCAAAGCGCGCCAGCGGCTTGAGGTTGAACTGCTTGAGGATTTTCTCCGAAACAACCAGCACCGCCGCCGCACCGTCGGACATCTGCGAGCTGTTGCCGGCGGTTACCGAGCCGCGTGCGGCAAACACCGGCTTGAGCTTGGCCAGACGTTCCAGCGAACTATCCGGACGCGGGCCTTCGTCGGTATCGGCGAGAAAATCCTTGATCATCACTTCGCCGGTCTTAAGATTCGGCACGTGCGCCTTGATGGCGTAGGGCGAAATTTCGGCCTTGAAGTGCCCGGCCTTGATCGCCGCGCAAGCCTTCTGGTGCGACGCGACAGCGAAGGCATCCTGGTCTTCGCGCGATATTTTCCACTGCTGCGCCACCTTCTCAGCGGTCAGTCCCATGCCGAAGGCGATGGCGTAGTTCTCTTCCTTCTCGAACAGCGTCGGGTTCATGGCCAGTTTGTTGCCGGTCATCTGGTTCAGCAGCGACATGGTTTCGGTGCCGGCGGCAATCATCACATCTGCCTCGCCGAGGCGGATGCGTGCGGCGGCATCGGCCACCGCCTGCACGCCGGAGGCGCAGAAGCGGTTGATGGTGTAGCCCGGCACCGTGTTCGGCAATCCGGCCAGCAGCAGGCCGATGCGGGCGACGTTCATGCCCTGCTCGGCTTCCGGCATGGCACAGCCGACGATGACGTCCCCGACCAGCGCCGGATCGAGCCCCGGCACCTGCGCCATGACCGACTTGATGGCGTGCGCCAGCATGTCATCCGGACGCACGTGCCCGAACATTCCCTTGCGCTTGGCCACCGGCAAACGCGTGGCGGCGACGATATAGGCTTCCTGAATCTGTTTGCTCATGAGTTCTCCTTCGGAGAAAGTGAGGAGTTGAAAGTTTGGAGTGAGGAGTGACGGAGGAAGGAGACAGTTCTAGTCCTAACTCCCGACTCCTCTCTCCTCACTAGTTCCTAAGCGGCTTGCCGGTTTCCAGCGTGTGCTGGATACGTTGCTGGGTTTTTTCGTTCCTCAGCAACTGCATGAAGAGTTTGCGCTCCACCGTCAGCAGCCACTGTTCATCGACCAGCGAACCGGTTTCAACATCGCCACCACACAACGCCGTCGCCGCACATTTGGCAACGAGATAGTCATGCGCCGAAATCATGCCGCCTTCTTTCATGTTGGCCAGCATCATTTCGCAGTTGGCGATGCCGGTCCGCCCCGCCACCTTGATGTTGCGCGGAGACAGTTTCGGGTAATAGCCGGCTTCGGCCATGCCGCGCGCTTCCCGCAGGGCAACGTAGAGCAGTTCGTTGGCGTTGAACACGATTTTGTCCGATTCCTGGGCAAACCCGAGTTCCTTCGCCTGCGCGCCGCTCTTGGAAACATTGGCCATGGCGATGGTCATGAATACCGGCTGGATGAATTCAAAGGGATCGTTACCGCCCGTTTTGGCCGCATTCTGCCAGGCACGGATGGCAAACTCCTTGCAGCCGCCACCGGCCGGGATCAGGCCGACGCCGGCTTCGACCAGGCCGATGTAGCTCTCCAGCGCTATCACGCGTTTGGCAGCGTGCATCACAAATTCGCAACCGCCGCCCAGCGCCATGCCCTGAGCAGCAACAACGACGGGGACTTTGGCATACTTTATCGCCATCGAGGCCTTCTGGAACTCGGCCACATAGCCGTCGAGCAGGTCGAACTGGCCAGCATTGACCGCTTCGGTCACTTCCTTGAGGTTGGCGCCGAAGGCAAACGGTGCCTCGTGCCAGACGACCACGCCCTGGTACTCAGCTTCTGCCCGGGCAATGGCTTCCTGAATGCCAATGATCACGTCGCGGCCCAAAGTGTGGTTCTTCGACTTGATGCTGATGATGGCAATTTCGCTGTCGACCTGCGGCAGCGTCCACAGGCGGATGCCTTCGTTCTCCCATACGGTCGATCCGGCAACGGCTTTTTCGCCCAGGATGCGCTCGGGGAAAATCTGCCGTTGATAGACGGGCAAGGCCGAACGCGGCTTGAGCGCATCGGCGCTCGCCGAATAGGAGCCAGCGGCGGAGTGCACGCCCTCGCTGGTAAAAACCCAAGTTGGAAGGGGTGCCGTGCTCATCGCCTGGCCAGCGTCGATATCCGCCTTGACGGCATCGGCAATGGTTTTCCAGCCAGCCGCTTGCCAGGTTTCGAACGGCCCCTGCGACCAGCCGAAGCCCCAGCGCATGGCGAAGTCGATGTCGCGCGCGTTGTCGGCAATATCGGCCAGATGGAAAGCAACGTAATGGAAAATATCGCGAAAGATGGCCCACAGGAACTGGGCTTGCGGATGCTCACAGGCACGCAGTTGCGCGAATTTTTCAGCCGGATTCCTGTTCTTGAGGATGACCAGAACGTCCGGCGCAATTTCGCCCGCCGAGTCCCGATAACCCTTCGTGGCAAGGTCGAGCACCTTGATCGACTTGCCTTCCTTCTTGAAGATGCCGCAACGCGTTTTCTGCCCGAGCGCGCCTTGTCCGATCAACGCCGACAGCCAGGCCGGAGAAGCGTAAAAGCCATGCCAGGGATCATTCGGCAGCGTGTCCTGCATGGTCTTGATGACGTGCGCAAGAGTATCCAGACCGACCACATCGGCAGTACGGTAGGTGGCGCTCTTTGGTCGGCCGATGATCGGCCCGGTCAGCGCATCGACGATATCGAAGCCGAGACCGAACTGCTGCGTGTGATGCATGACGGCAAGGATCGAGAAAACACCGACGCGGTTGGCGACAAAGTTTGGCGTATCCAGCGCTCGCACAACCCCTTTGCCGAGGCGCGAAACCAGCCAGGATTCCAGCTTGTCGAGCAGCCCCGGCGCCGTGGTCTGGGTGGCGATCAACTCGACCAGATGCATGTAGCGCGGCGGATTGAAGAAGTGGATGCCGCAGAATTGCCCACGCAAAGCCTCGGGCAAGCCTTCCGACAAACGGTTGATCGACAGCCCGGAAGTGTTCGAGGCGATGATCGCCTTCGGCGAAATGAAGGGCGCGATCTTGCGGTAAAGATCGTCTTTCCACTCCATCTTCTCGGCAATGGCCTCGATGATCAGGTCGCAGTCCTTGAGTTGATCAAGGTGCTGCTCATAATTCGCGGCATCGATGTAGGCGACGCGATCCTTGGTCGCCAGCGGCGACGGCTCAAGCTTCTTGAGCCCGTCAAGCGCTTTCCTGACGATGCCGTTCCGATCGCCTTCCTTGGCCGGCAGATCAAACAGAACTACCGGCACTTCGGCATTGGCGAGGTGTGCCGCGATCTGCGCACCCATCACACCCGCACCGAGTACCGCGGCCTTGCGTACGATAAAGTTGCTCAAGCTGTTCTCCTTTGATTTTCTGAGTATCTGTCGCTTGCCAGGCATCCCGGAACAGCGCGACACAGCAGTTAAACGAACGTTTGAATTATACGATTTTCGTTTGAGACGTCAAGAAGTATGGGCGAAAAAAACGCCCCGGAAAACCGGGGCGTTTTTGCAAAACAAGACGGGTAGATCAGAATGCTTGGTTGTACTGAACTGACAAGATGTCAACGCTTGTATCAACGTCGCCACGGATAGTCTGTCTCACCGTCGTGACGCCCGGGTAACCCGTAGTTACATCCCGATTAGTATTTGTTTTTACAAAGAAGATGTGCGTATAGCCGAAATCAAGGGATGCCGCTTTCGACAAAGCGTATTTGGCGCCAAACGACAGCCATGTACGATCCGAATCCGGCAGCGTCATTGTCCTATCTTCCGCCGACTTAACTGGTGACTTGTCGTGCGCAACACCAAAACGCAACTTCCACGCATCGTCGTATTGATAGTTGGCGCCCAACCCGACACGCCACGTATCCTTGAAGTTATACGGCAGCCTCTGCAACGGCGCACCAGTCTGCTTGTTATCGACATACAAAGACTGAACAACGCTCCATTCAGTCCATGTTACATCACCAAGCATTTCCCACTTGTCACTCAGCTTTTGTGAAACGGCCATCGAAAAGTTCGCTGGAGTAGTCAAACTTGCTTTGACGTCCTGATTGATCAAAGTAGCGCTCGGGGTCGCATATTCCTGCTTGCCTTCGAGCTCAAAATCAAGGCGCGAACGGTATGCCAGACCAATGCGCGTACTAGGCGAGACCTGAAACGTAGCACCTAGATTATAGCCAACAGCCCAATCATCGCCTTTTACATCAAGATAGTTAGTAAGAGAAGTCGGAACACCCTGCTTAAAATGTGATTCATTGTGCGCAAAATTAATGCCGGCTCCCAACGAAATTTTTTCGGAGACCTTGTAAGCGACTGAAGGGTTGATGTTTATTTGCTCCATGGAGAAATAAATACCCGCATTACGCCCTACGAAATCTGAAGCATACTCGGTGGTGTTGCCAAAAGTTGGCCCCACACCGACACCAACGCTTAGACTAGGCGATATTCCATAAGCCCAGTAACCAGCTGGCAAAAAGGACAAGCCACCAGCGTTCCCGCCATTCCCTGTCGGGAGAGGAAAAACACCTGGAATGGTTGTAGTAGAGCCTTGATTTGTGAAATTGATAGAGCGGTTGATCAACGTACCGGACAACGAAATGTTGTGCCCTTGCTGCAGATTGGTCATACCAGCCGGGTTGAAAAAGATGGTGCTCGCATCTTCAGCAGCCGCAGCCGCACCGGCAAATGCGTTACCGTTGCCCGAACCCGACTGGTTCTGCAACTGGAAACCCGACGCGCTTGCCGCGCCAGAGAAAGCGACCAGCATCAATGCCGGAATCAATTTCATTGAAATACCCTGAGCCATACACCCTCCTGATGAATGTTTATTGTTATTGCGCGTGTAAAAACCCACGGTGTGCAAATGCTAATCTCGATTGTAAATCGACTTTCATGAAAACCCTTTTATTGTTCGCCGCTTGGCAACTCGCGTTTGGTTCCCTGTTGGTTTATTGCAACATAAGTGAGCGTTGCCTGGGTCACCTTGACCGTTATCGGCTGCGTAGGGTTGCGCTGGGCGTAGACCTCGACGCTTACCTTGACTGAAGTTCGCCCGGTCTCGACGACTTCAGCAAAGAAGCTGACAACGTCGCCAACCGACACCGGTTGATTGAACACAAACGAATTGACCGATACCGTCGCCACGCGGCCACGGGCGCGGCGCATGGCCATCGTCGCGCCGGCAATATCGACCTGCGACATGATCCAGCCGCCGAAGATATCGCCGTACTGGTTGGCGTCGGCCGGCATCGGCATGACGCGCAGGGCGGGCTGTCTGTTCGGCAGTTGGGCGATGTGTTCGCTCATTGTTCAGTTTCCTCTATTCTTCAGGTAGTTAAGCGGTCCGCCGGTGAAGGGCGCAAAGCCGGTGCCGAAAATCACTCCGGCGTCGGCAAGATCGGCATCCGCAACAATACCCTCATCGACGAGTTGTTGCGTACGTTCGAGCAGCGGCTTGATCAGCCGCTCGGCCAGACCGGTCGGCACGTCACCGGCCTTACCCTTGGCCGCGCCTTTGCCAGAACTCCCGCTGGCATGGTCGTAAAAACCCTTGCCGGTCTTTTTGCCAAGATGGCCGGCATTGAAGCGCTCGACCAGACACCTTGGTGGCTCTACATCAGAGCCAGCCACCCCCTTGCCTGCAGCCATGGCGACATCCAGCCCGACCATATCGACCAGTTCGATCGGCCCCATGGGCATGCCGAAGGCGAGCATCGCCGCGTCCACCGTTTCTGGCGAGACGCCCTCATCCACGGCCCGCATCGCTTCGAGCATGTAGGGGCCGAGCACGGCATTGACCAGAAAGCCCGGTGCGCTCCTGACCGGCAACGGCAAGCGGTCGATCTGCTTGACGAAAGCGGCGGCGCGCCTGGCCATTTCGGGATCGCCACCTTCGGCGGAAACCACCTCGACGAGGGGCATTTTTGAAACCGGATTGAAAAAGTGGATGCCAACCAGTCGCGCCGGATTGGCCAGCACGGTTCGCAAGTCCTCAAGCTTCAGGCTTGAGGTGTTGGTGGCCAGCACGGCCTCCGGCTTCATCACGGCTTCGAGCCTCTTGAGCAGAGCGTGCTTGGCTTCGAGGTTCTCGTAAATCGCCTCTATCACCACATCGGCTTGCGCCGCACCATGACCCTCCGGGTCGGGAATCAGGCGATCCATCACGTCACGCAACTGGAGCTTGTCGCGAATGCGCTTGCCATAGGAGGCATAAGCGCGCTTGAGCGCCGGGGCGATGCGCTCCATGCCCTGATCCTGCAAGGTCACCGTCAAGCCACGCAAGGCGCACCAAGCGGCAATGTCGCCACCCATGACGCCAGCGCCGACCACATGGATGCGCTTGGCCTGAAAGTTGCCGTCAGTCTTGCCGAAGCCCTTCAGTCGCTCCTGCATGAAGAACACGCGAACCAGATTGCGTGCGGTGCTTGAGCGGACTATGCCGTCCACCAGTTGCGGCGCCTCAAGCGCATTACCGCCATGCTTGGCCCAGATGTCGATGATCGCGTAGGGCGCCGGATAATGCTCGGGGCGCGCACGCTTGGCGACCTGCTTCCTGGCACTGCTGGCGACAATCCCCTTGAGCGGGCCGTTGAGCAATCGCTGCAACAACGGCGGGGATCGACGCGGCGTATTGGCGAGAACAAGCAATTTCGCTGCGTTCTCCATGACCCGTGGCGGGACGCACTCGTCGGCCAGCCCCATGCGCTTGGCCCGCTGGGCGTCAATTGTCTTGCCGGTGAGCATCATGTCCAGCGCAGCCTGTGGGCCTACACGCTGTGGCAGGCGCAACATGCCGCCCCAGCCGGGGAAGATGCCCAGCATAACTTCCGGCAGCCCCATCCTGGTTCCTGGTTCATCAACGGCCAGCAGATAACGGCAAGCCAGCGCCAGTTCCAGGCCGCCGCCAAGGCAATGACCGCGCACCAGCGCCAGGGTCGGAAAGCGTACCGCTGCCAGGCGGTTGAAAAGATTCCAGCCGCGCGACACCAGTTCGAGACCTTTTTCCGGGGTATCGAGCTGGGTGAACTCCTGAATGTCGGCACCGGCTATGAAGCCGGCGGCTTTCCCTGAGCGGAAGATGAGCCCCTTGGGCGGGCTGACATCAAGCCGGTCAAGCATCAGCCCAAGTTCGCTCATCACCACGCCGGACAAGGAATTGGCTGATTCTCCGGCCTTGTCGAAGGTTGCCCAGGCAATGCCTTCTTCGTCTGTTTCAAGTTGCCAGTGCTGCCAGGTCGTTGCGTTCATCGTCTTAATGTCCTTTTCTCACCGATCAGGCAATGGTTTCAACGAGCATTGCGCCGCCCAGTCCGCCACCGATACAGATCGAGGCAATGCCGCGCCGGGCTTGATTGGCACGCAGCACGTGCAGCAGGTGGAGGACGATGCGGACACCGGAAGCACCGACCGGATGACCGAGCGCGATGGCACCGCCGTCAACGTTAAGCCGGTCGTTCGGCAGCGTGCCTAATGCGGCAGGCAAACCGAGTTGCTCGCGGCAGTATTCGTCCGACTCCCAGGCGGCAAGGCAACCCAAGACCTGTGCGGCGAAGGCTTCGTTTATTTCCCACGCATCGATATCGTTGAGCCCCCAGCCGTGGCGTTGCAGAATCGGCGTAGAGGCGTGTACCGGACCGAGCCCCATCTGCGCCGGATCAAGGCCCGACCACTGGCTGTCGCTGATCTTGCCGAGCGGCTGCAGCTTCCATTTCTCGACGGCGGCGGCCGAGGCGAGAATCAGCCAAGCGGCCCCGTCAGTGATCTGCGAGCTATTACCCGGTGTGACACGACCGTACTTCTTGTCGAAAAATGGTTTGAGCTTAGCCAATCCTTGCACGCTTGAATCGAGACGGACGCCGTCATCCTCGGCATAAACCTTACCCTTGGCATCGACCAGTGGCACGATCTCGCCATAGTGCCCAGCGGCTCGCCCTTCGGCGACGAGCTGGTGGCTACGCACCGAGAACTCATCCATCTGCTGGCGCGAAATATCAAACTTCCAGGCCAGATTTTCTGCCGTCTGCCCCATCAACAGGCCGACCATCGGGTCAGTCAGTCCCTTCATGATGCCGATTACCGGGGAGAGCAAGGCGGATGGGCGCAGCCTGGCAAACATGCCGATCTTCTGCCCCAGGGTTCTGGCCTGCATCATGCCTGCAAACCACAGCACCATGGCCTTGTTGTGGAGCAGCGGCGCGTGAGATAGCGCGTCGGAGCCTCCGGCCAGCACCAGTTCTGCGCGACCGGCCTGAATGTTGGCGATGGCCGAATCGATGGCCTGCATGCCGCTGGCGCAGTTGCGCATCACCGTCCAGGCCGGAACCTTGTGACCACAACCAATGCGCAGCGATACGACACGGCCGATATTGACCTCGTCCGGAGAGGGACTGGCGCAACCGAGAATGACCTCATCCAGATCTGTCGGAGCGAAGGACTGGCGCACCAGCAGCGCGCGCCCGACCTGTACCGCGAGATCGCTCGCCGAAAACGGCCCGGGCGCATTGCGCGCTTTCAGGAAGGGCGATCTTGCTCCATCGACGATATACACAGACTGAAACGCCATGGCATCTCCTTGATTTTTTTCAGGCAAGAAAACACCGCAGAGACAATACCGGCATCTCTGCGGTGGCTGACTGTGCTTAAGCGGCGGCCTTGTGCGCTACGGGCTGGCGTTGGTAAAACCCGTAATCGTGCGGAAAATCGTCCACACGGATGACGATGTCGCGCAAGTGGTTGCGGCGCTTGAGCAAGGCGAATTCCTCGGTCGTGATAACCCCCATGGAGAAGGCAAGCTGCGCAACGTCGCGGACATTGGCTCCCGGCATGTCGCGGAACATCCCTGCCTTTTCGGCGCTGCGTATCTTGGCATCGATCGGCTCGGCTTCTATCGTTGCATTCAGTGCGAGTTCAATCGCGCCGACAGCCTCGGTTTCGACCATTGGCACATAGGTTTCAGCCGTCAGACGATCCCGAGCGGCTGACGGCGAAATCAACAACTTGGCCACCTGATGTCCGATCTTGTCCGATGGCACATCGTAGGGATGGCCAAGCGGGAAGATGATTCGGTTCAACAAACGGCCGATGAACTTGTTCGGGAAATTGGCAAGAAAGCCGTCGAAAGCCATCTGCGCCTTGTACATGGTGTCCCAGATCGCCCAGTGCATCAGCGGTGCATCTTCCTTCTGACGGTCCTCGGACTCATAGCGCTTGAGTGTCGCCGAGCACAGATACATCATCGACAGGATATCGCCGAGGCGGGCTGAAAGCCTCTCGCGGCGCTTCAATTCGCCACCCATGACCAGCATCGAGATGTCGGCAAGAAAAGCAAATGCCGTCGAGAAACGTGTCAGTTGCTGGTAGTAGCGCCGCGTTTCCGGTGCCACGCTGTCCGGCACCTTGACGAAGTGCGAACCGGTCAGCCCCTTCATGATCGCCCTCAAGCAGTGACGGATCGTATAGGCGATGTGACCGAACAATGCCTTGTCGAAATCAATCAGCCCCTGCTCGGCATCCGGATTGTGCGCGGCCTGCATTTCCTTGAGCACGTAAGGATGGCAACGGATGGCTCCCTGGCCGAAGAGAATCAGGCTGCGCGTCAGGATGTTGGCGCCTTCCACGGTGATCCCCACGGGAATCTGCTGGTAGGCGCGGCCGAGAAAATTTGATGGCCCGAGACAGATGCCCTTGCCGCCGATCACATCCATGCCGTCATTGACTACCTGACGCGCACGTTCGGTGACATGGTATTTGGCAATAGCCGAAGCAACCGAAGGTTTCTCGCCGAGATCAACCGCGCCGGCTGTCATCTTGCGTACGGCATCCATCATGTAGGTGTAGGCGCCGATGCGGGTCAACGGTTCCTCGACCCCTTCAAAACGTCCAACCGCCATCTTGAACTGGCTGCGCACCCGGGCGTAACCGCCAACAGCACGCGCCGTCATTTGCGCCATGCCCGAATTCGATGAAGGCAGCGAGATCGAGCGCCCGGTCGCCAGGCACTCCATCAGCATGCGCCAGCCCTGGCCGGCCATCTTCGGACCACCGATGATGTAATCGAGGGGCATGAAAACATCCTGGCCATGGGAAGGTCCATTCATGAACATGGCGTTGAGCGGAAAATGCCGACGACCAAAATCAGCACCCGGCGTTTCGCGCGGAACCAGCGCACAGGTAATGCCGATATCTTTCTTGCTACCGAGCAGACCATCAGGATCGTACAGCCTGAAAGCCAGTCCCATTACGGTGCAGATCGGCGCCAGTGTGGCGTAGCGCTTGTCCCAGGTAACTCGCATGCCGAGCGATTCCTTGCCCTGCCATTGCCCCTTGCAGACAATGCCGCTGTCGGGAATCGACGCTGCATCGGAGCCTGCCCACGGGCTGGTCAGCGCAAAGGCGGGAATCTCCAGGCCCTTGGCCAGACGTGGCAGATAGTATTTTTTCTGTTCGTCGGTGCCGTAGTGCATCAAGAGTTCAGCCGGGCCGAGGGAGTTCGGCACCATGACCGAAACCGACAGCGCCGAGCAGCGCGTGGAGAGTTTTGTAACCACCTGGGAATGGGCATAGGCCGAAAAGCCGAGGCCACCATAAGCCTTGGGGATAATCATCCCGAGGAAACCCTTTTCCTTGATGTAGGCCCAAGCCTCTGGCGACATGTCATGCAGTTCGGATGTGACCTGCCAGTCATCGACCAATGAACAGGCCTGCTCGACCTCGTTATCCATGAAGGATTGCTCTTCGGCGGTCAGCTTCGGCACCGGATAGGCCAGCAGTTTGTTCCAGTCGGGATCGCCCTGGAACAATTCGCCTTCCCACCAGACCGTCCCTGCTTCGAGCGCGTCTCGCTCGGTCTCGGACATCTGTGGCAGTATGCTTTTGTAGGTTTTGAATACCGCTTTCGACAATAACGCCCGACGTAGCGGAGGAATGCCGAAAATCAGCAGCGCACCGACAATCATCAGCGCCACGACTAGCAACAAGGCTTGTAGGATCATTGAATATTCTCCTGTGATATATTTCGGGCCGTCCTGGCAAGCGGCTCCTGTTGCTGGTCGGACGAATCAGAGAACTGTGGCAAGGGTGCCCTCAACCCTCCGAGAAGAAAAGGCATGAGACGCTCGGAAAGTTTCTTGGCCTCGATCCTGTTGTCTTCCGCACCCGAAATGTCAGCGATGCCAAAACCGGTAATGACGTGCAGGATGTCGGTTCCGGCAATGGCGTAGGACATCGCTCCAAGCATGAAATGAAGGCGCCAGACGATCTCCGCCTTGGGCACATCCGGCAGGGCGCGATAAAGCGCCTGCTTGTAACGCTCGATTACCTCGGCGTATTCCTTGGCAAAAAAAGCCCGGATGAATTCTGCCGGATCGGTCAGCGTCCTTCCCAGCAGGCGCAGAAAAGTCATACCCCCCAAGGATTCATCTTCTCCGATCCGCAGAAGGGTGCCGAAAAACGCTTCGAGTACCTGCGAGGGTTTGAGAGGCGCCCCATTCGCCTGCTTTTCGAGGCCATCAAGGACAACCAATCGCTCGCCATTCAGCCACTTCAGCCGGCGCCGGAATACTTCACATAAAAGACTCTCCTTCGAGCCAAAGTGATAATTGATCGCCGCCAGGTTGACCTCGGCCATGCTTGTGATCATCCGCATCGAAGTTCCCTCGAAGCCATGGGCCATGAACTGGCGTTCGGCCACATCAAGGATTCGTTCCCGGGTATCCAGATTAAGTTTATTGTCCGGCATAGGCTTGTTTCATATAGGAGATTAGCGGCAACAATTTGAAACCATAAACATCGGTATTCAAACGTTCGTTTTAATCATAGGGTGATACAGTTTCGAATGCAACATTTTTTTGTTGAGTACTCACTGAGCAAAGCGGCATACTCAACACAACCCCATTGAAAGACAGCCCTCACACCATGCGCCGTTCCTCCCGCAATACAGCCGACACTCCTCCAGCAGCGGGGCAGCAAGCGGTCGACTCCCATCTCTGGCGCACACTGAACAGCCTTGCACCTTATCTGTGGCAGTTCAAATGGCGGGTTTTACTCGCCTTGTCCTGCCTGGTCGCTGCCAAACTGGCCAACGTTGCCGTTCCGCTGGTTTTCAAGGAAATGATCGACGGGCTGACTTCCGCTCAGCAGGTGTTGACCCTGCCGGCACTATTGCTCGCGCTTTATGGTGCGCTGCGTTTCTCCAGTTCGCTATTCACCGAACTGCGTGAAATCCTCTTCGCCCGGGTAACCCAGCAGGCGGTGAGGCGCATTGCCCTTGAGGTGTTCCGCCATCTGCATGCGCTTTCCTTGCGCTTCCATCTCGAACGTCAGACCGGTGGTGTGTCGCGTGACATTGAACGTGGCAGCCGTTCGATCTCCAGTCTGATCAGCTATACGCTTTATTCAATCTTGCCGACGCTGGTAGAAATGAGCCTTGTGCTCAGCATCCTGTTCATCAAGTACGACGGCGGTTTTGTTCTGATCACCTTGCTGTCACTGACCGCCTACATCATATTCACCATCAAGGTAAGTAACTGGCGGATCGATCTGAGGCGGCGCGTTAATGACACCGATTCGGCGGCCAACACACGCGCCATCGACAGCCTGCTCAACTACGAGACCGTAAAATATTTCAACAATGAAGAGTACGAGGCACGACGTTACGACTATCACATGAGCCAGTGGGAAGACGCCGCCACCAGAAGCCAGATATCGCTCTCGTGGCTTAACCTCGGCCAACAGGTCATCATCGCAATCGGCGTGACAGCAATGATGTGGCGCGCTGCATCAGGGGTAGTTGACGGGAAAATGACCATTGGCGATCTGGTCCTGGTTAATGCCTTCCTGATCCAGCTCTACATGCCACTAAGCTTTCTTGGTGTGATCTACAGGGAAATTCGCCAGTCGCTAACCGACATTGAGCGCATGTTCGACCTGCTGGCGGTAAATCGCGAGATTGCCGACGCAGCGAACGCCGTCATTCTCCGTGCAGATTCAGTCAATGTACGCTTTGAGTTGGTCGAATTTTCGTATGAACCTAAACGCCAGATCCTGTTTGGCGTAGATTTTGAAATTCCCGCAGGCCATACCGTCGCCGTGGTCGGCGAGTCCGGTTCCGGCAAGTCAACATTAGCGCGACTGCTCTACCGCTTTTACGACATTGATGGGGGCCGTATCTGCATCAACGGTTGCGACCTGCGACAACTCACGCAGTCCAGCCTGCGCTCCGCAATCGCCATCGTTCCGCAAGATACGGTGCTGTTCAACGACAGCATCTACTACAACATCCAGTATGGCCGGCCAGAGGCGAGTCGCGAGGAAGTTCTTGCTGCGGCTAAGGCAGCCCAACTCAGCGACTTCATCGAATTACTGCCGGATGGTTATGAAACACGGGTCGGCGAACGCGGACTCAAGCTTTCCGGCGGTGAAAAGCAACGCGTCGCTATCGCTCGTGCCCTGCTCAAGAATCCGCCACTACTGATTTTCGATGAGGCCACCTCGGCGCTCGATTCCAGGACCGAGAAAGCCATACAGGCCAGCCTCGACAACGCAGCGCTCGGGCGGACCACCCTGGTCATCGCCCACCGGCTTTCAACCATCATGAATGCCGATGAAATTCTGGTCATGGATGGCGGGCGAATTGTAGAGCGCGGTTCACACACAGCCCTGCTTGACGAGAACGGCCGCTACGCTCAAATGTGGGCGTTACAACAACAGGATGAGGAAAGTGAGACAGAGAATCGACTTTGACCCTGTTGCATAAGCGATCCTCACGTACTTTTCAGTCCTTCTGAAAATCGCCAGTACAAGAAAAAAGCCAGACATCGCCTGGCTTTTTAAGGTGCGATAAAAGCAATAATACTTATGCCGCTTCAACCTCAGAAACAACCGAACCTTCTGGCTGATCGAGCAACTCGACAAAGGCCATCGGTGCATTGTCGCCATTGCGGAAACCACACTTCAGGATGCGCAGGTAACCCCCATTCCGTACCGCGTAGCGCGGGCCGATTTCATCGAACAGCTTGACAACAATTTCACGATCACGCAGCCGATCGAACGCCAGGCGCCGATTTGCAAGACTTGGCTTCTTGCCCAAGGTGATGATTCGCTCCGCAACGCGACGCAACTCCTTGGCTTTAGGTAGCGTAGTCTTGATCATCTCATGCCTGAGTAGAGAGACAGTCATATTACGCAACATCGCCAAACGGTGCGAACTGGTGCGATTAAGTTTTCGTAGACCCAAACGGTGACGCATATCTATTCCTTCCTTTTCTTATCCGGGCTAATTATTTCTCGAGCCCGGCCGGTGGCCAGTTCTCGAGCTTCATGCCCAGCGTCAGGCCGCGCGCAGCCAGCACTTCCTTGATTTCGTTGAGCGATTTTCGACCCAGATTTGGTGTTTTGAGTAACTCGTTTTCAGTACGCTGGATCAGATCGCCGATGTAGTAGATGTTTTCAGCCTTGAGACAGTTAGCCGAGCGAACCGTCAGTTCCAGATCATCGACCGGACGCAACAGCAACGGATCAACCTGAACCGTCTTCAGATGCTCGATCGGCAGCGAAGTACCTTCCAGATCGGCGAAAACTGAGAGTTGCTCCATCAAAATGCGAGCCGCAGTCCGGATCGCTTCTTCCGGCTCGATTACGCCATTGGTCTCGATCTCCATGATCAGCTTGTCGAGGTCGGTACGCTGTTCAACGCGCGCACTCTCAACGAAATAGCTGACCCGACGCACCGGGCTGAACGAAGCATCAAGGACCAACTTGCCAATGCTCTTGCTCCCCTCACCGAGATCGCGGAGGTTGCCGGGAACATACCCGCGGGCCTTCTCTACCTTCAACTCCATAGCCAGCTTGCCGCCGGCTGAAAGGTGAGCAATCACGTGATCCGGGTTGATGATTTCGACATCGTGAGAAACGACGATATCTCCGGCACGGACGACGCCTTCACCTTCCTTGTTTAGCTGAAGCACTGCCTCTTCGCGGTTGTGCAACTTGAAGACGACACCTTTGAGATTCAAAAGAATATCTACAACATCCTCCTGAACACCATCTATCGTCGAGTATTCATGAAGCACGCCTTCAATACTGACCTCAGTGGCGGCACAACCCGGCATTGACGAAAGCAGGATGCGACGAAGTGCGTTGCCCAGCGTGTGCCCGAAGCCACGTTCGAAAGGTTCCATCACCACCTTGGCGTGCACTGGCGACAAACTCTGTACATCAATAATGCGCGGTTTCAATAGTCCACTGCTATGCATGTCATGTCCTTTGCCTGGTTCTGTCAAGCGGAGCCGCGATTACTTCGAATACAATTCGATCACGAGGCTTTCGTTGATCGTCGATGACAATTCGCTGCGCTCTGGACGAGCCTTGTAGGTACCCTTGGCTTCCTTGGTATCCACTTCAACCCATTCAGGGAAGCCTCGCGATTCGGCGGCAGCAAGCGCAGCCTTGACACGCAGCTGGCTCTTCGCCTTCTCAGCAACTTCAACGACATCACCCGGACGAACCTGGTAAGACGGTATATTTACGCGACGTCCATTGACCAAAACTCCGTTGTGACGTACTACCTGGCGCGACTCTGAGCGTGAAGCAGCAAAGCCCATACGGTAGGCAACAGTGTCAAGGCGGGACTCAAGCAACTGCAGCAGGACTTCACCAGTAACACCCTTACGCCGATCAGCTTCCTTGTAAACCTTGCGGAACTGACCTTCAAGAACGCCATAGATACGCCGAATCTTCTGCTTTTCACGCAGATGAACTCCGTAATCGGATAGACGCTGTCCTGATTTCTGTCCATGCTGACCAGGAGCATAAGAACGACGCTCAATGGCACACTTGTCGGTAAAACACTTTTCGCCCTTCAGGAACAACTTTTCGCCTTCACGGCGGCACTGACGGCATTTCGGATCGAGATTACGAGCCACTTGTCTTTCTCCTTAAATCCGACGCTTTTTAGGCGGACGGCAGCCGTTGTGCGGAATCGGGGTCACGTCAGTAATTGACGTAATTTTCATCCCGAGCGCATTCAAGGCACGAACCGAGGACTCACGACCAGGGCCAGGACCCTTGATGCGGACTTCGAGGTTCTTCACACCACATTCGACAGCTGCTTTGCCGGCAGCTTCAGCAGCAACCTGAGCAGCAAATGGGGTACTCTTGCGCGAGCCTTTGAAACCGGCCCCACCAGAGGTCGCCCACGACAGCGCATTTCCCTGCCGGTCGGTGATTGTAATGATGGTGTTATTGAACGAAGCGTGAATGTGGGCAATGCCCTCCGCTATGTTCTTTTTAACTTTTTTGCGTACTTTCGCAGCAGTCTTGGCCATGATCAGTTCCTCTTATTTCTTGCCGGCTATGGCTTTGCGCGGACCCTTGCGAGTACGTGCATTGGTACGAGTACGCTGGCCGCGGCAAGGCAATCCCTTGCGATGACGAAGGCCGCGGTAACAGCCAAGGTCCATCAGACGCTTGATGCTCATCGTAACTTCACGACGCAGATCGCCCTCAACGGTGAACTTGCTGACATGTTCGCGCAAACGATCCATTTCAGCTTCCGTCAGGTCTTTCATTTTCGTGGAACGTGCAACCCCTACAGCGTCACAAATTTTTTGTGCGCGGCTGCGACCAATACCGTAGATAGCAGTGAGTGCGATCTCGGCGTGTTGGTGGTTGGGTATATTTACCCCTGCGATGCGGGCCATCGATTCACCCCAATTAAGCGAAACTTACAATTATATTTTCAACCGACTGGTGACTCGACAAGCGAGTCCCAGCGATCAGCCTTGACGCTGTTTGTGACGAGGATCCGTACAGATCACACGCACAATGCCGTGACGCCGAATGATTTTGCAATTGCGGCAGATACGCTTCACAGATGCCAGCACTTTCATGATTAACTCCTAGTTTCACGGCATCGGGCGCAGCCTGCCTTTTGCCTAATTACATCTACTGCGTAGAGATTCTTTACTTGGCGCGGAAAACGATACGAGCGCGGCTCAAATCATAAGGGGTCAGTTGAACTGTTACTTTGTCACCAGGCAAAATACGAATGTAGTGCATGCGCATTTTTCCGGAAATAAAACCAAGGACTACATGACCATTTTCGAGCTTGACCCTGAACGTAGCATTAGGGAGGTTCTCAACAACCTCTCCCTGCATTTCAATCAAATCTTCCTTTGCCATCCTATTTCGCCGTAAATCCGGAACCCTTGAAGTTTGCTTTCTTCAATAGTCCCTCATACTGGTGTGACATAGCGTAAGCCTGTACTTGTGTCATAAAATCCATCGTCACAACTACAATGATCAGTAGAGAAGTTCCACCAAAGTAAAATGGTACATTCCACTTCAGAATAAGAAACTCAGGTAACAAACAGACGATGGTTATGTAAGCAGCACCAACCAGCGTCAAGCGCATCAGTATCTTGTCAATGTATCTGGCAGTTTGTTCGCCAGGACGTATGCCGGGCACGAACGCTCCGCTCTTCTTGAGGTTGTCTGCCGTCTCCTTTGAATTGAATACGAGCGCCGTATAGAAGAAGCAAAAGAAGATTATCGCTGCTGCATATAACATCACATAGATCGGCTGGCCAGGGGACAACGCTCCTGCGATATCCTTAAGCCAACGCATCGAATCACTTGCACCAAACCAGCCTGCAATCGTTGCCGGAAACAAAATGATCGAAGAAGCAAAAATTGGCGGGATTACACCGGACATATTGAGCTTCAGTGGGAGATGCGAACTCTGCCCACCGTAGATTTTGTTACCAACCTGCCGCTTGGCATAGTTAACCAGTATCTTGCGCTGCCCACGTTCGACGAAAACCACGAAGGCAGTTACCAGTGCAGCCAGCAATGTAATGAAGATGGCAGTCAGCGGATGCATCGCACCAGTGCGGACCAATTCAAGTAAACCACCAATAGCGCTCGGCAGGCCCGCTGCGATACCGGCAAAAATGATGATCGAGATACCATTGCCAAGACCACGTTCGGTAATCTGCTCACCCAGCCACATCAAAAACATTGTTCCGGTCAATAAGGTTGTAACGGTAACGAATCGGAACATCATCCCAGGATCAGGAACTAATCCAGGCTGTGACTCCACAGCAATGGCGATACCGATGCCTTGAAACAGCGCGAGAAAAACCGTGCCGTAGCGGGTGTATTGCGTAATCTTTCGCCGACCAGCTTCGCCCTCTTTCTTAAGCGCTTCAAGTTGTGGGCTGGCATGTGTCATCAGCTGCATGATGATCGATGATGAGATGTACGGCATGATACCGAGTGCGAATATCGTGAAGCGTGATAGCGCACCACCAGAGAACATATTAAACATTCCGAGGATGCCGCCTTGCTGCTTGCTGAATAAATCACTCAGAACCTGCGGGTCGATTCCCGGCACCGGTGTATGCGCACCGATGCGGTAGACAATCAAAGCGCCGAGCAAAAACAGAAGACGGCGTTTAAGATCGCCGTACTTCCCGCCTTTGCTGACCTGAGTTTGATTAGTTGCCAACGAACGTCACCGTCTTCGAATTGTTATTCTGAAACACTGCCGCCAGCCGCTTCGATGGCAGCCTTGGCACCCTTAGTGGCGCCTACGCCCTTCAGAACTACCTTGCGGGTAATTTCACCGGAAAGAACAACCTTAGCCGACAAAGCGTGTTGGGTAATCAGATTGGTCTGCATCAGAACCAACAAGTCAATTTCTTCCATAGGCAGATCATTGATCTCCGACAGGCGGACTTCGACATTTCGCTTGTTAGTCAATGAAACGAAACCGCGCTTAGGCAAACGCCGCTGCAATGGCATCTGGCCGCCCTCAAAGCCGACTTTATGAAAGCCACCTGCTCGGGATTTCTGACCTTTATGACCGCGGCCACAGGTCTTTCCAAGGCCTGAACCGATACCACGACCAACACGACGTTTGGAGTGCTTGGCGCCGTCCGCTGGTTGAATAGAGTTGAGTTTCATCTTATCCCTCACACTTCAGAAGGTAGGAAACCTTATTGATCATGCCGCGAACCGCAGGAGTATCCTCTAGTTCAGAACTGCTGCTCAGGCGACGCAAGCCCAAGCCACGCACCGTAGCACGATGCGATTCCTTGGTGCCGATCAAGCTCTTGACGAGCGTAACTTTAACTTTCTTCTCAGCCATGTCTTAACCCAGTATTTCTTCGACGGACTTGCCGCGCTTAGCCGCGATTTCAGAAGGCGTATTCATTGCCTGCAGACCGTTGATAGTGGCGCGAACGATGTTGTAAGGATTAGTGGAACCATGCGCCTTGGCTACAACATTCGTCATACCCATGACTTCAAATACGGCACGCATAGCACCCCCGGCAATAACACCAGTACCTTCTGGGGCTGGTTGCATCATGACCACCGAAGCACCGTGACGGCCGAAGACTGTGTGATGCAAGGTACCGCTCTTGAGACTGACCTTGACCATTTTGCGACGCGCTTCTTCCATGGCCTTCTGCACAGCAACAGGAACTTCGCGTGATTTGCCTTTGCCCATGCCGACACGTCCATCACCGTCACCGACAACGGTCAGCGCCGCGAATCCGAGTATCCGACCACCCTTCACAACCTTGGTGACGCGGTTGATCGAGATCATCTTCTCGCGCATGCCGTCATCGGGCTTCTCGGCTTGCTGCGGTTTCCTACCTTGTGGTTTAGCCATTAATTACTCCAATCCTTTATCGGGCTGATCAGAACTTGAGGCCGGCTTCACGCGCGGCTTCAGCCAGCGCTTTTACGCGCCCGTGATACTGGAAGCCGCCACGATCAAACGCGACCTGCTCGATTCCGGCCTTAATGGCACGCTCTGCGATCAACTTGCCAATCACAGCAGCAGCACTGATGTTTCCACCGTTACTCAGATCCTTGCGTACTCCAGGCTCCAGCGTAGAAGCAGCTGCCAGAACCGTAGAACCGCAAGAAGAAAAAACTTGAGCATAGATATGGCCATTTGTACGGTGCACCGACAAGCGCACTGACTTCAGTTCGGCAATTTTGGCCCGGGTTTTGCGGGCTCTGCGCAACCGCGCTTGGTTCTTGTCAATCATTTATGCACCCTTACTTCTTCTTTGTTTCCTTGAGGACAATTACTTCGTCGGAGTAGCGCACACCCTTGCCCTTATATGGCTCTGGCTTGCGGTAGGCTCGGATTTCAGCCGCTACCTGACCAACTTGTTGCTTGTCCACACCCTTGATGATGATCTCTGTCTGAGTCGGCGTCTCACACTTGACACCAACAGGCATCTTGTGCGTAACGGGATGTGAAAAACCGAGTGTCAGATTAAGCGTGTCGCCTTGAGCCTGAGCACGATAGCCGACGCCGACCAGGTTAAGCTTTCGCTCAAAACCCTTGCTGACCCCGGTGACCATGTTGGCAACAATCGCCCGCACCGTACCAGAAAGAGCGTTGGAATTTGCAGCGCCTTCGACAGCTTTGCAAACCAGTGCGCCACTTTCAACTTCAACACTGACAGCGGGGTTGGAAACAAAATTGATTGCTCCCAATGGTCCCTTGACGGAGATTACTTCTGCGCTCAGAGATACTTCAACACCCTGAGGCAATACAATTGGATTCTTTGCAACGCGGGACATAGTTACCCCTTACGCGACGATGCAGAGCACTTCGCCACCGGTATTGCTGGCGCGGGCTTTGCGATCAGTCATTACACCCTTGGGCGTGGATACAATCGCCACACCAAGGCCATTCATAACACGCGGAATATCGTCAGCACCTTTGTAAATGCGCAGGCCCGGCTTCGAAACGCGGTCGATGCGCTCGATAACTGGACGACCGGCATAATACTTAAGCCCTATTTCGAGGGTTGGCTTCCCGTCGTTTTCACGAACGGAAAACTCTTCGACATATCCCTCATCCATCAGCACTTTGACAATTGCAATTTTAACCTTGGAAGATGGCATAGCCACAGTCGCCTTGCTCGCCATCTGTGCATTACGAATGCGGGTTAACATATCGCTTATCGGATCGCTCATACTCATATCGTTCTCTCCTGCTTACCAGCTAGCCTTGGTCATACCAGGGACTTCGCCGCGCATAACGAAATCGCGCAACTTGCTACGACCCAACCCGAACTTCCGATAAACGCCGCGCGGACGACCTGTCAGCTTGCAGCGGTTACGCAGACGAACCGGACTTGAATTACGCGGAAGTGCCTGAAATTTCAGACGAGCCTCGAAACGTGCCTCATCAGTCAAGCTCGCATCATTGACGGTAGCCACTAATTCAGCACGCTTTGAGGCGTATTTTTTTACCGTCTCGCGCCGCTTTTTATCGCGGTTAATCAGTGCAAGTTTCGCCATTTTAGCCTCAGTTCTTGAACGGAAATCTAAACGCGCCAAGCAATGCGCGCGCTTCATCGTCGGTTTTTGCGGTCGTTGTGAGACTGATATTCATACCCCGCAACGCATCGATTTTGTCGTATTCAATTTCCGGGAAAATAATCTGCTCCTTGATGCCCATGTTGTAGTTACCACGGCCATCAAAACCCTTACCGGAAATTCCTCGGAAATCTCGAACCCGAGGCAAAGCAATTGTTACCAGGCGATCGAGAAATTCGAACATACGCGGACCACGCAAAGTAACCATGCAACCAATCGGATACCCGTCACGAATCTTGAAGCCAGCAATTGACTTGCGAGATTTGGTAACAACTGGCTTTTGACCAGCAATCTTTGTCATGTCACTAACCGCGTGCTCAAGTACTTTCTTGTCAGCAACAGCTTCGCCCACACCCATGTTCAGGGTAATCTTGGTAATACGCGGAACCTCCATGTTCGACTTGTAGCCGAATTTCTTGGTCAATTCCTGCACTACCGTGTTTTTATAAAAATCCAGCAAACGCGCCATGATCGCTCCTTACGCCCCAACCAATTCGCCGTTCGACTTGAAGACACGTACATTCGTGCCGTCTTCAAGAGTCTTGAAGCCGACGCGATCAGCCTTCTGGGTCGCCGGGTTGAAGAGCGAAACATTTGAAATGTGAAGCGGCATGTCTTTATCGACAACACCACCAACCACGCCTTTGACCGGGTTTGGCTTGACGTGTTTTTTAGCGCGATTAACGCCTTCAACTACGACATGCTCGGCATCAACGCGCTTGATAACTGTCCCGCGCTTGCCTTTATCCTTGCCGGCGATAACGACGATACCGTCGCCTTTACGAATCTTGTCCATGGTCGCTCCTTACAGCACTTCCGGCGCCAGCGACACGATCTTCATAAACCGCTCGCCGCGCAATTCGCGCGTCACCGGCCCAAAGATTCGCGTGCCAATTGGCTCCAATTTGTTATTGAGGAGCACAGCCGCATTGTTGTCGAATTTAACCAGCGAACCATCAGGTCGACGAACGCCTTTGGCAGTGCGGACCACTACCGCGCTGTAAACATCGCCCTTTTTGACACGAGCGCGTGGCGCTGCATCCTTGATACTCACTTTGATGATATCGCCAACGCTGGCATAACGACGCTTTGAGCCGCCCAGCACCTTGATACACATCACTGAACGCGCGCCGGTATTATCGGCGACGTCCAGAACCGTCTGCATCTGAATCATTTATCTCTCCAACTTGGCCCGCAATTGCGGTCAGTCTTGGAACCCGTACGGGAGAATCGCCCGGCCAGTAGAATAGCCGGGCGCGAAAAAAAAGAGAATTATAGCCTCTTTATAGAGAATAGCAAGTTCTAAATTGAAACTGCCTTCTCTATAAGCTTGGTAACAACCCAAGCCTTGGTCTTTGCAAGCGGCCGGCACTCTTGGATTTCAACGAGGTCACCGGATTTCGCTTCATTATTTTCGTTATGAGCATGATATTTACTGGACCGTACGATAATTTTATCGTACATGGGGTGCTTGACACGACGCTCGATCAGGACAGTTACTGTCTTGTCCATTTTGTCGCTCACGACACGCCCGATCTGCGTACGCTTGCTTGTCGTTTCGCTCATTGCTGTACCGCCTTTTCACAAAGAAGGGTGCGAACACGTGCGATGTCTCGACGCACCTTGCCGATCTGGCTGTGGTTGCTTAATTGCTGGGTCGCGATCTGCATGCGCAGGCCGAATTGCGCTTTTAGCAGATCCAGCAGTTCCTTGTTCAGCTCGACGACGCTTTTTGCTCTGAGTTCACTGGCTTTCATGATCAACCTACCATTCGCGTGACGAAAATCGTCGGGATCGGGAGCTTGGCTGCGGCAAGAGCGAAGGCTTCACGAGCCAGCACCTCATCAACACCATCCATCTCGTAAAGTACCTTGCCCGGCTGAATCTCTGCTACATAGTATTCCGGATTACCCTTACCGTTACCCATCCGCACCTCGGCAGGCTTCTTGGAAATCGGCTTGTCAGGGAAAATGCGGATCCAGATCCGGCCGCCACGTTTGATGTGGCGGGTCATTGCACGTCGCGCAGCTTCAATCTGCCGGGCCGTCAAGCGACCTCGACCAGTTGCCTTAAGCCCGAATTCACCAAAACTTACCTTGGCGCCACGCGTAGCCAAGCCGGTATTTCGGCCCTTCTGCTCTTTGCGGTACTTTCTTCTAGTTGGCTGCAGCATCAGTCGTTCCTGCCTTTCTAACTCGTTTTGCCGGCGCCTTTACTTCAGGAACGGCGGCATCGGCATTCGCCACATCGGACTGTGTACCGGCCTTAACCGTACGGCTCTTTGTCTTGTCGGAACCTTCACCGACCGGCCTGGCCGGGCGTCGAAGTTTGCGCGCCTGTTCGTCAGCGGACTCAGGAGTAACAACCGGCTGCTCATTGCGATTGAGAATCTCGCCCTTGAACACCCAAACCTTGACACCAATGATGCCGTAGGTCGTCAAGGCCTCAGACGTTGCATAATCTATATCCGCGCGCAGGGTATGCAATGGCACACGCCCTTCGCGATACCACTCACGACGAGCGATTTCAGCACCATTCAACCTTCCCGAACTCATGATCTTGATACCCTGTGCACCGAGACGCATGGCGTTTTGCATGGCACGCTTCATGGCACGGCGGAACATGATTCGCTTTTCAAGTTGCTGGGTAATCGAGTCAGCGATCAACTGGGCGTCAAGTTCAGGTTTGCGAATTTCTTCAATACTGACATGAACCGGCACGCCCATAATTTTTTGCAAAGCAGCGCGAAGATGATCAATTTCCTCACCTTTTTTTCCGATAACAACACCAGGGCGTGCGGAAAAAACCGTGACACGGGCATTTTTTGCCGGACGCTCGATCAGCACGCGGCCAACGGATGCATGTTTAAGCTTCTTCTTTAGGTAATCACGAACCTGGACATCTTCAATAAGCATACCTGCGAAGTTCTTGCTGTTGGCGTACCAACGCGAAGACCAGTCACGAGTGACAGCCAGGCGAAAACCAGTCGGGTGAATCTTCTGTCCCATTGTTATTCCTCAGTTTCCGACGGTCAGGAAAATATGGCAGGTCGGCTTGACGATCCGATTTCCACGTCCCTTAGCCCGCGCAGTGAAGCGCTTGAGCACCATGCCTTTTTCGACGAAAATGGTTTTCACCTTTAATTCGTCAATGTCAGCCCCATCGTTATGTTCGGCATTGGCAATTGCAGACTCAAGCACCTTCTTGATGATTCCAGCGCCTTTCTTCGGGCTGAAAGTCAAAATGCTGAGCGCCTTGTCAACCGGCAAACCGCGGATCTGGTCGGCTACCAGTCGACCTTTTTGGTCTGACAGCCGAACGCCGCGCAAAATAGCACGAGTTTCCATGTCCATTCCTTTACTTCTTCGCCTTTTTGCCGGCGGTGTGACCCTTGAAGGTGCGGGTCAGTGAAAACTCGCCGAGCTTGTGGCCGACCATGTTTTCGGTGACATACACCGGGATGTGTTGTTTACCGTTATGCACGGCAATGGTCAGGCCAACGAAGTCAGGCAGAACCGTCGAGCGGCGCGACCAGGTTTTGATTGGGCGCTTGTCGCTCGTCGCACGCACTGCGCCGATTTTCTTGATCAGATGGGCATCGACGAACGGGCCCTTTTTTACGGAACGTCCCATATTTCTCTATCCCTTAGCGTTTGTGACGGCGCTGCACGATCATTGAGGTCGTGCGCTTATTGCGGCGTGTACGATAACCCTTGGTTTTGGTACCCCACGGGCTGACCGGGTGCATACCTGCTGCCGTTTTACCTTCACCACCACCATGCGGGTGATCACAGGGGTTCATCACTACACCGCGAACGGTCGGTCGAATACCGCGCCAGCGATTTGCTCCGGCCTTGCCGATTGAACGCAGGCTGTGTTCCTCATTACCCACTTCACCAATCGTTGCACGGCACTCGACGTGCACCCGGCGAATTTCACCGGAGCGCAGACGAACCTGAGCGTAGACACCTTCCCGCGCCAACAACTGGGCGGAAGTACCGGCGGAGCGAGCTATCTGTGCACCTTTGCCCGGAATCATCTCGATGCAGTGAATGGTCGTACCCACCGGGATGTTGCGGATCGGAAGGGTATTACCCGATTTGATCGGCGCCTCGGAACCGCTGATGACCTGTTGACCGACAACCATACCCTTGGGCGCAATGACATAGCGACGCTCACCGTCTGCATAGCATAGCAGGGCGATGTTAGCCGTACGATTCGGGTCGTACTCCAGACGCTCGACCTTGGCCGGAATGCCGTCCTTGTTACGCTTGAAATCAACCAGGCGATAGTGCTGCTTGTGACCACCACCCTGGTGACGCGTCGTGATATGACCGTTGTTGTTACGACCGGCATGCTTGGATTGCGATTCGACCAGAGCGGCGAAAGGCTTGCCCTTATGCAGGTACGAATTGACAACCTTGACTACAGCACGACGGCCAGGTGAGGTTGGTTTGACTTTGACGAGTGCCATTATGCAACCCCCCCATCAACGAAATTGATTTCCTGACCAGGCTTCAGGCAAACATAAGCTTTTTTCCAGTTCCTTCGGCTACCCATGAAGCGCCCAAACTTTTTCTGTTTGCCCTTGACATTGGCGATTTGTACCGATTCAACAGAAACCTTGAAGAGCAACTCGACAGCGGCCTTCACTTCAGGCTTGCTGGCATCGGAAGCGACACGAAAAACGACTTGCGAATTCTTGTCGGCCACATAGGTTGCCTTTTCGGATATCTGCGGCGCAAGCAACACTTGCATCAGACGTTGTGGGTTCATCCCAGGATCTCCTCAAACTTGGCGAGGGCGCCCTTGGTCATAAGAACCTTCGGGAAGCGGATCAGCGACACCGGGTCGGCCTCATTAACTTCAAGCACCAGCACATTGGGCAGGTTACGTGAAGCCAGGAAGACGTTCTCATCAAGGCTGTCAATGATAACCAGCACCGATTCGTAGCCCATGCTCTTTATCTTCTGAGCAAAAAGTTTGGTCTTCGGAGCCTCGACAGCAATGCTGTCGACCACAGCCAGACGATCTTCACGCACAAGTTGAGAGAGGATCGATGCCATACCAGCGCGATACATTTTCTTGTTTAGCTTATGGCTGAAATTCTCATCCGGCGAGTTCGGAAAAATCCGACCACCGCCACGCCACAACGGGGAAGAAGTCATACCAGCACGAGCACGACCCGTACCCTTCTGGCGGAATGGCTTGGCCGTTGAATGCTTGACCTGCTCTCGATCCTTCTGAGCGCGATTGCCGCTCCGGGCATTGGCCTGGTAAGCAACAACGACCTGATGAATCAGGGACTCGTTGTATTCACGACCGAACAGGACATCGGAAGCCTGCAAGCGGCTGGATTCCTGACCTTGTTCATTAATCAGTTTAAGTTCCATTATGCCCCCGCCTTGACTGCAGGATGCACGATCAGATCCGACCCCTTGGAGCCGGGAACCGCGCCCTTGACCAGCAACAGTTGACGCTCGACATCGATACGAATGACCTCAAGGTTCTGTTGGGTACGTTTCACGTCGCCCAAGTGACCAGCCATACGTTTGCCGGGGAAAACGCGGCCTGGGTCCTGGTTCATGCCGATGGATCCAGGCGCGTTGTGCGACACTGAGTTGCCATGCGAGGCTCGTTGCGATTTGAAATGGTGACGCTTGATGGCACCGGCGAATCCCTTGCCGATAGTCTGGCCGGTTACATCAACCTTCTGACCGACAGCGAAAATGGATACGCTTATATGGTCACCGGGTTTAAGGGTAGCGAGATCCTCGGCGGCAACCGGGAATTCCTTCAGCAGGTTACCTGCCTCGACGCCTGCCTTGGCGAGATGACCCGCCAGGGACTTATTGACACGAGAAGGACGACGCTTGCCGAAAGCTAACTGGACGGCGGCATAGCCGTCGCACTCAGGCGTTTTGATCTGGGCGACACGGTTGTTCGACACATCGAGCACAGTTACCGGGACGGAAGTACCGTCATCAGTAAAAATGCGCGTCATGCCAACCTTGCGCCCAACAAGGCCTAGACTCATGGTTATTCTCCTCTAGCCGGCTACGATTGGCCGGCGAGCACTACAAGTCAAAATGGGCAACGTCAACGACGTTACCCTACGAAAGGCAGCGATTATAGCCGCATTAAAGCAGTTACTGCAACTTAATTTCGACGTCAACACCCGCCGGCAAGTCAAGTTTCATCAGTGCATCGACCGTTTTGTCGGTCGGATCAATAATGTCCATCAAGCGCACATGGGTGCGGATTTCAAATTGGTCTCGCGAAGTCTTGTTGACGTGCGGGGAACGCAGGACGTCAAAACGCTGAATCCGGGTCGGCAACGGAACGGGGCCACGAACGACAGCACCGGTACGCTTGGCAGTTTCAACGATTTCCTGAGCCGACTGATCGATCAGACGATAATCGAAAGCTTTCAGGCGGATGCGGATTTTTTGGTTTTGCATATCAATTCCCAAAGAGCGATGGGACAGAGAAGATACCCTGCCCCGAAAATAAAAATTACTCGATAATTTTAGCGACGACGCCGGCGCCGACGGTACGACCGCCTTCACGG
>NZ_JBMOJE010000051.1:0-33531 GCF_049316945.1 Propionivibrio sp. | reverse complement strand
AATAGGCACTTCCACCTTGGCGAATGTCAGGCATTACCAACTCGGCGCTCTCACTTTTCGCCAGGCTTGACATCAAATGCTTCGTACCAGGCGTCGATATTGCGCACCATGGCTGCGCGCGCCTGCAGTGTCGCGTAAGTGCTACCACCTAGCGTGTCCTGCTTCAGGATCTCGTCCTTCAGCTTGCCCCGCCAGTTTTGCGCCCAGGCCAGAAAGAAGCGCTGATCGCCCGTCGTGCCATCGATGATCGGTGCGGGTTTGCCTTTGAGTGATCGGTGGTAGGCTTCAAATGCGATCTGAGTACCGCCAAGATCAGCCTGGGACTCGAACAGGGTGCGCTGGCCATCGACAAACAGGCCGGGCATTGCTTCATAGCGCGACATTTGCCCGGCCAGTCGTTCGCCGCGTGCCTTGAACTTCTCGGCATCCGCAGGGGCGAACCAGTCGCGCATGTTGCCTGCGGCATCGTAACGGCTGCCGAGATAATCAAAGAGGTGCGTGAGTTCATGCGCGATCACGGCACCCAGCCCCCCAAAATTTGCTGCCGGGTCGGCTGCCGCATCGAAGAAGGGTGCTTGCAGTATGCCCGCCATGACGATAATGGCGGGCTTGGTGGGATCGGGCGCCGCCATGGCCCAATAGGGTGCTAAAAATTCGAGATCCCATGCCTTCCGGTCGCTCGTGGTACCCAGCTTGGCGCGTGCGATCCTGGCACTGCGGGCAATTACGCGCTCATGGTTGCCCAGTGCATCGCCACGCACCACCTTGAGTGGCTCGGTTGCCGGCCAGTGGTCCGGATGGCTGATCTGCCCGAGCGTCGCGGCCAGCTTGCGGCGCGCCTCCGTGCGCGTCGAATCCGAAATCCAGTCCGCCCGTGCCAGGCGATCGTCAAATGCGGCCTTGATTTCGTCGACCATGGCGATGGCGGCGGCTTTCGTCTGCTCGGATACATAAAGCCTGACGTACTCCCCACCAAGAAAGCGTTGCAGCTTCTCCTTGGCCGTATCGATGCTCTCGGCCTGGCGTGGCCGCATCGTCTTCTGCAGCCCGAGCGAACGGGTGTAGAAGTCAAAATGCTCTTCGCGGAAGGCGAGCGGCAGGACTTCGGCACAGCCCTTGATGTATTGGTAGCTGAGGTAGTCACGCCAGGTTTCGAGGGGCACCCCAGCCACCAGGCGGGCTCCGGCTGCCAGCGCTGGCGGTGTTTGCACGAAAACGCTGGACTGCTCGGAGAGGCCGGAAGCCGCGAAAAAGGCTGCCCAGTCCAGTCCAGGGAAGCGCTTTCCCATCTCCCCAAACGGAATCATGTTGTAAGAGAAATAATCAACCTTGTCGCGTGGCAGCAGGGCAGCGGCAATCCGGGTTTCCAGGTCAAGCACCCTTTGGGCTCGCAGCTTGGCATCCTTCAGCCCGGCCAGTGCCAGCATGCGTTCAACATGCTGGCGATAGGCGCGACGCCTGGGTTCCCCCTTGGGCTCCAGATAGGCTTCACGCTCACCGAGTGACAAGGCTCCACTCAGAAGGTCCACCTGGGCGATGTAATGGGCAGAGTCCTTGGCGTCGGTCGCGATAGAAACCTGGATCGGGCTGCCGCCGGGTAGTCCATCACTGATACTCAGATAGCGCGCCAGATCGCTGCGGGTGCGAATCGCATTGATGCGGCTCAACGACGCCTGCAACGGCGCCGTCCCAGCGGCCTCGATCGCCTTCTTGTCGTTATAGCTCGCAAACCAGTCGCCGAGAATCTGCCGGTTGCTTCCCGGGGGGGCCGTCCGGTCCGCTGCCATTTCCGTCAGCAGTTCCAGCAACTGCGCTTGCACCCGATCATCGAGTTCGCTAAACACGTTGAACCTGGACCGGTCATCGGGAATGCTTGTCCGCTGGACCCAGGCGCCATTGGCAAAACGGTGAAAGTCGTCACCCGGCTTGACGCTGCGATCCATGCCAGTCGTGTCGAACCCCCAGGTGCCCAGCGCAGGTCCCGCAGCTAGCGCAACTGAGCACGACATGGCTGCCGCGCCCAACATTGCGAAGGCGCACCAACGGCTAAACTGTTTCATCCTGTTCTCCTCGAAACGCTTCTTCCAGCCGGCAACCAGGCTCAGCGGCTGTGAATTAATTGGCACAAGCATCCAAGACCGTGGCCCGAGGCCAGGCTTTGCGCTCATTCCGGCGAAAGCCGGAATCTGACCGAAGGAAATGCAGAGCCAGTACGTACCTCTGATATGAATGAAAACAATGAGATAGACGAACTGGACCCCGGCCTTCGCCGGGGTGACGAGCGAGGAGATTAGTCTCTGAAATGAATTTTTCACAGGCTCTCAGCGCTCGCGCTTGGCGATCGTGTTGGAACGACTGATCAGGTTGTCGTCACATTCCCTGTTGAAACTCATCGCATCGCCATTTCGGTTGTAGCTGGCGATGCAGCCGCGCTTGGGCCAGACGACTTCGAATCCGCCATTGGAGAGTCGGTTGATGTCGTGCTCATCTCTGGAGCCACCGCTGTACGAATTGCTGCCGGAACCTCGGCGGGCTTCCTCGCCGTCGCGAAAACCGTCCTTGTAATCCTGTGGGTGACGATAAGTGTCGAACTGCGAGCCCTTGAGCCCGTCGTTGTAGCCGCGCTTGTATTCCATGCTGGTACCGCCGGAGTGGGGGCTGTAGCCAGAACCCGACTCACGCAGGTAGCGCTCGAGCACCCAGCCGAACTCGTAGCTATTGTTGGGCAACTCGACCTTGCACCAGTATTCCCCCTGATGCGATTCGCAACTGCGGTTGCGAACCTCGTCGCCTTCGCGCAGATTGAACTTTGCCTTGGAGTCACGAGAGGGGAAGATATGCGCGGGCAGCAGGTTATCCTTGACTACTCCCTGGACCCCAGCGACCCGGCAAAGCTCGGAATTGCCGCAATCCGCGAACGCCGCCGGGGCAGCGAAGACCGCCAGTAAGAAGACGGCGCAACTTGCCGCGATGGAGTGCTTGAATGACATGATGAAAGTACCTCCGGAGGGTTGAAGAGTTGGACGAGGGCCCCGGCTACCGGGATGAACGCTTCTCGCCAGCATGCGAGGTGAGAATGGCTATGACCGCCACATCCCGTAAAGTTCAGGTTTAACGTGTTAAACCGATAGCGACACACCCTGGGAAGCGGACGTCAGGAATTACCCAGTCCGGCCTTCTTCAATCCGGCTACGCAATGAACGGCCAGTTCGCGGTCGAAGACGACCTTCCCGATCACGCCTGCAGGGTCTTCTGCCAGTTCCGGTTTGAGCGCCAGCAGCCGCCGCAAAGCGACCGTAGCCTCGACTGTCTTGCCAAGTTGGCCGTAGATCATGGCTGTGAATAAGGGTTCCCAGAATGATTCGGGCGTATTGATACGTGCCGAGTAGACCAGAGCCGCATGGTAGTCCTGGCGTCGGTAGGCATCGAGCGCATAGGGATACCAGTACCAGGAGGGATGCAGCGGGTTGATGGCACGAGCACGTTCAAGCAGTTCGAGACCCCGCTGCCAGTTCCCCGTCTGGCAGGTTTGCAGACCGATGCTGGCAAGGATGTCGACACGACTCGTCGCGCTGGCCAGCGCCCGCTCGGCGATGTCACGAAACAATGCATGCTCGCCGCTAGAGGCATGGCAAAGCGCGAGGCAATGCAAGCCTGACGGGTTCTCAGGATCGAGTTCGAGCGAGCGACGCGCGGCGAAATTCGCCCGCGCCAGAGGGGGCGGATCATCGTACCGGTTGAAGCCAAAGCATTCCTCGCCGACATAGGTGATGCCCAGACAGGCCCAGGCCTCGGCGTAGTCGGGGGAGTCCACCACCGCCTGCTCAAGCAATTTGCGGGCATGGAGATGTTGTTCAGGACTCAGCGACTCCTGGTACTCGTGGAAGCGCAGGACAGCGTAGTAGGATGGCAATGGCAGTTCATGCTGCATCCTCTGCCGGGCCAAGCGCTCGACAACACCATGCGGCGAGGTGATCAAGCCAACGACATGCTCCGCGATGCCCTCCTGAACCTCACTTGGCGGCCTGTCGCCCAAGTCTCGCCGATAGCGCTCGGACCACAGCAGGCAGTGACTCGACGCTTCACAGTTGTGCCGTGAAGTCCAGGCGCTGACCGTGGACGCCGAGCCCGCAGGAGAGCGTGTAGTCAGCAGGCGGCATGCTGGCGATCTTGCCGGGAAAACCGTCTTGCCCGCGTGACCGGAGCAGGGCTTCGGGAACGATGACGCTCAGATTGGCGGACTTTACGAGCAGATGGGTCAGTTTGAAGGTCAAACCTTCACACATGAACTGTGCATCAGGATTGGCGTCGAGATTTGTTACCGGCAATACGGCAACAGATGGGACATTCTTGCGCAGGGAAGTCGGGCGAAAATCCACGTGCGGTTTCACGGCACCAGATTCCGGAGCAGGAATCACCTGTAGCTCGTAGCGGCCCTGTGGAATTGTCAAGTGCCAGCGGCAGCCCGATCCGGCTGCGGCATAGTGTTCGGCCAGCAAACAGCGTAAGCGGCCGACATGCACCCGCACCAGCGAATTGGTCTGCGGGTCGAAGTCATCCGGCTGCTTGAAGACTTCGACGGCAATGCGGTAAGCCTTATTGGGCTTGCCTGGCGTTGCGTCGGCCAGGAAAGTGAGCAAGCGAGCGAGTAGTGGCGCAGTGGTGAAGGCCGGTGCCGCCAGGGCTTCCTGAACGCATTGGCCAAGCGCCGGCAGGCACCGACTGGTGACCGGGCAGGACTCGTTCGACGATTGATCGGCATTTTTCGGCATGCGTTGCATCGATGTTCCAAGGCAAGTTCAATCCGGGGTCCGTTCGGGCTTTTTCTTTCATTTGGGATGCATGCTATCCGCTTGGCTGGGCAAAGGTGCATCACCAGCCGTCTCGCGAGTTCACCCAATGTTTCAACGGGATAGCACGCCAGCAGAGTGAAACATGGCTGCCGCCACTCATCTCGATACAACGCGCGATGATTGACCCGCAACAACAACGAGAGTTCCCACCAGCCTTGGAGAGCACCAGCGCAACCATTCCGACTCGCTACGCCGACCGATGGCCGGTTCCAGTACCATTGAGTACATCGGTGGAGCGAATCTTCAGCGGCAGCGTCGGTCGAGTTGCTACCCGATGAACTGTGGGGTTGAACGTCTCCTTTGGCATGAGTTACCCGCCGTTCAACCCGCTGCATTTTCCGCTGCCGCTATGACCGGAACTGGCCGAAAGTCGCCAGCCCACCATGATAGCCAACGGCTGATTCTGACTGGATTACTGCTTTAGTCATTTTGTTTTCCAACCATGAAGAGGATTGGCTAGCAGACGTTCCAACTTAATGTAAATAGCCAAAAGGCTAACGGGCATGACTTTGCCAGGCACACCAACAAATGAAAGTCTTGCCCGCTTCCCTCCCTTGCAGGGCGCATTCCGGCTTGGCAGCCGGAATCGCTCGATTGGCACGGAGCATGCCGCGCGAATTCCCAACCTCGCCCCCCGACCCCACAAGTGGGCGAGGTGAGATTCGAGAGTCGATGCGCGGCTTTTACGTTAACGCTCAGCCCCGGCCAACCGCCCATTTCCCTGCCCCGCCCAAGGCCGAGGCAAACGCCACCAGCAGCAGGAAAAGGCTGTGCAGGTTGCCCAGAATGGGCGCCCCGTGCATCCAGCCAAGCACCAGCGGCCAGCCGATAATCAGCGTCAAGCCGAAGCTGGCCACCGGCATCCACAACCCCAGCAGCATGAAGACGCCGCACAGCATTTCGAGCAGATTTAGCCCCCAAAGGCCGGCCTGCGACAGGTTGGTGGGGATGTGGGCGTGCATCAAAGGTTCAAAGCCGGCGAAAAACGCCATCCCGCCGACGGCAAGGCGCAGGCAGAAAAGCGACCAGTTGATTCGTGTGTTGGAAGTTGCCATGGTGTCTAGTCCAGAATGGTTAGCAGTTGGGAAAACCGGGCGGGCAGAATATCCGGAGGCTCACGGCTTGGTCAAGCGAATGGATTCTAAGCACTACCGCTGCAAGCTGCATCGATTGGCGTTCTACAGCCATGTATGCCGGAGAAGCAATGAATACGGCACTCTTCAGGCCTATGGCTTGTAGACTGCCTATCCATAAGGACTTCAGCCATACCTGAAATTTCATACTCGCCCATACTGGCTACTTTGCCCGACATCAGAGCAACCCGGAAGCAATATTGATCGTCAAGGCCACCAATGTCGTGTTGAAGAAAAAGGCCAGAACACAATGAACCGTACCGGTTCGACGCATTGTCCGGCTGGTGAAGCTGACATCGGCGGTTTGACCTGAAGTGCCAATCACACAGGCAAAGTAGAGAAAATCCCCATAATCGGGCGCATGACCGCCGGGGAAATCCAACCCTCCGGTAAAGCCCCGCACTTCAGCAGCGTAGTAGTCATGCGCGTAGTGCAGTGCAAACATCTCCTGGGTAAAGGCCCAGGAAGTGAGAACGGTGAGCGCGGCCAGTGCCATGTGGGCGTAACGCTGAGTGCCGAGCATGTCCTTGGCGACCGAGAGTTCGGCGACGATAGCCGCGAGACTCAGGAGGGCAACGATGACGACCAGGGCCAATATGATGATCCGGCCATCGTCTTGCTGGAGTGCGCGGGTGCGCATTCTTTCATGGGAAGACCAGAACATCATGTGGGCGGCAAGCGTCAGATAGAGAAAGGCCCCGACGTTCCAGCCGATCATCAGGCGCGTAATTACGTGCAGCGCTGGTGATGGGGGAAGAATCAATACTGTCATCACACCGGCCAGCGCACAAATGAAAAGCCTCGGCCGCGCCATGATCAAGCGCAGCAGTCTGGGCCGGTCGGGATGCAAGGGGATTTCCATGAACCTATGCTACCTCAAAGCAGAGCAATCCTGGCTCAAGCGGGTAGTGCCGAAGGTCGCCGATGCGCTCAATTTTTTCCTTGATGCTGCCGAAACGACCGCCACAGCGCCAGATCATAAACAATCTTCAACACCCCGCAGGCCACCAGTGGTGCCGCCAGCCAACCCGCGGCAAACATCGCCCCGCCAAGCGTCGGACTGATCGCCGAAGCCAGGCTGCGCGGCACGGCGGTGAAGCTCGCGGCCGCCGTCCGCTCGCCCGGCGTGACGACGCTCATGACAAAGGCGCTGCGCGTCGGGACGTCCATCTGCGACAGCAGCGCACGGACAAACAGCAGACCGATGGCCAGTTCGATACCGGGAGCGAAAGCCGCCAGGATCAGGCAAAGGCTGGCCGGGATATGCGTGAGCACCATGGTATTGAGCAAGCCAATGCGCTTGGCGACCCAAGGCGCGGCCAGTTGCGAAAGCGCGGTCAGCAGACCCGCCCAGAAGAAGAAGGTGCCGGCCGCCGCCAGCGAGAGATTGAAACGCTGGAACAGCCAGAGAGCCATCAGCGAGTTGATGACCAGCCCACCGGCAAACGAATCCACCGAAAACAGGGCCGCCAGTTTGATAACGATATGCCGTGAAGCACCGAGTGGCGCTGGCGGCTCCGGTGCTTCAGCAGATGGCTGGGGCAGGCGCCGATAGAGCAACCAGACGACACCGCCGATCACGCCATAGAGAACGAACAGGCCGCGAAATGAAGACAGATGCGATAGTCCGTGATGTGCAAGAAGCCAGTCAGGAATCCCCGCCGCCAGAGCGCCCAAGGCGGCAAACAGTGCGCCAAGCAGCGAATAACGGGCGAACAGACTGGTACGCGCGTTGCCCTGCCCTGCCTCGGCCAGCCGGGCATGCTCCAGCGGCAGAAAAACGCTGACATCACCCGAACTCGGATTCAGCGTGCCGACGAAAGCAATCAGCAGGAGCGGCCAGAACGACGTCTGCAAGGCGAAGGCAAAGCCGGTAAGCATCATCAGCAAGGCGGCCCCGAGCAGCAGGTATCGATGGTGAAAGCGATAGCCCCAGGCACCGACAGCCAAGGTAGCCAGCGCCGATCCGAGCAGCGTTGCCGTGCTTAAAACGCCGACATCCAGCGTACCGAATCCCAGGGCCAGCAGATAGGCCGGCAGGAGCACCGCGACATAGCCATCGGCAAAGGCCCGCAGGGCACGTCCAACGAGCAGCGGCAGGGCCTTTGCATCAATACCGTCGGGCAGCAGCAAGCGGCGGATCATTGCGTACCGGCGATGTGGCGGGCTGAGAGCTTGTGAATTAATTGACACAAGCATCCAAGACCGTCATTCCGGCGAAGGCCGGAATCCAGTGCGTACCTCTGATATTCATGAAAACAATCAGATAGACGAACTGGACCCCGGCCTTCGCCGGGGTGACGAGTGAGGAGATTCGGCTGAAATGAATTTTTCACAGGCTCTCAGGCGATGACTGGATGATCCGTTTCCACAGACCACGCCTCACGCAGAGCGTCGCGGTTAAATTGCAGCCATTGCAGCGCCATCGCCGCCCACAAAGGCAGTTCTCCCGTGCTCAACAGTGCAAAGGCTTCGGCACAGGCAAAGGGCAGCGCGAGAATATCTTCGCCTTCCGCAGGCAAGCCGCAGTGCCGTTCACCCGCAAAGGCGGAAATTTGGGCACAGACCAGGCACAGCCGTTCTGAACTGACATGCGGCGCCGTCAGAAACTTGCCGATGGGTTGGATTCGTAACGCAGCGCACCCGGTTTCTTCTTCCAGTTCACGACGGGCGGCGGCTTCAATATCTTCCTTGTCGTCGCTGATGCCGGCCACGATGTCCCAGGGCGCCGGGTAATGCCCTGCCGCCCAGGCACCGATACGAAACTGGCGAATCAGCACCACCTGGTCACGCACCGGATCGTAGGGCAGGACAGCCACGACGGGGCCGCTTCGCGCATATTCACGCCGGATCGGCTCGCTCATCCCGCCCCGCAGCAAGGTATGTGAAATCAAGCTGCGGCGAACTTCGAGAAATCCGCGATGACAACTTTCCTCAGCGATGAGAGAAACCTCCACGGCTACCTCCTTTGGTGATGCCAGTCAAAACGACGAACCCGGCGTTTTAAGAAACTCGATTTCCTCCGGCGTCGAGATTCGGCCAAGAATTTCGTTGCGGTGCGGGTAACGGCCAAACCGATCGATGATCGCCTTGTGGCGCAACTCGAAGTCGAGATTCTGCTCCATTCCAGGCGCGCCAAACAGCGCCGCCGCGACACGGTGAATGACCGCGGACTCGCTATGCATGTAAGGCATGTAGAGAAAGGCACCGCGCACTGCGTCGAATTCGTTGTCGGCGTGGCCAGCGACCGCCTCTTGCGCCAGCACCAGCGCCATGGGATCGCAAGCAAAGGCTTGCGGCTGATCGCGATGGACATTGCGCGAGAACTGATCAAGGACAATGATCTCCGCCAGCCGACCAGCCCCCGAAGCACGCCAGCAATACAACTCACAGCGCGCAGCGACGGCCAGTAAAGCGCCGAAACGCGAAGCGATCACCCGATCCAGATCGTCCGACCTCGCCCACCACTGCCGGGGCGCGATCTCCTCGAACCAGAAACCGAGGACGGTGTCTGGGGTATCAGCGATTGAATTCATGGCTTATCAACCCTCCAGTCAAAGTCGAAGCGGCAAGGCGCAATTCACTCCTCACCGCTCTCCCAAGTTGTATTGACAAGATACATTGAGCGGATATCCCGAATCGGCACAGGAACTGAGAAACCGGATAATCGCCAGAACCATCAACTCTGAAAACCGGAAAACCGTGCCCCCCTGTTTTTCGCTTTTACCCAAGACGCCCGTCGTTATCTGCGTCCAGCCATGCACCGCCATCCGATGCAATACCTCTATTACCTGAACTATCGAGTCGGGTATTTGTCTTTTAGATACCATCAACGCGTGTTGCGCCAGTCGCGCAGCCGAAACCGGATAAGGATTATCTTCGATCGTGGACATCGAACACCGCCCCTGGCATACCCTTTCCGCAAGCGAAGCCGCGCTTTCGCTGGCCGTCGTTCCTGCCGATGGCTTGAGCACCGCCGCTGCCGCCGAACGACTCGCCCACTACGGGGAGAACAAGCTGGCCGAGGCCGTGCCGCGTCCGCTCTGGCTCAAATTTCTCGATCAATTCAGGAATTTTCTGGTCATCGTGCTGGTCTTGGCGGCGGGGTTGGCCTGGGCCATCGGCGACCTCAAGGATGCCGGGGTGATTCTCGTTGTGGTGCTGCTCAATGCCGGTCTCGGCTTCTGGCAGGAACATCGCGCGGAACGTACCCTGGCAGCACTCAAGGAGATGCTGGCGGCGCATGCCCGGGTGCGCCGTGATGGCCTGGTTTCCGACATCGACGCAGCGCAACTGGTGCCCGGCGACATTGTGCTGCTGGAAGCCGGTGACCGGGTGCCGGCTGACGGTCGGCTGCTGGCCGCGCACAATCTGGAGGCGGATGAAGCGGCGCTCACCGGCGAATCGCACGCCGTCGGCAAGAGCGTTATGGCCCTTGACAGTGAAAATCTGCCGCTTGGCGACCGCCTGAATACGCTATTCATGAATACGGTACTGACCCGTGGACGTGCCGAATTGCTGATCACCGAAACCGGCATGCGCAGCGAAATGGGCAAACTGGCTGGAATGATCGCCAGCGCGGAAGAAGGGGAAACCCCGCTGCAACGCCAGCTCGATACGCTGGGCAAGAAACTGGCCGTTATCGCCGGCTTCGTCGTGGCGATCATTTTCCTCGTCGATTACCTGCGCGGCCAGCCGATGACCGAGGCGGCGATGACGGCTGTCGCGTTGGCGGTGGCCGCCATTCCCGAGGGGCTGCCGGCGGTGGTCACCGTCACCCTGGCTGTCGGCATGTGGCGCATGGCACAGAATCGCGCCATTCTCAAGAAGCTCTCCGCCGTCGAAACGCTGGGCTCGACGACAGTGATCTGTTCGGACAAGACCGGCACCTTGACCCTGAACCAGATGACCGCCCGCTCCGGCTGGTATGCCGGGCAGGGTTTTTCGGTCAGCGGCGAGGGCTATCGGGCAGAGGGGGCAATTGCTGCAGCGCCGGGGACGGATCTGCGCCCGCTGCTGTTGCCGATGGTCTTATGCACCGACTCGTGCGTGCGCGACGGCCAGTTGATTGGCGATCCGACCGAAGGCGCGCTGTGGGTGCTGGCGCAGAAAGGCGGTCTCGATCCCGAAACCGAACAGCAACGCCAGCCACGTATTGCCGAGATACCGTTCGACTCGGCGCACAAGTTCATGGCCACCTTCCACCATGCCGGCGAAACGGTTGAAATGCTCATCAAGGGCGCGCCGGACGTGCTCCTGGGGCGGGCTTCCCGCTGGCTCGCCGCGCAGGCTTTACTGCCCATGGACGAAGCCTCCCGCCGCCTGATCGAGCGTGAAAACGAAGCGCTGGCCGACCAGGCGCTGCGCGTGCTGGCCGTGGCCCACCGCAGCATTCCGGCAAAGGATTTCGACCCGGCCAGCGACCTCATGGCCTGGGCCAGCGAGTGGACTTTTCTCGGCCTCGCCGGCCTGATGGACCCGCCGCGAGCCGAAGCCAAAGCCGCGATAGCGCTCTGCCACCAGGCCGGAATACAGGTCAAGATGATCACCGGCGACCACCAGGCGACCGCCGCTGCCATCGCTCGCGAACTGGGCCTGGTCGGCCACGTGGTCAGCGGCGCCGAACTCGATGCCATGGACGACGCGGCGTTCGCCACTCGCGTCAATGATATCGCCGTCTTTGCCCGCGTCTCGCCAACCCACAAGGTGCGCATCGTGCACGCACTGAAGGCGGTCGGCCATGTGGTGGCGATGACCGGCGACGGTGTTAACGATGCCCCGGCGCTCAAGGCGGCCGACATCGGCGTGGCGATGGGCATTACGGGTACGGCGGTAACTCGCGAAGCGGCGACCCTGGTGCTCACCGACGATAACTTCGCGACCATCGTGCGCGCCGTCGAGGAAGGCCGGGTGATCTACGACAACATCGTCAAGTTCGTGCGCTTCCAGTTGTCCACCAACATCGGCGCGATCCTGACCGTGCTCAGCGCCACGCTGCTCGGCTGGCCGGCGCCGTTCACCGCCATTCATCTGCTGTGGATCAACATCATCATGGACGGCCCGCCGGCCATGACCCTCGGCGTCGAGCCGGCCCGCCCCGGCCTGATGCGCGACCGTCCGCGCTTGCAGGCCGCGCAGATTCTCAGCGCCGGGCGTTTGCTGCGCCTGGCGCTCTATGGCGTGGTAATGATGGTCGGCACGCTATTCATGTTCCGGCATGGGCTCGCCGAGCGCGGCCAGGACTACGCATTGACCCTGGCCTTCACCACCTTCGTGCTGTTCCAGTTCTTCAACGTCTTCAACGCCCGCGCCGAACATGGCAGCGCTTTCAATGCCACCTTCTTCGCCAATGGCAAACTCTGGCTGGCCCTGGCCAGCGTGCTGGCGCTGCAGGTGCTGGTGGTGCATTGGGGCCCGGCGCAGTCGGTGTTCGATAGCGTTGATCTGACCCTGAACGACTGGGGCCGGGCGCTGGCCGTTGCTTCGTCGGTGCTGTTGCTGGATGAAGTGCGCAAGCTGGTGGCTGGGCTTGCCCGTAATAAACCCCAGACCAGCATCGGCTAGCGCAGCGTCCCTGGGCAAGCACAATGGCAGCAAATCACAGGAGAAATGAATGAACGACAAAGAGGCAGGCACCGAGTCGAAACGGGCAGACAGGCCCGAGGACCCACTGGTCAGTCGACTGTACGGCAGCATCCGCTACGCCGCCCGGGTGCTGGCCGTGCTCATGGTGCTGGTGATCTGGTGGGGCGTCGCCGACGTTGTTTACGTCCTGTACAGCCGCGTCAGCACGCACCCGTATTATCTGCTGGAGATCAGCGACATTCTCGCCACCTTCGGCGCCTTCATGGCCGTACTGATCGCCATTGAAGTCTTCGTGAATATCGTCAGCTACCTCAGCGATGATGCGCTGCACATCGACATCGTGCTGGCCACGGCCTACATGGCAGTTCTACGCAAGATCATCATTCTCGATTACAAGGAGGTCAGCCCGGATTATGTCTATGCCACCGCGGCACTCGCCGTGGCCCTGGCGATCGGCTACTGGCTGACCAAAACGCCGCCGCATCGAGCGCACAATTCCGTTAGCAAGCAGTGATTACCGCAGCGCTTTGCCCTCTACTCCTGCTAACAACGAAAACAGGGGTCATGGTATTCAGATCTGAAGAAACAGAAAGCCGCAAAGAAATAGGGGGGCACTATTTCCCGCCCTTTTCCCCGTAGTCCAGGGCGGTCATCGCAACACGGTAAGGATCGACGCCTGCCAGCTCTTCAACAACGCATCGGCCTGCAATAGGCACCGAATGGCGATCTACAGAGGCCATGGCTTAAGGACATTTGTTTACGCCACTCTTCCGGCGCATAGCCTGTAGACCGCCAATTCACGGGATCTGCAGAGTGTATGACAGTCTTTGACTACGCCTCTGGAATGCACCCGAAAACTGGCACTGGCAGGAGCGTGGCCCCCCCGGTATGATTCGTCTTACCGCGTCTTACTTAGGGAGTCACTATGGAAACCGTCCGTGTTTCGAGCAAGGGCCAGATCGTTATCCCGAAGAGCCTGCGTGCCGCCTTCCACATTGAACCCGGCAGTGAGCTGGCGATTTTTGCCGAGGGCGACGAAATTCATCTGCGCCAAGCTGAACAGCGTTTTGCCCGCACCGAAATTGCCGCCGGCCTCGGACTGCTGGCAAAGCCGGGGCGCAAGGCTCCACTGGAAACCGAAATCAAACTGGCCGTGGGCGAGATGCTGAAGCGTAAAACCGCTGCAGAATGAGGCTGCCATGATCGTCCTCGACACCAATCTGCTGCTGCGTTACCTGCTCAACGACGATGCAGCACAGGCCAGGCGCGTTCAGAACCTGCTGGAAACCTCGTCACAACTCACGATCACGACCACCATCGTGCTCGAACTGGTCTGGGTGCTTGAATGCAGCGACTGCTCGCGCGCCGAGATCGTCAGCGCGCTGCGCCATGTACTGGGGCTGCCCAATATGCGACTCCCTCACGAAGCCGCGCTTTACCGTGCCGTGCAATGGTTTGAGCAGGGACTGGATTTCGCCGACGCGCTCCATCTCGCCCTGTCGCCCGCTACGGCGACCTTGATGACCTTTGATAAGGATTTTGCGAACAAGGCGAAGCGTGCCGACGCATTTCCTGCTGTCGCAATGTGCCCGCTCTGATGGTCATCAATGAATTGAACGATAGCGCCAGCGAAACCTTCATCGCCCGCTGGCAATCGGCAGGCGGTTCCAAACGCGCCAATTACCAGCTTTTCATCACCGAACAGAGCGAAACCTGTGGCCTGACCCCTATTCCTGTCTGGTAGCGCGAGCATGTCCAGCAAGACAGTGGGCGAGTGCTCAAGTTGAATGAAGAACATGAAAACAGGAGTAGAAGTAGATGGCGACACTGAGGCAACAAATAGCTGCTGCAAAACGCGACTTATCCGTAAAGGAGCAGATGTACATCCGGGCGCTTGAAAGCTGGCGCGCAACTGGGGAGAAGAAGCGAGACGCGCGTATGAAGGTACTTGATAATGCTCGCTGCGCGTACGAGACCGCCAAGTCGTTATGCGAGACTCTTCGGCTACAGGATCGCACACGGAACGCAGTAAAACCCCATGGGACACTAGAACCCCTTCAGGAACCTTTGATCATACATCGGACAACACCGAGCGTACCTTCGCTAAAGACAGAAATACAGTCGCCGGAGATGGCGCGGCCACTTACACCGGCACAGAAAAAACAAGCGAACTGGTAAATCCTATCGAAGCGGGTAGCCAAACGCCGCGAGTCTCATGGGGTGAAGAAGAACTGCGGAATAATAGGGGACCACGGTATCCCCGGTTTTTAGAGCAAAAAACGCTGTCTCCAATTCTCTGCCCTGCATGAGCACTCAATTAACCAATCAGCCAGTCACCTGCTCAACAACCGTTTAGCCAGAGTCGTGGGGTAGTTCTGCCTATGCCCGGCGGTGAGGTACACATAGGTATCGCCGCCGAACCGTCGGTAGACCAATTTGTGATGCGAAGTATGGACGTGCCGGTAGTCCAGGATACCCACTGATGCCAGCTCTTGGACAGTCGTTCCATTGAAAATGCCAGAGTCAACTTTCTCCAGCTTTTCAAAAATCTCGTCCTCAGCTTTCAGCCATGCAACTTCGCCCCACTTGTCGAGCATGTAGTCTTGAAGCGAAAGCAAGTCCGCCTGGGCATCGGGAAGAATGGTGACCGCCATTATTTGCGACTTTGACGAGCAGCCAGCAGTTGCGCCCGTGATTCCGCTACTGAAATGCCTTTCCCTTGTATGCGGTCCTTCTCGCCCAAGGCAATGATTTTCAAAGCCGCAATAAGCGCCTCCTTTTCCTGAAACTGCTTGACGCCCTCAATCACCATGCTGGCTTCACCATTCTGGGTGATGACAAACGGAGTGCCATTGATTGCCAGATCTTCGGAAATCTGCGCCGCATGGCTCTTCAGGTACGAAATGGACTTGATGTTGGAGATGGATTGCATGGTGCCTCCTTGTGGTTGCTACGCCCAAATTTAGTACCGAATTTAGTTGATGTCAATGATTGACGGAATAATAGGGGACCACGGTTTTCGCTTGAAAAACCGTGGTCTGTCCGTTCGCAGTAACAGCAGTAAGCCTAGCGGGTTGAAGTCCCGTCCGGGGAGTTGTCCGTAGCCCGGTAGCATGAGGAAGCGGCGAGCCGGGCGTCACGAGCAGCGCCTTCACCCTTCGTGTCGTGCTGCCGATGTAATCCGCAGTTTGAAAACATTACCGCCCTCAAGGCCAGGTACCTTGCGGCGAATCAGCCGGTACTCTCCATGGACACCAAGAAGAAAGAATTGCTCGGCAATTTTTACCGGAGCGGCAAGCTCTACACCCGAGAAACCATCGAGGTGTTGGACCATGACTTTCCCAGCCATGCTTTTTCTGGGGCTTGACTATTGGCGATAAAAAAACCGGTCCCATCGCCAGACATTTCACCAGAGCGTGACACTACGGGAATCTGTGACGCACAGGTGTCTGTCTCATTGAACACGCGCCAGCCAAGGACAACGGATAGCATGCGGCACAGATAGATCTCGATCTCCAGCCCGGTCTTTTTTGCCTTCTGATGAAAGGCCTGATACACCTTGGTATCGAGTTAGAGCGCGACGGCCACCTGTTCATCCAGAGTTTCGTTCTGGAACTGAGCATGTGGCATGTTCATTCCTTGTGATGTTGATTCGCTCTCTTGAAATCAAGAGAAACGCAAGAAGGAATGTCCGATCAAGAACCGGCCAGACTGCAGTTACAGTCCAATTTCACTGGCTTGAGGACTGCGGAAATTTGCAGCAATTTTTGCAAAACAGGCGCCCAGCGGGCAAATACGCCCCGGCGGACATCCATGTTCCAGCGAGCAGTCTTTCAGCGTCTGATTGATCCGCACCATCGTGTGCTCGGCTTCACAGCGGCCAATCGGGGAATAGCAGTTGCTCATTATGTACTCCTTGGAAAGGTTATCTAGTTACCACTCTCACTTTAGGCGTAGTTTTATAACTTTACCATCCGTAATAACCGCTGATTGCAATTGCTCGATAAAGGAATTTTTCCCGCGATTTGACTCGCATCAAGGCTTGAATTGGCGCTCTGTATAACATTGGCGACTCGCTCGGCAAAGGAATTTCCCATGCCCCTCATCAATCTTGTTCCTGTCCTTTGCAGCTTCCTGTTGCTTGGTGTTCCGCTGTCGGCGACGGCGGACGATTCCGAGAAAACCAGGGATATTTACGGCCCTTGCACTGGCTGACCAAAGCCGGTTTTCAAGAATAGCGACGACGCACTAACCCGTCTGACGGCAATGCAGAAGGTGATGATCATCCCGCGCGCCGAGGGTGATAGCGAACACGGCAAGGTGATCTTCCAGAAAGACTGCGCCGTCTGCCATGGCGAGACCGACCAGACGTGGCATGTTTCCGCGCCTGGTCGGGCAGTACACCAGCTACTTGATGCGGCAGGTCGATTTCTACCTCAAAAGTGATCGTCCACACGACGAGGAAACGGCCAAAGTGGGCGTCCTCCATACCTTGAAGGCCAAGGACATTCAGGATGCGCTGGCCTATCTGACGTCGATTCAGGAAATTGAGCAGTAACCACGCAATCGCCCCGCAACACGCATCAAATGGCGATCGACAAAGGCATGCCATGGAAATCCGCATGAATACTGCCTTGCAAGGTATCGATATTGAAGAGGCCCGTGTTCATTGGCTTGCAGGCCGGGGGCTTCCCGCAGGATACGACTCACCCTTTCCTGGCATGGGCCGGACGGAATGCCGCGCAATACTGCACATCGGTTTCGAACCAGGCGCCTTCGATCAGATCGATGCAATAAGGCACGGCGGGGAAAACCGCCTGCAGGCAATCGTCAATCGCCGAAGGTTTTCCGGGCAGATTGATGATCAGGCTCTTGCCGCGAATCCCGGCCGTCTGCCGGGAAAGAATCGCCGTCGGGACGAACTTCAGCGAGGCGCTGCGCATTAGCTCGCCGAAACCGGGCAGCATCTTGGTACACACCGCTTCTGTAGCTTCCGGCGTGACATCGCGCAGCGCCGGCCCGGTGCCGCCAGTCGTAACGATCAGGCTGCAGCCTTCAATATCGCTCAACTCGCGCAGCGCGTCCTCGATTTGCGGTTGTTCGTCGGGGATCACCCTGGCCACCGCTTGCCACGGGCTGGCCAGGGCGCATTTCAACGCGCCAGAAGTGCATTTCAACGCCCAGCACCTCAAGCGTCGGACGCACATGGTCATGCACGCCCACCGACGAGCCGCCGGAGACCAGCAGCACGTCGAATTCAAGACCGCGCCGCAGAAAGTCCGCCAACTCCTGCGGATCGGCTTGACCACCATATTGATCTTGACCGGAGTCAGCCCGACGGCCTGCGCTGCTGCAATACCTTCGAGCACGGTAGCCACCGACGCAGCGGAATCGCTCATGCGGCGAAAGGTTTCCTCGCTCAGCCCGTCGAGGCTGACGGTGAGGCGGGACAGCCCGGCATCCTTCAGTGCCTGCGCCTTCCTCGATAACAATATGCGATTGGTGGTCAGGGCGATTTCGACCAGTTTGCCTTCCCGGCTGCGCAGTCTGGCCAGTTTTTCGACCAGGCGTTCGATGTCGTGTCGCAGTAGCGGCTCGCCGCCGCTCAGTCGAATTTTCTGTACGCCCAACTGCACAAACAAGCCGGCGATTCGCTCAATCTCCTCGAAACTGAGCAGTTCGGCGCGTGGCAAAAAGACGTGATCCTTGCCGAACACTTCACGCGGCATGCAGTAGGTGCAGCGCAGATTGCAGCGGTCGGTGACCGAAATGCGCAGGTCAAGCAAGGGACGCTGCAGACGATCGGTGATGCTCCGATAGATTACAGGCATCCACTCTGCTTCAAGCATAGTGTGCATCGTTTTGCTTGAAGCGGGTCAGCGAGAACAGTATGTCGTGCACGTAGCCGGTGAGCTTGAGGCGCTCACGCAGTTCGGCAATTTTCGCCTCGACCACCTCACGCGCCTGACCGTGGATCATGCAGAAAAGGTTGTACGGCCAGTCCGGCAGCACGCGCGGGCGCTGGTAGCACAAGCTTATTCCGGGCTCGCGCGCCAGCAGTTCGCCGAGGGGCCCGACCAGTTCATCGGGAATGTCCTGCACCAGCATGGCATTGGCTGTGTAGCCCAGTTCGTGGTGACGCACGACCACGCCGAAGCGCTTGATGACGCCCTCCTCGCACCATCGGCTGATGCGTTCGAGGACTTCACTTTCGTCGCAGCCGACACGGCTGGCCAGCACCTGGAAGGGGCGGATGAAGAGCGGCAGCCCTTCCTGCAGCGCGATCACCAGGCGCCGTTCAAGTTCACCCAGTTGCGTCGGTGGCGAAAAGGCCTGGGCCGGCGACTGATGGTTCTCCTCTTTGCCGTTCAACGAAAAACCCAGATCGATATGGTATTCCTGCACCAGCGGCAGCTTCAGAACGGGGTAGCCGGCCGTCTGTTCAATAGCGCCCAAGGCCGCCTGCAAGCGCCCTTCCGAGCCGGCGGTGACGACAAACCAAAGGTTGTAGCGATGTTCCCGTTCGTTGTTGTGATTCACTTCGGGAAAGCGGTTCACTGCCTCGGCGACTATTTCAAGTTTCTCCGGCGGCACAGCCATTGCTGCCAGCGTGCTCGCGCCGATGCGTTTGGCGGCGAACACGGCGCAGATACGAGTGATTTTTCCTTCCCGCCGCAACTGTTCGAGCATGCTCAGCACGGTCTTTTCGGCAACGCCAAGCCTGGCCGCCAGTTCCGCAAAGGGGGCCGAACAGAGCGGAAAATTCCGCTGAAAGTCATTGAGCAGGCGAAAGTCGAGGGTTTGTTCGAGCATTTTCATCAAAATCCGGTTTGGTTGGCGCGGCTGGTAAAGAAGATACCACTCGGGCTATCGGAAGGAAACTCGCCGATCCTGGCGAACGTTGCCGTATCGTAGATCAGCACTTTGCTGTCGGCACGCGCCGAGAGAGCCACACATGCGCTGCCTATTATCCGAATACCTTGGTTTACATCAAAGGATTTGCTTGATCTGAAACGCCATGTTTGGCCGAAAAACGCATGATTTGCTTCACCCTGATGCGTCCCGGAAATGTTCTTTGGTCTCGATTCGGCGCTGATTGTTGGCGCAAGTATCCAATAAAAATAGATGAATTGGCGAACTCCGTGCCAATTGATAACAACTTGTATTGAATGTTGAAGCGGGAACATCCAGCGATTGGTGATTGCACTTGGGCTACTGGAACGCTGAATAGTCGGTAATTACACAAGGAACTTCTGAAGATGCAGCGTACGATAATAAACGCTGGATATACGTTCTTATAAATAGTGCCAATTTTAATAATTAACAAAATAAAAACATTCTGCAACTTTCAACCTGCCCATGAATCTACAATCTGTGATATAAAGTCAATTGCATTTATTTATGGAGAAATGTTGTGGCTAAAACCTATGATGAAGCACTGAAACAAATTGAAGATCTGAAAATTGAAGCAGAACAACTCAGGAAGAATGAAATTGCCAATGCCGTTGCAGAAGCCAAGGTCATTATTGATAAGTACAAGTTAACTGCAGAAGATCTTGGATTGGCAAAAAAAAACAGAAAAGGCAGTCCCGTAAAAGCACCCAAGGCAGTTAAATACAGAAGCGACACCAACCCCAATGATACCTATGGCGGTAAAGGACCTACTCCGGCATGGTTGAACAAGAAGCTTGCCGAAGGCAGGTCTAAAGAAGAATTCAAAGTGCAGGAAGGCCATCCTGGCTGAGAGCACTTGCCGAGTTATTCAAAGCTGACCCTTATTGGCCTCCTTTGAACCAGACCTCTGGCTTGCAGATGGCCTGCAAGCCAGGCAGGACGGCCATCTTGAAAGCAATAGCCGTAAGCGGCAAGGTTAACGCGGCTCACAGGCACGCCATCGTGGGATCGCCTATGGACGGGCGTTGCGGGCCAGCTTATTTATAAACGTAGACTGGTCAGCCTTATTTGTTCATGCAGGGCGTAATAAGCGATGCTGTTCTGCATCCCCTTTGCTCATGTTGCGCGGCACACGACTTATTTTGCCAAACCAATTGCACCAGCCCAATACGGCTGAAAAACCCAGCCCCGATTTCAAGCCGCGACTTTGGCTTCTTCCAGCTTCAACAGCTTGTACTCGATCGAATCAACCAGCGCAATCCAGCTTGCCTCGATGATGTCCGTCGAAACCCCGACTGTCGTCCACACCGAATCGCCATCCGTCGATTGCAGTAATACACGAACCTTGGCGGCGGTGGCATCCTTGCCATTAATTACGCGCACCTTGTAATCGGTCAAATGGACGTTGGACAGTTCCGGATAGAACTTGTCGAGCGCCTTGCGCAGTGCGCGATCGAGCGCATGCACCGGACCGTCGCCCTCGGCTGCGGTAATTTCCTCGGTGCCGTCGACCTTCAACTTGACGATGGCGGAAGAACCGTATTCGCCATTGGTCGGATGTTCGCCGATGATCCGGAAGTGCTCCAGTTCAAAGAACGGGCGGTACTTGCCGAGTTGCTTGCGAATGACCAGTTCAAAGGTGCTTTCCGCCCCTTCGAACTGATAGCCCTGATGTTCCAGTTCCTTCAGGCGCTTGATGATGCTGTCGGTCACCGCATCATCTTTGGTGATGCTGGCATCGACCTCCCAGATTTTTTCCAGGATCATGCGTCGTCCGGAAACTTCACTCATCAGGAAGCGGCGCTGGCCACCGACCAGTTCCGGGTTGATGTGCTCGAATGAATGGGACGCCTTGTTCACGCCATCGATATGCATACCGCCCTTGTGGGCGAAGGCGCAGTTGCCGACGAAAGGGTCGCGCTCATTCAGCGCCACATTGGAGATGGCCGCAATGTGGCGTGCGACGCGGGTAATGTTCTTGTACTGGTCGGCCGGCAGGCATTGAAAATTACGCTTGACGCCGAGATTGGCGATGATGGTCGACAGGTTGGCATTACCGCAGCGCTCGCCTAGCCCGATATAGGTGCCCTGAACATGCCTGGCACCGTTTTCGACGGCCATCACGCTATTGGCTACCGCCATGCCGCCATCGTTATGCGCATGAATGCCGATTGGCACACGGAACAGGGCAACCATTTCCTTCACGATTGTCGCCACTTCGGACGGAAAAGTTCCGCCGTTGGTGTCGCAAAGCACCAGTGCATCAGCACCGCCATCCACAGCGGCTTGTAGCGACTTGACTGCGTATTCCGGGTTGTTCTTGTAGCCGTCGAAGAAATGCTCGGCGTCGTATACCAACTCCTTGCCCTTGGCCTTGAAGAAGGCCACGGTGTCGCGGATCATGTTCAGGTTTTCTTCAAGCGTGGTGCGGATGATTTCCGTTACATGGAAATCCCAGCTTTTGCCGAAAATGACGATGACAGGCGTATCAGCCAGCATCAGGGACTGGACGTTGTCGTCATTCTCCACCTGAGTGTCACGACGGCGGGTGCTGCCGAAAGCGGCGAGTTTTGCGTGCTTCAGGACAATGCTCCCGGCCCTGGCAAAAAATTCGAGATCCTTGGGATTTGAGCCGGGATTGCCGGCTTCGATGTAGTCCACTCCGTGGTCGTCCAGAAGCTTGAGTATCCTCAACTTGTCTTCCACTGAGAACGAGATTCCCTCAGCCTGAGCCCCGTCCCGCAAAGAGGAATCGAATATCGCTACTTTATTGCTCATTTCAAACTTCCTTGATTTGGTTCTCGACCACCACACGCCCTCACCCCCGACCCCTCTCCCAGAGGGCGAGGGGAGGTTCGAGAGTCGCTGGCGCGACTTTCACGCTAAATGAGATTATCCCGCGTCACTCCGCCACGCTTGATGACGCGGCGAAGTTGATCAAGCGCTTCGATCTGGATCTGGCGAACGCGTTCGCGGGTCAGGTTGAGGTCCTCTGCGACCTCTTCAAGCGTGCTGATTTCACAACCTCCGAGGCCGTAACGACGCTCAAGCACGCGACGCTGCTTCTCGGGTAACTGTTCAACCCAGTTGCTCACCAGATTGCCTACTTCGCTTGACTGCAGCAGGTTTTCCGGGTCGATCGCATTGTCATCGGCAATGGCATCGGCAACGGTGTGGTTGGGATCGATCTCCAGGGGGGCATCGAGCGAGGCGATATGTTCATTGAGCGCCAGCGCCCGGCGTACATCTTCGACCGACCGGTCAATGAGGTGGGCGATATGCTCAATGCGGGTCTCTCTGCCGTTGGCTGATTCCAGATGCCGCATGGCACGCAGGATCAGGTTGATCTCCTTGACCACATGGACCGGCAGACGGATGGTGCGCGACTGGTTCATGATCGCACGTTCGATGCTTTGGCGAATCCACCAGGTAGCGTAGGTCGAGAAACGGAATCCGCGCTCCGGATCAAACTTCTCGATCGCATGAATCAGGCCAAGATTTCCTTCTTCGATCAGGTCAAGCAGCGGAATGCCGCGATTGAGGTAATGCTTGGCGATGTTCACCACCAGCCGCAGGTTGTGCTCGATCATCTTCTGCCGTGCGGCAAACTCTCCAGCCCGCGCGCGGCACGCCCAGTCATATTCTTGGTCAGGAGTGAATAAGGGCTTGGCGCCGATCTCGTTGAGGTAATGCTGGGTGACGTCGTTGAGCAGTTCAACTTCCGGCGTAGCGGCAACCGTCTCGTCTTCCGTTTCGGTCAGTACATCCTCTTCGGACGCACATTCTTGCGGCATCTCATCTTCGGCAAAACCGGCGTCGGAATCTGGATCGTCGGACATGATCAGCGCTGCGGCAGATACTTTAGGGGATCAAGCGGCTTGCCCTGACTTCGGACTTCAAAGTGCAGCTTCACCTGATCAGTGTCTGTATTGCCCATCTCGGCGATCTTCTGACCCTTGGCAACCATCTGCCCTTCCTTGACCAGAAGGGTCTGGTTATGTCCATAAACCGACACGTAGGCATTGTTGTGCTTGACGATCACCAGTTTGCCGTAGCCACGCAAAAAGTTGGCGATAATGACTTTACCGTCAGCCGCAGCAATCACTGGATCACCCGCCTTGCCTGCGATGTCGATCCCCTTGTTGCCACCTTCGCTGAAAGTACCGATAGTTTTGCCGTTAGCCGGCCAGATCCAGACGATCTCGTTACCGCTCGCCGCAGGTTCAGCCGGTTTGGCTTCGGGTTTGGCTTCAGTCTTGGCTACCGGCACCACCGGCTCTGCAGGTTTCGGCTGCCCCTGATTTTGCGCAAGCGCCAGCGCCTGATCCGAGTAGGGCTCCTTACCGGCCTTTGGCTCACGCTTCAAGGCTTCTGTATTGGAGCCAAGCGGCCGCATTTCGACCCCGGGTTCCGCCCCGATCGGTTTGGCAACCACCACTTCGGATACCACCGGCGATGTCGACGCCACCGACGAAGTCGCCGCAGCAGGCGGTTTGACCTTCAATACCTTTCCGACCGTTATGCGGTTCGGGTTGTCGATTCCGTTCATCGCAATCAGGTCGCGATGATCCATGCCGTGATCACGGGCAATGCTGTAGAGCGTATCGCCCGCCTTGACGGTGTAGGTGTCCTGGGCTGCAGACGCCTGGCCTCCGCGCTCGGCCAGCGGCGCCGGAGACTTGCTTGCACATCCAGCCAAAGCAAGCAGGGCGGTGACTACAGCCACCAGACCAAGCTTGGCGAAATTACGATTATTCTTCATTCGAGTCCTGAGAGAAGCGGAACGAAACGAACATTGTCCAGACGGGTTTCGACGTAACCATCGGCACAACGTTCAATCAGAAGAAGATACTGATCTGCGGTCCCCAACGGCAATAGCATTCTGCCACCAAGCGCGAGTTGCTGCAAAAGTGCGTTTGGTACACAAGAAGATGCCGCCGCAACGATGATCGTATCAAAAGGCGCGGCTTCGGGCAGGCCGAGATGTCCATCAGCATACTTCAGCCGCACCTTGAACTGCTGGATTGTCCGCATATTGAGCTTGGCCTTGGCCAGCAGCGGCTCGATCCGTTCGACGGCATAAACCTCGTCCGTCAGTTGCGCCAGCACCGCCGCCTGATAGCCACAGCCCGCACCGATCTCCAGCGTCTTGCCGAGCTCACGCCCGCTACGCAGCACCTCGATCATTCTGGCCACGATATACGGCTGCGAGATGGTTTGTGAAAAGCCGAGCGGCAGCGCCGTATCCTCGTAGGCGCGCGATGCCAGCGCCTCTTCGACAAACACGTGACGGGGAACGGCGGCAATTGCCGCCAGAACCCGTTCGTCCCGAATTCCCTTCTCACGCAGACGCTCGATCATGCGCGAACGCGTGCGTAGCGAGGTCATGCCGATACCGGAAACGACTCGGCTCATTGCGCCAGCCAGTCGCGAATCAGCGGGAGTTGTGCGTTGTGCGTCAGATCGATCTGCAGGGGCGTTATCGAAACCTGAAGGTTATCCACGGCATAAAAATCAGTGCCCTCCCCGGCATCCTGAGCTGCACCGGCGGCGCCTACCCAATAGACGGTCTCGTTGCGCGGCGTCAGCGCGCGCACCACAGGCTCGGCCTTGTGCCGTTTACCAAGCCGCGTGACGACCATGCCACGCAGCAACTCGTAAGGAACATCCGGCACATTGACGTTGAGCAACAGGGGCTCGCACACCTTCTGGCGCTGGATCATCTGCACCAGTTCCAGGGCAACTCGCGCCGCCGTCTCGAAATGCACCCCGGCCTTGCTGCACAAGGAAACGGCAAGCGACGGAACACCAAGCAGAAAGCCTTCGGTCGCCGCTGCGACGGTACCGGAATAGATCGTGTCATCGCCCATGTTGGCGCCGTGATTGATGCCGGAAACAACCATGTCCGGCAGTTCATCGAGCATTCCTGTCACGGCCAGATGCACGCAATCGGTGGGCGTTCCGTTCACATGGTAGTAGCCGTTGGCCGCGCGCTTCAGGGAAAGCGGGCGATCCAGCGTCAGCGAGTTGCTGGCTCCGCTGCGGTCGCGCTCAGGCGCCACAACGGTGATCTCGGCAACCTCAGACAGTGCTCGCGCCAGACATTCAATCCCCGGCGAGAAGTAGCCGTCATCGTTGCTGAGCAAAATTCGCATATCAACCCATTAAAGCGGGAATGAAGAAACAAAAAAACCGGCAAGCTGCCGGCTTTTGGAAAATGGTCGGAACGGTGGATCTGTTTCAAAATCCCTTGCGTTTGCCACCTGAAAACCATACCGCCACCAATCAGGCGAAATTATACGGGTATTCGGAAGCGAGTGTGGAAACAGGCAGCAAGCGCTGGCCCATGCCCGGTCCGAATCCCTTCACGTCATTGTAGCCAACGAGGTGGAACTGGCGCTTGCCAATGGTGTCATTGCATTGTCTGAGCGGAATATTTCCATCGCCCCCCCCCCCCGGGGAATAGCGGTTCAGGAAAGCCTGCCAATTGTTTCAAATGACTTCGGGAGCACGTTATGCAAGGCGATCAAGAAATCATCGAGATACTGAACGACCTGCTGGCAGGAGAATTGACCGCCATCGACCAATACCTGATCCACGGCGAAAAATATTCGGACATGGGCTTCAACCTCCTGGCAGAGAAGGCGCTGCACGAATCATTGCACGAGCGCCAGCATGCCCGGGCGTTGATCCAGCGCATCCTGTTCCTCGAAGGCAAGCCCGATCTGACCAGGCGCGATGCTTTGAAGATCGGTGCAACGGTCCCGAAAATGCTTGAGGCCGATCTTGCCCTGGAATACCACGTTGTCGGCGAACTGAAGAAAGCAATGGCCGCCTGCGAAAAAGCCCAGGATTACGTCACCCGCGACATGCTCAGTGTTCAACTCGAAGACACCGAGATGGACCACGCCTACTACCTTGAAAAGCAGATTCGACTGATTGAACTGGTCGGTCTGCAGAACTATCAGCAGAGCCAGATCGGCTCTGGCAATCCGGCATCCGGGGCATAGCGATGAAAGGCGAAAAAATAATAATCGGCACACTGAACAAGGTGCTGAAAAACGAACTGACGTCGATCAACCAGTACTTCCTGCATGCCCGACTATTCCGCCATTGGGGCCTGGAGAAACTGAACGACTACCAGTACAAACAGTCCATCCGTGTCATGAAGGAAGCCGATGTGCTTATCGAGCGTGTCCTCTTCCTCGAAGGCCTGCCCAATTTACAAAACCTTGGCAAGCTGCTGATTGGTGAAAATGTCACCGAGTGCCTGCAGTGCGATCTCAAGTACGAGCGCGAGATCCAGCGCGCGCAACTGATCGAGAGTATTGCGCTCTGCGAGGAACAACAGGACTACGTCAGTCGCGACTTGCTGGAAGATCTGCTGGAACACTGCGAGGAAGCGATCGACTGGCTGGAGACGCAGCAAAGCCTGATCAAGGACGTCACGCTAGCGAACTATCTGCAGGTACACATTGAGCCGGGCGGCGATTGATCAAGCTTGTTCGTTTTAGGCCTTATTTTTCAGCACTGTCTGCGCGTTTGAATTTTGGAGAATGAGCGTGTATGTCTGCGTCTGCATGGCGATCACCGACCGCCAGATATGTGAAGCTGCCCAAGGTGGCGCACGCAACCTGAAAGACTTGCGGCGCGACCTTGGAGTTGCACGCGAATGCGGCCATTGCGCAGCGTATGCACGGCAGTGTCTTGAAGAGGCTAAACAAGACCAGAAAAAAAGGGACAAAACAAAGCGGCTGGTCACGGTAAATTTGTTCTGACGCTAACCCATTGATTTTCTGTCATTCCGGGTCAAGCCCGGAATGACGGCGGATGGTTAGAGCAAATTTAGCCTGGCGACTGATCGCTTGACCACCCGACCGGCTCAGCTCCTTTCGAACAACGCAATCGACTCTACATGTGAGGTATTGGGGAACATGTTGACCACCCCGGCGCCTTTCAGGCGATAGCCCTTCTGACCCACCAGAATCGCTGCATCGCGTGCCAATGTTGATGGGCTGCACGAGACATAGACAATGCGGCGCGGCCCGCCCTCACCAATGGAATTAACCAGTTCCACCGCGCCTTCGCGTGGCGGGTCGATCAGCACCTTGTCGAAATGACCGAGCGCAGTCAGCATTTCCGGCGTGACTTCAAACAGGTTGGCAACCCGGTAGTCCGCCTGCCCGGCCAAGCCATTGGCAGAAGCGTTCTCGGCTGCCCGGCGAACGAGCTCGGCGCTACCTTCGACACCCACCACATGGGCGCCGGAGCGGGCGATCGGCAGGGTGAAGTTGCCCAGCCCGCAGAACATGTCGGCGACCCGCTCACCTGGCTGCGGGTCAAGCAGCGCCAGTGCACGACGAACCAGAACGTGGTTGATGGCGAAATTGACCTGGGTGAATTCGGTGGGCGAGAAAAAGTGCTCGATGTCGTAATCCGGCAAACAATATGAAAGCTTCGGCCCTTCGGCCGGGTAAAAGCGGTAAGCGGTGGCCGGCCCTCCGGCTTGCAGATAAAGCACCACGCGGTGCCGGTCGGCAAACGCACGCAGCAAATTCTCGTCGGCGGCACTCAACGGTTCGAGAATGCGCAGCACCAGTGCGGTGATGCGCTCGCCAGCGGCGACTTCGATCTGCGGCATGGCTTTGCTGATCGACAAACTGGAAATCAGCTCGCGTAGAGGCATCAGCAGCGCGGAGACATGGGGCGGCAGAATATCGCACTGGCGCATGTCGGCGACGTAGGAACTCTTGCGCTCATGGAAGCCAATCAATACGCCGCCTTTTTTTGGTAGCACGCGTACTGATAGGCGCGCACGCTGGCGATAAGCCCAGGGAGCCCCGTAAATTGGTGAATAAAGCTGCTCGGCCTTGATCCGGCCCAGATGCCAGAGGTTGGATTCGAGCACCCGCTGCTTGGCGGCAACCTGCGCACTCGGGTCGAGATGCTGCATGCTGCAACCGCCGCACACTCCGAAATGCGGACACTTCGGCGTTACCCGACTGGGCGAGGACTTGAGGATGCGCTCAGTGCGCGCCACCTCGTAAGTCCGTTTCTTGCGCAAGCAGACATACTCGACCTGCTCGCCGGGCAAGGCGCCCTCGACAAAAATCGTCTTGCCATCAAGCCGCGTAATTCCGCGGGCTTCGTGATCCAGCGATTCAATGATTCCGGTCGGCATCCCGCTTCCTCGAGAAAAAACACGCCATTTTAGCGGTCTACGGCTTTTCGGCGATATCAGGCTGACCAAAGCGCCCCACCAGCATTTGCCGCTTGCCGGCGAAACCCGGGCGTTTCTTGACGTCGAACTGTGCTGCGCGCAAGGCAAGACGCACAGATCCGGCGACCGACCAGGTGGCGAGTGTTGCTCCCCTCAAGGCAAGACGCGCTAGAGAACGGCATAGCGCAGGTGACCATAGTTCGGGGTTTTTTGCCGGTGAGAAACCATCCAGATAGAAAGCATCCACCGCCGCATCGATCTTGGGCAAGGTCTCGACAGCGTCGCCGAAAACGAGCGTGAGGATGACCCGACCGCCATCGAATTCAAGGCGATGCTCACCCGGCACCAGTGGCGGCCAGCGCTCGCGTAATTCTGCAGCGAGCAGCGCTAACTCAGGCCATACGGCATGGGCAAGTTCCAGATCGTCAGCACGAAAAGGGTGTTTTTCCAACGAAACAAAGCGCAGTATTTCACAACGATCCGGATCGTTCTGCCACGCCAGCCAGGTGGTCAAAAAATTGAGCCCGAGACCGAAGCCGGTTTCCAGAATTACGAAGCACTTTTTGCCCTGCCACCTCGCCGGAAGGTTGTTGCCGGCTAGAAAAACATGTCGCGCCTGAAAATGCCCACCAGCCGCCGAGTAGTACACGTCGTCATAGACTTCAGAAATGGGCATACCCTCGAAGCCAAGGGTCAGGCGGGCGGGTTCAAGAGGCATCAGTTCGGACTCTTCCTGATCTCGGAGACGGCTGTGCAACAAGTAAACCCGAAAAACTCAGTCTATCCACGAAAATCACGAAAGACACGAACAGAATCAATGGCTTGATGCATCATCTCAATTCACCCTTTTTCACCCTTTGGGGGGCTATCTTCATCTCATTATCTCCTTGATTATTTTCGTGCTTTTGGTGTTTTTCGTGGACGAACTGCTTTTTCCAGGATAAACGCTTCAATGGTTAGGCTGATTCATGCCCTTTGTCGAGGCGTCACCATTTAACGATATGTGCCCGCACGCCATGATGCGGCCACCATTATTCGTGGGTAAATATGCTCCCCAGACTGTCGATTTTTTCCAGAGCCATCCCCGTGCCGCGCACCACACAGGTCAATGGATCCTCGGCGATGATGACCGGCAAGCCGGTTTCTTCCATCAGCAGGCGATCCAGGTCGCGCAACAGGGCGCCACCGCCGGTGAGTACGATGCCACGATCGGCGATGTCGGCGCCCAGTTCCGGCGGTGTTCTCTCGAGGGCGACTTTGACGGCGGTCACGATCTGATTCAGAGGATCAGTGAGGGCCTCGAGAATTTCGTTGCTCGAAATCGTGAAGCTGCGTGGAATTCCTTCCGACTTGTTGATGCCGGAAACTTCCATCTCTTGAACCGTCGCCCCGGGAAAGGCGGAACCGATGGTTTTCTTGATCCTTTCGGCCGTATTCTCACCGATCTGCATGCCGAAGTTTCGGCTGATATAGCTAATGATTGCTTCGTCGAACTTGTCGCCCCCGACCCGCACCGACCCGGCATAGACCATGCCCCCCAAGGCGATCACGGCCACGTCGGAGGTTCCACCGCCGATGTCGACCACCATCGATCCGATCGGCTCGGACACCGGCAGGCCGGCCCCGATCGCCGCCGCCAAGGGCTCGTCGATGAGGAAAACCTGACTGGCACCGGCGCCTAATGCCGATTCACGGATTGCGCGCCGCTCAACCTGGGTTGCGCCTCCCGGAACACAGATGATGATGCGCGGACTCGGGGTGATCAGGCGTGAATCATGTACTTTCTTGATGAAATGCTTGAGCATCATTTCGGTGACGGTGAAGTCAGCAATAACCCCGTCTTTCATTGGCCGGATGGCGGTGATATTGCCCGGCGTCCGACCGAGCATTTTTTTCGCGGCAATTCCGACCGCCAGCACCGTTTTCCGGCCGCCGGGTCCACCCTCGGTACGAACAGCCACGACCGAGGGTTCGTCCAGAACGATGCCCTGACCTCGAACATAGACCAGTGTGTTGGCAGTACCCAAGTCGATCGCCAGATCGCTTGAAAAGTAGCTGCGAAGAAATCCAATCATGGCGAATAGCCTCCTACGGATAGTTCATTATTTGATCGAAGGCCTGCGCTCAATAGCTATCCGCAACGAGTGCGTAGCGAGAGCCTGATGGCCGGTGTGGCAACGATAAGCCCGCACAAAGGCGGGCTGACTCCATTCCGATTCCGGAACGAGAGCAGACTCTTTTACTTTGCCACACAATTTGCTGCGTTGCAACAATGGCATCCGGCATTATGAATTCATGTCCTGAGCAGGCTTGTGAACCGCTTCGCCTATGCCAAGTGAAGACGCGGACGCAAAATAAAACGACTTGGCACCGCAACTTCCCATACCTGTCGCGCCCCACTCTTACGCCTTTAAGATTGATGCATTTGCACCCGCCTGCACCTCGCACCACTCACCATGACGGCTATAATGGCGGGCTTTCACGCATTGTCTCAGACCACCACTCGTGCCTCAAGCCCAACCCGTATCCGAATCACCCGCCGCGCTGCTTTCGATGCCCTTGCCCTCATTCAAGGCCGGCGAGCGCACGCATTTGCCGCCGTTTGCCGGATCGGCGGATGCGCTGCACATCGCCCAACTGGCGGGCAAGACCGGGCAGAACAAGCTGCTGGCGGTTCTGACAGCGAGTGCCGTCGATGCCCAGCGTCTGCTCGATGAAATACCGTGGTTCGCCCCCGACCTGCGCGTGCGCCTATTGCCCGACTGGGAAACGCTGCCTTACGACACCTTCTCGCCGCACCACGACCTCATTTCCGAGCGTCTGGCCACGCTTTACAGCGTCATGCGCGGCGAATGCGACGTGCTGCTGGTGCCAGCTTCGACGGCGGCTTACCGCTTCACGCCGCCGGCCTATCTGGCGGCCTACACCTTCTTCCTGAAAAATGGCGAGAAGCTCGACGCCGAGCAGTTCCGCGCCCAGTTGACGCTGGCTGGTTACGCGCACGTCACGCAGGTAGTCGCGCCTGGCGAATATTCGATACGTGGCGGATTGGTCGATCTTTTTCCGATGGGCTCCGCCCTGCCCTTCCGCCTCGATCTGTTCGATGATGAAATCGAAAGCATCAAGACCTTTGACGTCGACACCCAGCGCACGCTCTATCCGTTGCCGGAAGTCCGCCTGTTGCCGGCGCGCGAATTCCCGCTCGACGACAAGGGACGCACCCATTTCCGCCAGCGCTTCCGCGAAATTTTTGAAGGCGACCCGGCGCGCTCGGGCATCTACAAGGACGTGTCCAACGGTATCCCCTCGGCGGGAATCGAATACTGGTTGCCACTCTTCTTTGAAGAAACGGCAACGCTCTTTGACTATCTGCCCAAAGACACGGTGCTTTGCCTGCACAACGACGTGCCAGAAGCCATCCGTTCATTCTGGCGCGACGCCCAGTCGCGCTACAACATGCTCTCCGGCGAGCACAGCCGGCCGTTGTTGCCGCCGGGCGATCTGTTCCTCGCCGAAGAGCCCTTCTTCAGCGCCGCCAAACCCTATGCACGGCTGATTCTTGCCGCAGGCAGCGACGGGCCGTCCACAACGCTACCGCCGGTCGCCGTCGACCGTCGTGCCGAAGACCCGCTGAGCGCGCTGAAAGCCTTTATCGCCAGCTTTCCCGGCCGCATTCTGCTACTGGCGGAATCAGCCGGACGACGTGAAACCCTCGCCGGACTCTTTGCGGATTACGGACTTAAGCCCGATTCCAGCGCTGATCTGGCTGGATTCCTGGCCGGCGACAGCAAACTGGCGCTGTGCGTCTCGCCGCTGCATGATGGTTTTCTCCTCACTCCTCACTCTTCACTCTCAACTCCTCTAGCCTTCATCACCGAAGCCGAGCTTTACGCCGGCAGCCCTTCGCGTCGCACGCGGCACGCCGCACAGCGCAAGGCCTCGCTCGACAACTGGCTGCGCGACCTGACCGAGCTCAAGGTCGGCGACCCGGTGGTGCATGAACAGCACGGCATCGCCCGCTACCAAGGGCTGGTGCACCTCGACCTCGGCGAAGGCGACATGGAGTTTCTTGAACTCCACTACGCCAACGAAGCCAAGCTTTACGTGCCGGTTTCACAACTGCACCTCATCTCGCGCTACTCCGCAGCCGATCCCGATGCCGTGTCGCTGCATTCGCTGGGCACGCCGCAATGGGAAAAAGCCAAGCGCCGCGCGGCCATGCAGGCGCGCGACACGGCCGCTGAACTGCTGGCGCTTTACGCCCTGCGAGCGGCCCGCCAGGGCCACGCCTTCGAGTTCAAAATGCACGATTACGATGCCTTTGCCGATGGCTTCGGTTTTGAGGAAACCCCCGACCAGGCCGCAGCCATCAACGCCGTGATCGACGACATGAAATCCGGCCGCCCGATGGATCGCCTGGTGTGCGGCGACGTCGGTTTTGGCAAGACCGAAGTCGCCCTGCGCGCCGCCTTCTGTGCCGTGGCTGGCGGCAAGCAGGTAGCCGTGCTGTGCCCGACCACCCTGCTCTGCGAACAGCACTTCCAGACCTTCAGCGACCGTTTCGCGCAGATCGGCAACAACTGGCCAGTCAGGATTGTCGAGCTCTCGCGCTTCAGAACAACCAAGGAAACAACCCTCGCGCTCAAGGAACTGGCCGAGGGAAAAGTCGATATCGTCATCGGCACGCACAAGCTGCTGCAAAAGGACGTGAAATTCACCCGTCTCGGTCTGGTGGTGATCGACGAGGAGCATCGCTTCGGCGTGCGTCAGAAGGAGGCGCTGAAAGCCTTGCGCGCCGAAGTCGACGTGCTGACGCTGACCGCCACGCCGATCCCGCGCACGCTGG
>NZ_JBMOJE010000050.1:0-33741 GCF_049316945.1 Propionivibrio sp. | reverse complement strand
TGGTATGCTGCGGACGAGAATACTTGGGATTGGGTCTTTGAAATGCCTATCCTCCACCGGAACCGTTAATCTGGGATGCAAGGGGTGTGACTGGTGCTACTGGTGCAGGAGCAAAATCATTCGTTCCAAGCGTGGCTGCCAATTCATTCAGTTTCTGGTGGAATCCAAGGCTCCATTGCTCGTGAATCTTCGACCCCTTCAGTACGGGCTCACCTTTGATCGTCGCCGTTTTCTGGCCACCGGTTGCGCCGCGTGTCTGACGATCGGTGTTCCAGTAATTTACCGCGGCATCAGCGCCTTCTTGATGAATATCCTTGAACGCATCGCTGAACGTTCCTTGAACAGTCCCGCCTGTGACGAGGTTCTTGAATTCTGATGGCGCTACAGGATCAGCCTCCTTTGCCTGTTGCGCGATGGCGATGCGATCATCGTTGGTAAGGACTGGCTGAGTTACAGGGGCTGCTGGTTGTTGCGATCCTTGCGTTTCTGCTTGCTTTTCTTTAAGGGTTTGAGGCTCATGTGGTAGCGTTCCTATGGCTTGCGGAATGATGTTGGTATCGGAACCGGGCGTACCCGGAGCCGAAGGGGTTAGCACTTCTTGGGTGGTTTCACCGGGGGTTTGGCCTTGGCCATTTTCATTTCCTTGGATTGTTTGCAGCGCAATCTCCGGCGCTGAAGCGGATGATAGTTTGTCGTACTGCGCAAGAAGCGACTGCATCTTGGCTTCTTGATCTGGAGGTAATCCGCCTTCTGTCTCGCCGATCATTTCAAGTTCAGCGATCTGCGAGAAGATACTATCCGCCGTCTCTGGAGTCGGTGCGGTGTCGATTGAAGGCGGAAGGTCAATTGCTATTTTGTTCAACGCACTTGATAGCGTTCCTGCGTTCTTGTCTACTTTGACGATATTTCCGTCTAGGTCTACTACGCCTCGCTCTGGAGGCGCTGTGGAGATGTTATCAATCCCGCCAGCAATCGCTTGATCCGCTGCCGTTGCGCCAGTCGTGGAAGCATCGATCGTTGTGGCGTCCTGTCCTGGCAAACCTGCGCCGATTCCAGTATCGCCAGTCGAGGCCGCGTTGCTTCCGGCACCACCACCAGGCGAGGAACCGGGCGTAGTCGTATTGCCGGTACCGCCAGCCGCATTGGCTGATGCTGCTGCATTGGCCGCCGCCGCATCATTGGCTTGGCTGGCGTTCATCGCAATTTCTTCTGGCGTCAGTTCAGGAGGTGGATCAATCGGATACTTGCCTTGCGGCAGCGCATTGAACCCGGCGCCCATGACAGAACCGGACAGCAGGCCCATCGCCGCAGCCTTGCCAACACCCTCATCAAGCGGCTTGTCAGTGGCGTAATTCTGCATGGCCTGTTCCCATGCCGACTGCGGAAGTTCTTCAAGCACGCCTTCAGATACGGCACCACCAGCAACACGGCCAGCAAAGCCTTTTCCAACAGCCTGATTGGGGCCACCTGCGATCGTGGTCTCAAGGTCTCCAATGCCAAGTTTCTGGCCTATCTTGCTCTGCGCGAACTTGCCGCCTGCTGCGCCAAACAGCGCCGTTCCTGCGCCGGAAGCGAGCGAAGCGCCTACTTGCTTGCCACTAATCGTTCCATCTTCCGAGTCCTGTCTCAATCCTTCTGCTGCTGAACCTGCGCCAACAAGCCCTTCGCCAATGGCACCAGCGGCCCACGGTACCGCCTTGGTTACTGCCGCTACACCACGACCTACAATGCCGCCGCCAAGTGATAACGGAAGCGATTCGGCAATTGTCTGGCCGATAACAGACGGTCGCTCAATGGCGCGGCCAATGGTGTCAACGAATCCGTCAGCGCCTTGAACGTAGGCGTTCGCCGACTTCTGCTCGGGTGACAGATAGTCTTCAAGGATGGCTTTGGCTTCCTTCGGTCTGAAGCCAATCTGCTCTGCTGCCTTGCCTGCATACCCTCCAGTGGCGATGTCGGCCAGACCTACGGCAGCTTCAGGGATAGCAATAGCGCCCTTGAGTAGAGAGATACCAGTGTCGCCAAGCGCGCGACGGGCTAGGCTGGATTTCTCTGGCGACGGTGTTCCTATGGCTTGGGGCTTCGGTTGCTCTGCAAATGGGTTGAAGTATTCTGAACTTGTGCCTGTTGATTCTTCCTTGGCGAAAGGGTTGAAGTAATCGGCCATCTACTTACCTCCACGGTAGGCGTCGTAATCCTTCTTGATCTTCGCCTCGTCTATCGACTTCCCCTTGTTATATGGATGCTCCCTTATCGTTTTTGCGAAGGTCGCGTAGTCAATTTTTGGAGCCGCGCCTTGCGCTGATTGTGCGGAAATAACTCTGCCAGAAACTGGGTCAATGGCGATTTCAGGGTTAGTGGTTTCAACCCCGTTCATGTCTTTCGTTGATCCTTGCTTAAGGACGACAGGAGCCTGCTGCTTGTTCCCGCCGTTCAACTTGATGATCTTCTCACCCGCCAATTTCCTGATTTCCTCAGTGTCTCCATTCAGGTAATCGTTCTGAAGTCCGGCCATAGCCTGTTTCTGCTTCATTTCGATTGCGCCTGCTGCGAGTGCCTGCCCCTTCACCTGTTGCTCAAGTCCAGTCGTAACGCTGTCCTGCTGCGACTTTGTGACGAATTGATTGGCCACATTTTCCTTGTCCAGCATCGCCAACTGCTGCTGTGCGACCGCTCTCACCTTCGGGTCGGTAATGTCTGCGCCCATGTCGCGCTTGAATCGATCGCGCTGCATCCCGGCCAGTTCAGCCTTCATTGCGTTGGTGCGCGTCATGTCGTTGCCGTAGGCGTCGTACTGCTTGTTCGGATCGCGTGCAGGAGCGGCTTGTGGCGGAAGGTAAATCGCTTTCCCGTTGGCGCCGGTCAGGTAGCCGCCGCCGTCCGGGGCTTTCATCTGCGTTGCATCAACGGTGCTTTTCCCGTGGATAGAGCCAGACGGTGCGCCAAGTTGTATCTGGCCGGGGCGCATGGCGGGTTGTACGGCGTCGGCGGTGAATGCCGTATCAACAGGAAGGCTGGCGATGTCTTGCTTGATGGTGGTCGGCGTCGAGAACGTTTCATTTGTTTGCTTGTAACCAGAAGGCGTATTCGCGGCTTCTGACGGCGCTACTTGCTTCGGATCAACCTTTGGAGAAACGGCTGCTACTGGCTTTGCAACGGCTTCCTGTGCAGCACGTTCCGCACGAATCTTTTCGTACGATCCGTTATTTCCTCCTGCAGCACTGGCCGAGTCAGCAAAAAAGTTTTTAACCGGATTGCCAATGGATGATGCGAATGTTGCACCCGGTTGAGAGGTGTAAGCACCCATGTCTACTTCTGGGGGCATTACCAGTGTCGGCTTGTCAAAACTACCTTCCTTCCACTGCTGATTCGATAGCGCTACATCGAATTTCTGTGGTGCTTGCTCGACAACAGGTGCCGCTTGTTGTGGCGCAACGTAATCCACGCCACTCGTTAGCGCCGCATGCTTCATGACTTCTTCAGGGTCTAGTGCAGGTATCTTGACCCCCGTATTAGCATGCTTCATCCCACCCTTGATCGTCGGCCCGACAGGCTTGCCCGTGCCGTGCTCAAGCATCGCATCAACGCTCTCGAAGCCCATTCCCTTGGCGATCCGCTGCAGGTACTTGTCCTGCTTCTTGCTCACAATGCGCTCGCCCGTCGATACCGCTATCGGCTCTTTGGTTTCTCGAACAACCGCTTGAATGCTGTCACTCGTCGGAGTGCCCGGCCCTTGAATCATGCCGCCTTCTGTTGGTGGAGCAATGCCCTGCATGAGTTGTTGCGCTGGCGCCATGCGCTCGGCGACGGGCTGGGGAGCAACGATGGCAGAGGGTTTGATCGCGCCACCCTTGGCGTATTCCTGCCGCTTTACAGCAGCGTCAGCCGATCCAACAGCTTGCACGGTATTGGCCGTTCTTCCGATCGCCCCAGCTACGGCTTGCTTGGCCAGTACGTTTTGCAACTGCTGGCCTTTTTGAAGCAGTACGCCAGCACCTTTCCCGCCCATCATGCTTGCCGCGTCAATGGGCAGTTCCTCATAACGGCCTTGCGCGGCATGCACAGCACCAGCCGCAGCACCAAGGGGAGCATTCAGCACGGGAACAAACTGAGCGGCAGCATAGGGCAGGCTATCGACTACATTTCCAGCGTTGTTAAGTGCGTCTCTGGCCAGCATTCCTGGTTGCGATTGATTGCCCAGTGCCGGAGCAATCGGGTTCCTTTGCGACATTGGTTGCGTTGGCGGACGGCTTTGCGTGTGCTGCATGGACAAAAGTTGCGGATCAGTAATTACCGCCTCAGGGACTCCACCATTGGCGTAATGCCCCTTCACCTTCCCGCCGCAAGCGTAACCAGCGGCCTTGTCAATCTGCGCCGACCGCCCCCTGAGTAGCCCGATAACCCCGCCGATTCCGCCAGTGTTCTGTGGTGCGGGTTGTTGCGCCGGCTGCGGTACGGGGGCTTGTGCGACCTGAACCGTAGGTTGTGGTGTGCCGGTACCGTACTTCGCCGCCATGCGCGCCATCAGTTGCTCTGGCGTTTCCTTGATCGTCCCACCTTCGGCAAACCCGAGTATCTGCTGCGAGAGTCGTTGCGCCTCTTGCGCCTGCGCTTGGCCCAGCGCCCCAACGTCTTGTCTTGTCCGTTGCGATTTATTTCCATTGTCAAGAACGTCGAGGCTGTTCTTGAATTGAGTATTGCCAAGCGCCATCTTCGCGCGCGGGTCACTTGTCGAACTGGAAAGCGATGAAAGGTCAGTGCTGATTCCTTGTTTGGCGAGCTTGCTGGCCAGACCGGCTTGCTGGAACATTTGCTGTTGCGATGTCCCGCCGCCACTCTTGATGGCGCTGGCCCGGTCTTCCCCGAGTTTGCGCATGGCATCCATCGGATTGACAACGTCCGGAGCCGTTGTGCTGCTTGATCCGCCACCGCCGACGGCGTCTGTGCCCCTCAATGCGTTCGCTTGAAGCATCCCGTAACTGGCTGAGCTTTTATCGCCCAAGCTGACTCCTGCCGCTCTATCTGCGCTCCAGTCTTGGCCTGCTTTAAGGTTGATCGCTTGGGAGTTGTTTTTGTCCCATGCTGCCGACTGAGCCTCTGGCGACTGACTAGCTACCCCACCACTAAAGCCGCTCGGCGTAGCAGGCTGGCTATTGATCGGCTGCAGGCTCTGCGCCAATTTCATCTGTGGCGATGTGTCCAATTCCCCGCCATCAACAAAGCACCGGCCAACTACCCCGCCTTTTGCAAACTTCTGAGGAACTTTCGGAGGAAGAAATGACCCTAGAGCCTGTTTGGGCATGACCCCGGTTTGTATTTTGCCCATGACAACCCTCGCACCAATGGTATTTGATGCGAGAATTGTCTATGCAATAGCCAGCATTTTTTCGCGTATCAGCTCATGTCGTAGTTGTAGCTGGTGGACTCGCTCTTGCTAGTGCTGCTGCTGGACGTTCCAGAGGATACAAGCGAACCTGATCCACTAATACCCGCTGACATGTGCAGCGCGCTCATGGCGCCGGCGGCCAGTTGCGCGGTGGATGCTCCGGCCGCCTTCAACCCTTCCATGGCAATCTCGGCCTCCTTGACGGCCCGGCTCAACCGTACCTCGTACTCCTTGATCGCCATTTGCGCGTAAGCAATGTTGGTTTGCGTGTTCATGTCGGCAAACTTGCTTGTCACCCCGGCCGCGCTCACGTTGGCATTCGCTTTTGCGCTGAAGGCGTCAACCTGCGCCTTGAACAGCGTCGTTTGATAGGAGGCTGTTTGCACGGACGTTTCCAGACTTGCTTTGTAGCCGCTTATCTCGGCTTCAAACTTGCTAATTAGCGCCTTGGCCGCTTCGATATTGGCCTGCACCCCTTTTACCTTGACATCTGCTTTGGCGCTGAACCCCTGAATCGTCGCCGCATAGGCGCGTGCGCGAGATTCGACAATTCCGGCTTTGGCCGTCTCGCCCTCGATCTGCGATTTGTAGGCTTCAAATACGACCTTCTGCGCACCTATCTTCTCTGCGTAGGCCTGAACGTCCGTTCGGTAAACCTCGATCTGCGACTTGATGAGGTCGGACCGAACCTGCGCCCCGGACATGACCGCCTTGTAAATATCGACTTGCGCCGCTACACCTTGCAAACTGGCGGTATAAACCTTCACCTTCTGCTCGTTGATGGTTCCAAGAACCGCCTGCGCATCCACCGCCGTCTTATAGGCGGTAATCTTCGCCAGAGTCCCGTCAAGTTTCGTCTTGTAGACCATGGCGAGCGTCTGGAAGCCTTGATTCTGTGCGTTATATAGGCTGACTTGTGCATTGAAAATTGATATTTGGCTTTCGGCGTAGAACTTGGCGACCTCGAAGGTGCGCTTGGCCGCATTCTCAAACAGGTTCAGCGTCAGACCTTCCAGTGCGATACCCTGCTGCACGGCAAAGCGAAGATTCTCGATCTCCCATTTGGCCGATTCAGTCAGAATGTCGCGGTTTATCTCCGCCGCTTTCATCCGGCCTTGCTCGGTTGCCACGTTAACCTGCTTGACCAGCGCCCCCGGTGGCAGACTGAAGTTCTTTGCGGCAAACGTGTCGAAGGATTCGGCAATGACCTTGGCCGTGGCTTGATCCTCGCGCTGTCTAGCCCGGTCAAACAACGCCTGTTCGACGACTGGTGGCAACCCCGTTCCGCCGGCCATCATTTCCTTGATTATGGCGCTGAGTTCCCCGAGTATTTCCGATGCGTAAACAGGCTCAGTCCAGTTTATTAGCGGGTTTGGAACCGGGAAACTGGCAGTCGGCGGGGTTCCTGCAAAGTCAGCAATTTCCGGGAATGAAAATTCAGGTATGGTCAGCGCCAGCATCGAATCCATGACCGGCATCGACAGGTCGGGCGCGGACGGCAGGGTAACGGCCATGTCAATGGCCGGACGAGCGGGAATCCCGCCGGTGTCGATGGCCGGTGGTGCCGCCGGGATATTCAGGGCGATGGTGAAGTCCGGTGCCTGGGGTAAATCACCCACGTCAAGGTCGAGATTCGACAGGTAGGTGTCGATACTGTCGAGTACCGGCATCGGGTCTGTCGCCAGTGGCGCGAACTGAGGAAGCGGGGGAACGTCGCCAAGGGAAAATGCCGGCGCCGGCGTCGACGGGGAGCTGAGTGTTGGCGGAGAGGCAACGGCATCTATTTGCACATTGGCCATGCTGTCCAGCGTCGCGGACAGTTGCGACTGCATGGCCGTTCCGAACTTCGTGATACTGTTCAGATTGGCGTTTATCAACGCCTCTGCGCTGTTGAATGCCTGCTTTGCGTAGCTTGAACCATCATTGACGGACATTATATTTTCCTCTTCAGTTCATCAAGTGCAACCCGCATTTCAGCGGCGTTAAAGCGCACGCCTTCGGTGCGGAGCGTGAAACGGTAGTACCGTCCGCGCAACCCGCGCCCAAGCGTAATGCGCCCGGTGGTGGTGGTATCGGCCAGTTCGGCAGGGAGCGTGTAGTCGAAGTCGATAGCCTGTCCTGACTGCTCGGTGGCGACATTCATCGCCACTTCACCGTCACAGGCGTAAGCGAGATAGACGCTGCGCGGGATAACCAGTGCGCCCGTCGACAGGTCAAGCGAAGGCGTTACAAGCTGCGTCTTGATTATCTCGGTCGAGGCTGGATCATCAAGCCGGAACACCCCTCTTGGACAGGTGCCGTAGAGCGTCCCGTTAATCACGGCCAGGCTGGTGAAGTCGTAGGGGTAATAGCGGCTGGTGGCAAACTTGTCGACGTTCGCCGTCCATGCGCCGCCTACCCCGACCCCGCTCAGTTCGTCGCTGGCGTAAGCGCTGTCTGTCCAGCGGGTTGAAGCGGAAAGGTGCTGCCAGAGCGAATCGCTGGCGGTCGCCCGTTCGGTCATTGTCGCGGACTGAAGCGAAGTCTCGGACAGGCTGTCCTGCGCCATCGCGGTATCGGTGATCCGGATGCGGATCGTGCTGAACGATACCGCGATGTCGCTGGCGCTGGCCGCCTCGCTGACCTGCTGGCGGGTGATCGTCGTCACGAGGTCACTGGCCGTCGCAGTCTCGGCGATCTGTCGCATGCTGCGCTTCGCGTGCGTCAGCGTGTCGCTGGCCGTGGCGCTGTCAGTCAGCCGGCTGGTGACCAGACCGGTGATCGCGTCACCCGCGATGGCGCCATCGGTGACCTGCGTGCGCTGGAATACCGCCAGCGAATCCTTGGCGCTCCCCGTATCGGTTATGTTCTGGCGCAAGGCCGCCAAGGTGAGGTAGGTTTCACTGACCGTCGCCGTGTCGGAACTTCGCAGCAGCGAGCCATCCGTCATTGCGTCTTTGGCCGTGGCGCTGTCCGAGAAGGTGAAGCTCGTGGCGATAACCACGGTGGCTACTGCCCTCGCGGTATCCTGCAGCCACATTCCCAGTCGGGAGGTATAAACCTCGCTGGCGACTGCACCAGATGTTTCGTCGTCGCGATAATTAGGCATTGATGACTCCTATGAAATAGTGGACGCCGCCTTTCGGGGCCAGTTTGGTATAACCACGTTTCGCGTCGTTTTCGCCAAGCTCAACTGACAATACGGCGGCGTACTCGGACTCACCAAGGCAGTTCCGTGTCGCTGACCGATAGAACACACCACCATCATCACTTGGCGAGCCCCTGAAATACCATTCGTCAGGCGGCGATTTTGTTACGCGCCATGGTTGCTCGACAATCGACACGTCGACGGAGCCGGCATAGATCGGGTCGCCGCCGGTCGATCGACTCGGCAGCGCTTTCGGCCCAACGGGGGGAATGGAAGGAGCCGGTTTGTCAGCCCCCTCAAAGCCCCCTTCATCTCGGTATCTTGAGACATCCTGCGTTACCGTCAGGTACGGCCCTTTGTCACAGTAGCTTGCGCACGGGCTATCGTTATGGCTTTCAAACGAGGTATAGCTTGGGAAACCGTTTTTCGGGTGAGGAAGCCCGTTGGCTACTCCAACGATTCCGCCATACCAGTGGAAAATGAACGAATAAGTGTAAATGTCGTAGAACCAGGCGTCAGGGCGCGAATACTTGCGTTGTGACCAGCTTGTTGTCTTATGGGATTGTGTCCGTGAAGTTGCATATAACACGGCATCGCGCGTCAGATAGGGAACGCAAACACCGATTGACTTTCCGACCCCACCATCGCTTGTCGTATCGGTCGTCTCCATGAACCAGTGTGACCTATTCATTCCGCCAGCCCTGTAGGGGTAGACGAAACCGCCGCGTGGCTCGGAATCTACACCGAGGTAGTCACCTTTTATTTTTGTAACCGTCTTGGTTTCTGGCGACGTTTCGCGCTCATCGAAGTCGCTGGTCGTAAATTGGCCCATCATCCGGGTATTCCCGGTTGTCGCTGTCGAGGTCCAGCTACCGACCAGCATGCAATCATCGAAATCATCTTCGCTGGGCAGCGGCTTTGATCGGTTGTCCTGACTGAAGCGGATAACTTTCAGCGTATTCTTGATGAAGTAGGCCCAAACAATCGTGTCGAACCGCATGGCGGCTTCGCTGTACTCTTTCAGTCGTGGGTCTGAATTGAAATCGTGCGAAACACATCCGCCAAGATAGGGCGAAGGAAGTTTTAATTGCGGCTGGTACTTAAACTTGGCCCGGCTATGGATGCGCCCTTCGCTGGTCTTCGTCACACTTCCTGATCCGTTGGCGATCGGTGGCGATACCAAGTTCTCCCAATAGGACAGTGAAACGCTGGCGCGGCCCGGTACAAACCCTTTGCTCAAATCGATCGCCGTCGCCATGTTGGCGTTGATCTTGAATTTTATCGCCGATCCTTCCATGTCCTTCGGGATAAGCCCGTAAAGCTCCGCCAGATAGGCGCCAAGATCGCGGCTCTCATCTGCGTCAACGGTAATCTTCTCCGCCAGTTTTACCGGGCCGAGTTTCGCTTTGAACTTGTAGTATCGAGCGCGCTGCATTGCATCATCGCCCCACACATGACACGTATGCACCGCCTCGTTGCTGTCTTCAGAAAATGACCAACCCAACGGGCTGTAGGCCATGGCTGACCCCGAATAGAAGTCAGCCGTGTCGCACAAATCAATGATGACGCCCGCCTTCTTCCAGGCCGCTCGCGCTTTTTCACCGACCGGGAAGCCCTCTCCTGAAGGGAGTCCGCCGAACAGGTCAAGCGCCGTGATGATCTCGTCGTCGGAAACCTTCTCCATGTACTTCCTGAAGGTTTTCGTGGTGGTCATTGGGATCATCGGCAGCGGCATGGCCAGCACGGTTCCTGACTTGATACGTACCAGCCACGGTTTCTTGTCACTATCGAAACATACGCCGTCCGTCTCGTAGTGCTGATAGCCAAACTGGATCGTTCCGTCATCCGGGGGGTTTCCTGTGCAGGCGTACAGCGTGTATCCGACCAATTCCCTGCCCATCGCCTCTCGGTAGGCGGCTGGAATGACGATGCGCTTCATTTCCTTCTTGGTTAGCGCCTTGATCTCTTCTTCGCTTCCATCGGTAAATTTCTGCTTACCGTAACCGGCGACCAGTTGCACGACCTTGGCCATCGAGCCGGAGAACCACGTCGGGTAGTGGCCGTTGTACTGCGTGAACAGGAACTTCGATTCTGGCGGGCCGGCGAACTCACTGCCGCGAATGCCAGGAGGAATCTCGAATCGCTGCAGCACCTGTTTCTCAGGGGTTGTCTTTTCTTTGTCGTAGTTAACCAGTCTCCGCTGCGTGCTCTTGCTTACCTGCAATTCAACACCGGACTTTGGTATAACTCGTGGCGTAACCACCCGCGCCGAATAGACCATCGGAACCGAGTATTTCAGTTCGAGGTCGTCTTCGATCTCTGCCTTTTTGTCGCTTGCTGGCCGGTAGATAACCGCTTTCGTTACCTCGCCAATGCTTGATGCACGGATATAACCGCCGCCGTCCAGCGGCAGCGTGCCCCATTCTGATTTTGAATAGGCAAGCCGCCGGCGCAACTCGACCTCTCTGGCCAGTTTTGTCGCCATGGCAATCTCGCTGGTGCTCGGGGTTCCACCAGAGGCCAGAAAGACGCCAATTGGCTTCGGGCCAGCAACGTCCATTACGCAGTCAGCGTAACGCGGTAGCCAAGGTCATACGTCTCGCCGTTGTACATGGTGCGTGTGGCCGCGTACTTCGAGGCGCTGACCAGCACGCCAGATGTTCCGCCGCGCACATTGGACGACAGAAGCGCCGCGCCATTGACGTTGATGCTGCTGGCCGTGGTGATGGTGAAGCGTGCCGCCGCAACGAAGTTGTCAATGACGCCAGCCGCTGCTGCCGCAGGCGTCCACAAGGGTCGCGTCACTTCGCTGAAGCCTTCGCTCAAACTGACGATCTCGGAGGCGGTCGCTGCAAATGAGGCAGCCGTCCAATTCGCCGCAGGAGAGACCGCGCCGGCGTAAAGCGCCATGTAGTAGCCAGTCGGTTTGGCGGTTGCACCCATGGCCACGGCCAGCAGATGCGTCAAGCCCTCGGCGGTGAGCAGGTTCTTGTCGATGCGCAGATCGCCGCCATTGACCGTGTGCCTGTATTCGCCCGAGGCGAGGACGCCTTGCTTGGGAAAGTACACGCCGTCGTCGGTTACGTCGTAGATTTCGTCGTGCAGGGCGCGGATAAGTTCGTTGTTCATGGTGATGCCTTTCAGGAGGTAATGGTCAGAAAAAAACGGTTGTGGGCGATGGTTTGTCCTCGTGTTCCAGTGATGCCGTCGAGAACCCCGGCTGAAACTTCACGCGCTACTCCGGATGACGTACCAATGACGTAGCCGTTGGCCGCCATCCAGCAGGCAGTAGTTGCGCCGCCTTCTGATATGCCATCCCCGAAAAGCTCGGAATTTACGCGCGTCGACGACCAGGGTATTGGTGCTCGGGAGTTCTTGTAGGCGATCGTCAGCGTCTCCAGCGAATCACCGGAGAGGAAGATCGCGTGTGTCTTTTGACCCACCCACAAGCCACCGTCGACGGGCTCGACAAAGGTGATGCGTGTCGGCAACTGGATAAACCCATGACGCGGATCATTCAGGTGGTAATTCAGCGCTTCCGAGAAGTGGAGCGTGTTCGATACCGGCGTTACCAGTCGGCCACGCCAGAATCTAACGGTCTTTCCGGTCGGCATGGCCGTCAGGAATCGGTGCGCGGCCAGCTTTCCGTAGGTCACGTCGCCGCCCAGTGTCAGGCTGGTCTGCCCGGAGAGCACCATCTGCACTTCGTAGAGGTCGCCGCCATTGGGATGCGATAGATAGATGGAAATGTGCGTCGCGCTCGGCTCAAGCAGCGCCGCCGATGGCAGTGTCAGGTCGATTCCGCCGCCTTGCGCTACCTCGACAAAGACGGCTTCCGATACCGATGATTCCTTGTAGTCGCGCCGGTAGCTGATGGCTACGGCATACGTTCCCGCATCGAGTCCGCCAACAGTTGCCGATTGCGCGTAAGGCGCCGGAGGGTCGGCCAGCGTCAGCGTCAGCAGGTTAGCGCCATTCCACTCGTACAGGCCGCGCGGGGTAGCAATGACCAGCGTATTGTTCAGTTCGCAATAGCTCGCCTCGCCACCAACGCCAGTTCCGATAACCTCGAATGACCAATCATCGGCCACGCGAACAAGATCGGTCCCGTGGATGGCGAAGCTTTCATTGAATCGCTCGCTGTGCCACAAGCAAGTAAGGTTCGTCGTCGAAACGCGAGTGGTCCCTTGTCGTGCCGCCCATCGACCTGCGCTATCCACGCGCCCGTTAAGCAGGTCGCGCGCATAGACGCGACGTGAATTATTATCGGTCTTCACCATGTCGGTGTCAGGCGCTACGGTGTTAATTCCCGCCAGCGGATAGAAATCAAACTCATGCATTGGTGGATTCCTTGTTGTCAGACTTATGGAATACCACCGGTTTTAATGGCTTATTTAGCAATGAATTACGCTTGGAATTCCATAATCCATACAGTTTGCCAACAACAGCCAGCATTTTTACCTGGTCAATGCACCCCTTGCCGGTAGGTTTCCGAATTACCGTCCGGCCGGATTACTTGCCGAGTGTTCATTGCATCATCCCATCCGAAGCTGTCCTGCGCTCCTCCTATCGGGTTGATGGTCTGCGTCGGCGGTGTGTAGATGAAGGCATTTCGTACTCGCATACGATCCTTGAAGGCCAGAATGTCGTAATCGAAGTCCTGAGCGTCGAAACCTTCAGCCAGCAACTCGCGTATCCTGAGCGATGACCAAGCGGTGCCAAAGGAAGATGAATCGAACCCTTCGATCGGCGGGTTATCAGGAAATCCGACAACCAAATGCTTCGGCATGAAGCGCGAGTAAACTTCATCTGACAAGTATTGCGATGTCCCCAACCGTTCGCTGGAGAGGCCGACAGGATAAATCTGGCGGTTCTTCAGTTGAATTTCAGTCGCCCCAAAGACGCTAAAGCTGGGACCGTTTGCGCGCGCTGTTTGCGTACCAAAATACAATGGAGGGCTGACAGTAGCCTGTCCAAACGCCAGTTTCGGTTCGATGGCTTCTACTTCGATAGGCGGCTTGTCACCGCCAATGACTTCATGCGCCCCCATGCGAAACGCACGGAATCCTGTAATCCCAAGGTAGCGAGTCGATAACTCACAATCCGCAGAGCCAAACAAAGGGGAACCGTTACCGTCAAGATAGGCCGCATACCCGCTTGCCGATATTGTCCGGTGCTGGTTGGTAATGGTTGGCGTTCCAATACCGAATAATAGGCTGTTGGAAATAGGGTCATAACCAACAAAGTGCAACGACCGGGGATCGTGATTATCTTTCGCTTGTTCTGGCGCCTCCATTACCGCATAGATCGTCCATGGCGTCATCCTTGGCTTTCCAAAGCCTATATCGTTCTTTATCCCTTTTTTATCAACATCCACTATCCGGTTTCGCAATGTCACCATCGGCCCGTCAATCGGATAGACGAAGCCGATCCCGGTGCCGACGCGGATAACATTCGATGTGATACGCGCGGCGCCGAAAGTGTCCGATGTGTCTGGTTGCGATACATAGACTACCTGTTGGTTCAGTACCGGATTTCCAACCTGCAAACTTAGCCATTCCTTCGTCGGCATCGAAGGGACAACAATCTTTCGCTCAGACGGCGGGTCTTCTCCGATGCGGATCACGACCGGCTGCGGCATCGCTATGGGTGCGATGGTGACGTTCTCGATCCACTGCCGGCGGTCGGCGATCTTCGTTGGACCGATGATTCCAAACTCGCTGCCGCGCGTCTCGACAAAACTCCACTGAGTTCTGATGGATGGTTCCCCGAATTCTTCCTGATTGTAGCCATAGGTGCAAAGTTCTGGCGTCAGGTTCCAGACCGTTGGATCACCATATAGCGTATGCCGGCTTCCAAAGGTTTCTGCTTTGTTGAAATGAATGGTCAGCGCCGCATTGCCTACCTGTTTCGGAGGTATCCCGGCCAGCGCCAAATCAAGGTAGCGTGTCCACAGTTTCACTTCCGGCAACGGGAAAGTCGGATTGCTTGACGGCCAGGCTTGTGTGATCGTGCGAATACGATCTGCAATGAACGGCGTGCCTTGCGCAAGCGCATCAAAGCCTTTTGCGCATACCGATCGGTCTTCCGTCAGTAAATCGCCGAATTGGTCGTGTGTCTCGCCCTGCGGGTAAATCACCCTTGCGCCGTTGTAGACCACCGTCCAGCGGCTCATCGGCGGGGGCTCGATCCCTTCCATCGGAAGTGGCCGGTAACGATGTGTGACGGAACCCGCCTTGTAGAATTCCCCTGTCAGTTCTGGCGGGATTCCTAGCGGTTCAAGAACCCGCGCATTGTTGTCGACCTGCGGATATCCGTATCTGGAGGCAATGGTACCGAAGGTAGTCAGATTCCGGTGATAGTTATCAATCGACAGCCAGCGGCCGAAAACCTCACCTTGCCATTCGTTCTCCTGTATCTCGTGATAGTGCTCGACATACTGCCGCGAGTTGAAAATGTACTGGTAGCCGTAGCGCTGTTCTTCACTCGGGAAGCTCTTGAATCCATCCGTGAAAACGTACTGGATATACGGCGAGATACGATGCTCACCGAAGGCTTGCGCCGGCTTTCCTTCCGCGTAAAGCCGTTGTGTTGTGTCATGGACGTTGGCGTTTCCAAAACACTGCGCATCAAATCCTTCCACAGCCGCGTTGCGGTTGAACCCGATCTGCGGATTCGTGTAGAAGTTGGTGAAAATTCCCTTCGCGTCCAGATCGATGTAGCGCGGCGAGCGGCTGATCCACGGCGCGGTGCCGAAAGCCGCTGGCTGGATCGGCATCGTGTAAACATACTGGCGGTCGTGCGTGAGAATCTGCGTGCCGTACAGTGTAGCCGCCAGCCCGGTGGGGGCGACGTAGCGCCGCAGCAGAACAATCTTGGTGGCGCCAAACGCCAGCGCGGGCGGGATGCCGCCACAAAGAATAAAGCGCTGCCGAAGCTCGGCGATGGCTGTGCCGAACGCGAGCTGGGGCGAAATCCCGATGCAGTTGATGCGCCCAGCAGGCGGAACAATGGTCGGCTGCCCGACGACCCCAGAAGCGAAGCCCTGCACTGGCACTGAGATCGACGGCGACCAGACAGTCACCCCACCGAAGGCTGCCATGTCGGTGCCCGCTGGTTCCAGCAGGCCATCGGTGCCGAAGTAGAACGGGATGTTCAGCGCACTGCGTGGTGTGTAGCCCTGAACCAGCGAGACATCGACCTGCCCCAGCTTGCTGTACTTCCTATAGACCAGCGGCAGGGTGATTCGCGGCGGGGCGACGCCCACTGCAAATATGCCCTGTGCAACATTGGTGACGTTGGGGGTTGGAACACTGGCGCTGTCGAAGCCGCCAACGGCGCTGACCAGCTTGCCAACGCCGAAATAGAAGGCTGTCTCACCGGCGGTGTAGCTGGCGGTAAACAGCAAGGGTATTGAGCGCCCGTTGTACTGCGAGCCGCCGATAATGGGCTTGCCGACACCGTAGCTGGTAAAGCCGCCGGCAGCACCCGTTGAGAGCGGCTGTTTTACGATGGGCGCTGGGATGTCGAACGGGGCGATTCCGCGCGCCGTAACCGTCGGGCTGCCCCAGAAGATGCGCAGTTCTTGGTACGGATTAGGTGGGTACGGCTCTATGAACGAGAGCGCAACGACGCGGCCCACATCCGTGCCGCGCGCGACCATTGGCAAGGCGAGGCGCGGGGCATCCGGCGAAGAGGGGTAAATCCCGAACGCCGCGTTGCGCACAGTGACGTTGCCGAACAGTGAAGCATCGGTCGCGCCGCCACGGGTGATGAGTTGGCCGGTACCGAAAAAGAAGTTCGCCAGCTTCGCCGCCGGGTCGAGCAGGTCGAACTGCAGATTCGCTGCAGCGCTTGGCGGTGTGACGCGGGGTTGCCCGAACGGCGGCTGTGCTATGGCCGAAGGGAACAGCCCGCGCGCAGCATTCGTAACGACCGCAGCCCCGAGTGCCGGGGCGTCTATACCCCCGACAGCCGTTACGAGGATGACTGTCACACTACACCCATGGCCTCATAGTGGGCGAGGATTCGCGCGGGCACGAGGGCTTCGCCTGGGAACACGGCGAACGCAGCTATATCGCCTTTGAAGTTGCTAGAGCGCACCTTTTCATTACTGACAGTACCGCCGAGCATTAAATCCCACTGCAGATTCTCAGAGAATCCCCTGTCGGTAAGCTCAGACGTCGAGGCCGTCACACCACTTTCTTGCAGCGCCCCGTTGATATACAAGCGCCACAGGCCGTTGGGGCGGTCGTAGAAGAAGTGAACATGGACATATACATTATCGGGCAAGACATACACCGGCGATATTGCCTCGGAGACCGTGCCGAGCAGGCTGAATATCAAGCGCTTCGTTGTTGTCTGTGATATGTGCCATGGGTAGGTCGCAAATAACACAGCATCCACTGCGATGGCGATGTACTCGGCGGCGGTTGGGAAGGCCGTTGTTGTACGCCGGATGACGAACTCAAAGGCTCCTGACCGCTTGTTCGCGAGGCAGGCCATCTGGCCGCGATAAACACCGTTCGTGAAGTTCGTTGCTGTGCGCCCAGCCAGCGGCGAGACGATCCCCGTCGCCAGTGTTCCGTGTGCCGACAGTCCATAACCATTTAACGAGGTTGGGTACGTTTTTCGCGCATATACCGCCGGATCACGATAGGGGTGCAGCGTGCTATAGAGCGCGTTACCTGCGGCGGGCGAGTCGCAGATATGAAACTGCGCGGCTCCATCGAGGATCACTTCTTTTGCATAGCCAGTGACCAGCGGGATTTGCTTGGTGAAGAATGCGTTGTGCAGCTCCAACGCCTGTGCAGCGGATACCTGGACACCAAATAGCCCGCGCGCAGCCAGACTCTGCCCCGTACCTAGAACAGCGCCCGCCACTGTGACGCTAGCCCCAAACAACCCGTAGCTGGGAAGGTCACGGTAGCTGTCATTGTTAACCTGACCCCCTGTGAATCCGATGTTTATGACCGCTGATGTATCCGCTGTAGCTACCCGCACGCCATCGACGTATAGATACGAAATCCCGCCCATGAACATAGCGCAGTTGATCGAGTGAAATCCGGTCAATCCGCCAACGGGCGTGTAGATGAAAACAGTCGACCAATAGGTGTTGTTATCGCCGGATGCCGATTCTGTGCTATTCCGATAATCTACCGTCAGCGTAGTTCCTGACCAGGCAAAACGAAGGAAGGGCGAAGACAAAACATAGGAAACAAACCAGCAAAACTCTTTGTACCCCCATGCTACGGCTCCCATCTTTACGATCAGGAGAAGGGAGTACATTCGGCCCTCCGTATTTTCGTATGCGTCGTATTGTGTGCGCTGTGATGATCCGCCCGCTACCAATAGCACACCAGCAGCCAGTGTTACGCAACCGACATCAGGGGCTGCTGGCAGCATGGCATCCTGTCGAAATAGCGCAGTTCCTGCATTGGTGTATGCGGCCCAACTGAATGCGGATGGGAAGCTTGGAACCTACTTATCAGCCAGCGCGCGCTTTCCGCACGCCCACATGATTGGCGCGTACTTCCCAACAACAACCTGCCAGTTACCGTCGAAACTCTCGCCCTGCGCTGCTGGCATCGGGGTGATGTAGTCGTAGACAAGCGCGTTCTTCTTGTTCGCCCCGTCGTTATCGACGGCCAGCACCATGTAGTCGCTGGTCGTTTCATCGAGACCTGAGAAGACATAGCCGCCGTCGACGTTCGTCGTCACCGCCCGGACGAGCTGGCCCGTCGTGCGGTCGTACAGCCGCACTGGGGAATCGACCTTCGCCACCCCATCCTCGGCGACGATCCCGAAGATCGCCCCGATACCCGGTTTATGTGGCATGGATTACACCTTAATTTCTGAAAATAACATTGCGCGATCCTCTGCTGACAACTGGTTGAGTAGGTTTCGGGCAGCGTCAATGACACGAACGCCCGATGGGTCTTTCTTTCCTGCGCCTTGCCAAAGCTCAAGGTTTTCAGGACGGTTATCTTTACGGTCGCCGTTCTTGTGGTGGACGTGTTCTTTGCGTTCAAGCTTGCGTCCAAGAATGCCTTCCATAACCATTCGGTGCTGCAATATCTTCTTGCCCAACACGCGAACCGTTAGATACCCATGCGTTGTTTCGCAAGTATCTTGAATATTTCTGTTCGGAATCGTTTCAGGCGTGTATTTCATCCCATCCCACCGCGCCTTGTTGGCGCATGGAATGCTGCAATACGCTTGCGGCTTCCCATGCCTGCGTTGAAACTCTTTCCCGCAATAGGCACAAACACACGACTTGTCGCTAGATATTCCAGCGTTCTTGCAAGGTACAGAGCAATATTTCTGTTGCGCGTGTGTCGGCTTGTACTCCTTCTTGCAGTGCTCACAAACGTGATCGTTGTTTCTTATCTTTTTGTACCAGCACTCCCTAGAGCAGTAATTCGTTTCGGCCCGTCTTGGACGGAATATTGTTCCGCAAGTAATGCAGGGCATGTCGGGTAATGAGCGTAATGCAGCCATATAACCTCCTTGTTAGAAAGTACAATTATAAGCGTAATGGCGCATTACGTCAATCTCCTATAACCCTAAACACTGTTGTAAGTCTTTGATTCTAACCGTTAAACCTTAAAAATACGGTTGGTGCCGTTATCCCACGTAATAATTATCATGTCATGTTCAAACTGGCTCGCTATTTCCAGTCCCGCCTCATGGCCGCTGCATGTTTCCGTGCAGATCAGACTATATCTTCACCCTGTAAGGGGCTTGGTGCTTCGGGTCGCTTGACCCTACGAGCTTGCGCTCTAGTCGTTGAACCTTCCGCTTGCGCGGCTCGGCTGCTGATTGCCCAATCCTTTTGATTTTTAACATTCACGCTTACCGTTTCCAGTTACGTTGTAGTTCAAAAGGCTCTAAGGGGTTTCCAGCAATTCTCCAAGTTTTTTTATAGCCCCTTTAGGGACCAGGAGACATAATGTTTATCTCCGCCATTCGGGGTAATCGGCAAGCCTGTCGCCGTGTCAATAACCGCAATCAACGGGCTGGACGCTTCCGTTCCAGTGTCCTTGTAGATCACGATCATTTCGATGGACACGCCGGAAACCGCAGTGAATGTGCAGTCAGCCGCATCGGCTGCACCGCCGGTCGTGGTCTTGGCGGTAAGCGTCACCGGGCCGGCGATACGCGCCGACACAGGGACGTCAGCCAGAAACTCGTGAGTAGCTGGCACCGGTGTCCAGGCGCCAGAGTCGACAAGAATGCATTTGATGGTATCGGAGGTCCAGTTGAATTGCGCTTCAAGAAAACGCTGTCGTGCTTTGTCGAACAGGGTATTAGCCATTTGCTGCTCCTTTTAAGGTGAGCTTTTATTCTTGAGCAAATAGCCAGCATTTTTTACACGGTATTGACCGCCGTGCGTGCAGTGACGTGGTATTCCGCCATCGGTGTCGAGACAGTCAGCGCCCCGGTCTTGGTGAATACGGCCAGTGCTTTCGCGCCCCACTTCTTTAGCCTCGCCCACGCAGGGATGTTGCCGAACAGAGCGCCGATGGAATAGTTATCGCTCATGGCGCTTCACTCATCACGCGCGTCGTCGCCACGCGCGAAGTGACGCGGTATTCCGCTATCGGTGTCGATACTGTCAGCGAACCGGTCTTGGTGAATACGGTCAGCGTCTTCGGCACATCAACGCCAAGTTCGTTAGATGCGACGACCTCTGACACGGTGGAGACACTTGGCTGCGATACGAGCATCGATCGCCTCGGTGCCGCGAAACACGTACTCTCCGGCGTCTCGATCTGCACTATCGAAGTGCTTGCGAAGATCGTCCGGGTAGACGTAGATACCAGGTAGGTTCCGTCGTAAGTGATCGCCGCGTCGTCGTAGGGCACGTCAGTATTCCTTCAGGTCAGCTTCAATTTGCTTGCAAAGCACGGATAAGAACCACACTCCACACGCCAGCAATAGGGAACCGATGATTCGATGGCGGAAGTTCGCCATCGATCCAAAAATCATTGACTACGCCGCATTCACATTTCAATTTTCGGCTCTCACTTTGCCGGACTCCATCGAAACCACACTCAAAGCAGTGGTAAGTGATAGTCATCGCCGCGTCGGAGGGCACGTTCATCTCATAAGAAAAGTACATCTTCCCATTTCCGAGTGCAGCAACTTGCAACTTATCCCATTTATATGGCAGCAAACTAAATTCCGTGGGCATCGCAGTACGGTTATCCAGCACCCAAGTCTGCCCATTTAGATCAGCAAGTAGGACAGCGTGATAGGTTCCCGTTTCATCCCAGCACAGAGCCAGTCGTAATGCAGAAGTAGGCCAGCCTAGCTTCCACAGTTCATTGAACTTGGCGGTAGCGTAGGAATCACAATCACCTTCGAAGAGAATAGGCTTCCAGTCGTCAACGGGTTCCGAAGCGTAGGGCAGCGCATTGAAGCGGGAATTGACGCTGCGCAACTGGTCGTAATTCATCTTGGACAACTCGATAATTCAGGGTGTTCGGCACAGAGTTTCAGGTAGCCCGCCGGGGGGTAGGCAGAGATACCTGTCCCCTCGAAATGTTGCGCAGATTCACACCCTGAAACCAGCGCAATACTCACGCCAATAATCAGGAGGGCGAACATAAGGGCGTAGTTCTTCCCAGCCCAAGCGCCACTTTGCGCTCACGCCCCCATGCTCGGCAGTCTTCAACAAATGCGTTGTACGCTTCGAATTCGGCGCTTGGGGCGGTGCGCAGCAGCTTGATTTCGTCGCTGGTCGAGTACTCCTCGGCAATCTTCTCGGCAACCTGATGCCGGATCAGGCGGACCTGCGGCGAGGCGTTGGCTATCGCTACACGCAACCCTAAATCAAGCGTGACGGTCACGATACTTGCTGCAATCTCAACCGGCTGATCTCCGGGCAATACCGCGTCATCCGGAAGGCTGACGTAAGTCGTTCCGTCGATGGTGGCCAGCTCAGTGCCAATCCGCGAGCTGCCCTCGCCTTCAGGCAGTCGCAGTTCGCGGGTGACTTGCGCGTCGATATGTTTCTGGTAGCTGATGATTTTTGCCATTTTGATGCTCCTTGAAGTAGCGCAGCAGGTGCTGCAGGGAATGGGTCTTACGGGCGTGGCCGAGGACGGAGACGGCGCTGTCCATGGCGCCTTGTTTTACGGCGTTGCGAAAGGTGTAAATGCTGTGGCGACGAATGAAGCGCTTGCTTGACCAGGTGCGGTAGCCGACAAAGTTGATTCCGCGTGTGACCGTCGCCAGGGTGAAGCGCGACAGCTCCAGGTGCAGTTTGTCGGTGATGAATTCGACGATGCGCGCCTTGGCTGCGATCAGCTCCTGGCGCGTTAAACCAAAGAGAATGAAGTCGTCGACATAGCGGCAGTAGTTCTTGGCGCCAATCTCGCGCTTGATGAAGTGATCGAGCGGGTTAAGGTAGATTAGCGCGTAAAGCTGGCTGAGCAGGTTGCCGATCGGGATGCCGACCGGCTCGCCATGGTCGGCGAACTGCATCAGCAGATCAACGAAACGGCGATCCTTGATCTTGCGCTCGATCAGCGTGCGCAGAACATCGCGGTCAATGCGGTAGAAGAATTTGCGGATGTCCAGCTTTAACGTGTAGCTGCCGGCCGGGCAGGCTTGCAGGGCGGCCTGGGCATAGTCGGCGGCTTTGTGCGTGCCCTTGCCGGTACGGCAGGCGAAGGACTGGTCGATAAAGCCCCGGTCGAAGATCGGGCCGACCACGGCATAGGCGGCGTGCTGTACGACCAGGTCTCGAAAGGCCGGGGCATAGATGCGCCGGGGCTTGGGCTCGTAGACCATGAAGCTGTAATAGGGTCGAGGCGTGTAGCGGCCCTCGGCCAGCTCGCTGTGCAAGGTGTCGAGGTTGCTGGCCAGGTGTTTTTCAAACAGGAAACAGGCGCGCTTGCCGTGCTTGTGGCGCGCGGCGGCATGAAAGGCGGCGAGTAGTGCCGCCGGGGTAAAGGTGAGGTCGTACAGGTAGCCGATGCGCTTCATGACGCCTGGCCTTCGAGACGGAAAGCCGCCCTACCAGAAAGGCGGAAGCCGGCCGATTTCGCCGGGGTTGCCGTGGTGCTGGCGACCCCGCGCCGGAAAGCGTCTCCCTGAATTCCACTATGGCCAAGGATCAGCCTTTGAGGGGGTGAAATTGAGTCCGCGCGGCAACCCACGTTGTTGTTCGTGTTGCCCCGCACATTGTTGAGATTCAACATCCAGAGCCCGGCGTTCGAGGCGTTGTTCCAGTTGCCGCCGGAGATCGGGCACATGTTAAGACGCTTCCCGTTGTTCGATTGCTTTGCGATCGGCGACGATCCAGCCGCCGATCATGCGGCCAAGCTCGTCTATCAGGCGCGATAACGCCAGATAACGGTGCTCGGCCAGTTCTTCGCGGGATCTGTCCGCTTTCTTTCCGTTGCTGAATTCAAAATACCCCATCTCATACGCCAGGCGCACCAGCATGCGCAACTGCTCATGGCGTACATCGAGATTGGTCAGTGTTGTTTTCTTCTGATAACGCTTTTGGGCCTCGACGATAAAGGCATACACCTCATAGGCCGTGCGCCGGATCTCCAGCGCCAGTCCGTACTTCTCGTGAGCCGGGAAGTGGTTGAGGTGGATATTCATCAGCTTGGCCAGAGCGATGAACTTCTGGTCCAACCTGGCTTCGTCGTGAAGTCCCATAAGGTCAAGTCCTCGCTATCGCTCAGACTACAAATAACAGGCCGCGCGGCAACCCACGCTGCTGTGCGCGTTGCCCCGCACATGGTAGAGATGCAACATCCAGAGCCCGGCGGCCGAGGCGTCGCCCCAGTTGCCGCCGGAGAGCGGGAACATTTCGTTCGGATTGTAGTCGTACAGTTGGTCATTGCCGAAGGCGTTGCTGCCGCCGACGCCGCCGACCAGTGGGATGCCCATCCCGGCTGCATTCCACGGCGTTCCGGATACCGACTCGCTGAGTACCTGCGTGGCGCTGCCAAACGTCGTTAAGCGATTGGCGCCTGTGGCCCAGAGCGCGCCATAGGTAGCGCCGATGTTGTCGTACTGCGCGGCCAGCCCGGTGGCTCCCCACAAGTCCGTTGCCAGCGTGTTGCCGCCGGTGACGTTCTTCATGGCGACCGATGTTTTTAGCAGGTAGTAGCTAGTGGCGTCCGAGGTGATGCCGGGGGTGACGCCGTAGATATTGCCGTTGTCGTCGCAGATGCCGGAGTTTTGGCCGTTGTGCGTGGTCCGTGCAAACAGGTTGGCGCTGCCGGTCTTTGCGCAGCCGGTGGCTGAGCCGTCGGCGACGTAGAGGATCGCGGCGTCTTGCGCATCGCCCAGGGCGTTGTTGTTGCAGCCTTTGGGGAAATTGTTGGTGGCGTGATACCAGGCGCAGTAAGTGGTGTTGCTGCTGGCTTGCGCATGCGCCAGGGCCAGCAAGGCAATGGCCGCAGACATGAAGCGCGGGGTAACGAAGAAGTTGGCGCCACGGGTTTTGCAGACGGCGATTGCGCCGCCATGGGTGTTTGACGGTGCGCCAGCCAGCGAGGCGAATGCAGTATTAGCGATGCCGCCACGAATGGCGCTGGATAACGGGATGCCGTTACGCAACGAGGAGGCGATTCCGCCGTTGTTGCTGGCCGCGTATTTGTCACGGAAGAAGCCCGGCTGCACCGCGCCACCGTCGTAAAACGCCCGGTGCAGCGCGTAACCCGCGGCATTGGCAGTGGCGACATCGGCGTATTCGGAAAACGCCTTGATGGTCACGATGTTGATCGCGTTGCCGTTGGCCCCGGTACCGTACTTGTAATAAAACGCCGGAATCCAGACCATGACCGATCCGTCGCTGTACTGGTAGTTGCCGTAGTTGTCCGAGGCCGGGTCTTGGTAGCCGAATAAGCCGCCGAATCCTGCGGGTAACGGGCCGGGGCAGATGCCGACACCGAAGCCTTGCTGCCCGGCCAGGCCGATGTTATTGACCGTCCCGGCTTGCGCCGAACCGATCTTGATGCCGTTGGGGAAGGCGACCGGCTGACCGTCTTTGCCAGCGATTTCGCGCACGATTAGTTTGCTCATTACAGAATGCTCCAGATTGAATTGTCGTTAAGGGTGACGGTGGTTCCTTCAGCAATCGCCAAAGGGCCGGTGGATGCGGCGTTGTAGCCGGAGGGGATGGTGAGATTTTCGGTGATCGTCGAGGGGTTCATGCGTACGGGCGAGGCGGGAATATCCCCACTGCCAAGCAGCGATACGCCTCCTACTGTCTTGATGCTGGTTCCTGATACGAGTGCGGCTTGTGCGCCGAGACTAGACAGTGTGGGGAGGATTTGATCTCCGGTGTTGTCGCCTGACAGAACGGTGACGCCTAACTTGGCTTTGATCGTAGCGAGTGTTTCGTCCCCCGAGTTCGGCCCATTAGCAAAACCGGTTCCAACTGCGTAAGTACCTGCTGGCTGTTTTGATGTCCAGGACGCCTTCTCCGCATCGGTGACAAAACGATTTGACGCATCCTGCGTGATAACCGACGCGGCATGATTCGCTGGGTGAATGTACGTCACGCCCGTCCATGAAATCGGAGACGTTCCCGCGACAACCCACAACGTGCTGTCGCTCAGTTGCAACGCAAGTTTTCCAACATCACCCGCCACAAGCCCGCTTGCGGCCTCCCGCGCCGTGGCGTCTGCGTAGATGTAGCTAAACGGGCCATGCCGGTCGGCGGGAAGTATGTTCACATGTAACATCAGTACACCTCGTTCATTACTACATCGCCGCTATCAACGAATACGATCTGCGGATCGCCGCCATTACGGACGCTCACTGGTTCCTTCCACGTTCTCACCCCAGAGGCGCCAGAGACACCCGGCAGGGTATCGCCAATCGGAAGAACGCGAACCCGCCCATCAACTAATACCAAAGGGCGATGTTCAGCCATTACGAGAGAATCACGCCGTCGGTCGCTTCAAACGACAAGCTCGTCGCCTCGGTAGCACGACCAAGGTACTGCACGACACTGGCGCTCGCCGACGGCGGGGTTGCAGTCAGTTCGCCGGCAATGGTTCCCGACAGGTAATATCGAGCGCCTACGGTGAGCGCCGTCAGTGAGGTGTTGCGGCCTTCAAAATAGACACTTGCGGATTGGCCTGACAGAACAGCGGCCAGAACGAAACCGTCCGCTTCCTTGCCGACCGCTGAGGCATCTGCCTTGCGAACGCCGCCGACGTGAATATTGACGAAGTTACCTGCGCTCAAGTCTTCCGTTGCAACAATTGACAGGACATCGGCGGTAACACCCGGTGGCATCATTGTCTGATCAATACGTCCGTCTGAACCTGTGCGGATCAGCTTTGAAGCATCCGTTGCGCCGGTTGTGGCAGCAACGGACTCGATTAAAATCTCTTGCAGACGACCGGACTGGAGTGCGATGACTTTCTGTGGTTGAGCCATTGTGGTTCCTTTAAGCTATGAAAACCGGTGTTTGCCGGGTGAGGGAAATAGTATTTGCAGCGCTTGCCAGCGCTACGACGGCGCTCGCCCCGGTAACGGGAGGTATCTGGGTCAACGTCCCGAGCGGGCCGGCATAAATCGGCAAGCCAATGCGCCAGTTCCAGCTCGACTCGACGACCGTTCCACTAAGCGCCACGTCCAGGTACGCCCCGACGACAGCGGCGTGCGTCGACAACCCGAGCATCTTGTCCAGGTCGTCGAACTCCGCGTAGCGTGCCCGGTTATTTTCACCGAGTACGACAAGGCGATGCCCCGACAGCGGCACGCCGGCAATCCACATTGCACGCCCAGCAATCCGGTACTCAAGGCTGGCCGGGTCAGTTGATCCGTCGACGCCCACTTTTGCTTGCAGCGCTTCAATCGCGTCGTTCGCGTTGGCGTGCTGTGCCGCGTGCCCCGTCATGAGGTCGCCGCTGACCGGGTTGGTCAGCACATCGAGCGCGGTGGGGAATAGCGTGGTCATCGCTCAATATCCGTCTTGCTGTTCGATGTCGGTTTGCAGCGTGTTCAGTTGCAAGGTCGTTACGGCGCAGTCGTTGAGCGCTGCATCGTTTCCGGTAAAAGGTACTGGCTGGGGGCCGGAATCATCAGGGCTGATGGAGGCCGATAGACGGAGGCCGGAACAATCACGGGGCTGTTGCTGCACCCCGCACTTACCAGCAGCAATGCAGCGCTTAAAGACTTCACCAGCTTTGATAGATAGCGCGAGTTGCTGCGATTTTTCACGATACGCATTTGCTGTCTCCGTTCTGCGTTTGTTTGCGTCGTCGATCTGCTGCTGAATGATCTGCTGCTGCTCGATCCTGTAGTTCGCCAGTTCGAGCTTGGCGTTGCTCAGGCGAGCGGTCTGGACCCCCCAAGCCGCAACGAGCAGGGCAATGACCACGTAGGGTCCGAACTTGATTAGGAGCAAGGGGTTCATTGCAGTTTCCTTCCCTGCTCGTAGGTTTCCCGTTCGTCCATCGCGTTGTGGATAACCAGTTCGTCGTCAACACAAGGATTGCACCAGCACGTATCGCTGTCCGTGGTATGTGGTTTCAGGTCGTCGACCGGGTAGATGTGCGTTTTCATATGTGTTTACTTTCCTGCATGATCTTGAAGGCCCATCCGGCTAAAAGGGTGGCAGGGCCGGTCACAGCAACGATGATTGCTGCAATTTCCAATCCATCGCGGGGGTTGCCCATGGCAAACTGCTTGGCCCACAACTGGCAATCCACAAGCATCCACATTGCGATTGACACAATCGAAGTGCTGCGTACCCGATGCCTGTTGAGCCATGATTCAATCTCCATCATCCGAACACTCGACTCAGTACGACCACGACGCATATCAGTAGCATTGGCACCATGACGCTCAGTGCCGCAAACCCCATCACGTCGAAGATCAGTTCCATCGCTATCACCCGAACACGTCGTGAAGCATTAGCCCGATACCGACCAACCCGGCAGCACAGATGAACCCGAGGGCCATGTACGCCATGAAGTCGATGGTCAGTTTCATTACGCCCGCTTTACCGTGATGAACACTTTCTTGGCGGCGATGCGCGCTTTACCCATCTCAGCAACGATGTCGGCAAGAACGCCCGCGCACCCAGAGACGCCATCGAGCGTCCGCCACGCACCGACTGCCACACAGCCGAGGAGTTCTTCGGCGTGGTTCGCTTTGTGGATTTCGACATATGAGTACCCATCGACGCCGTGGAACAATGGCACCCGCCCATGCTTCGGGCTGTTATACATCGTCAGTTCATAGCGCCCGGTCGGGATCGCTGTCCTGCCGTACATCTTGCCGTTGCCGTCTTCGAGGTGGCGGTCCTGATCTTCGAGCGTGAAGCAGACTTGCTCGTCGCCCTCGGAAAAGTACAAGCGGCCAAGCGTGAAGCCCTCGCGGCCATTGCGCGGCTCGGAGAATATTTCACGAACAAGAACCCATTCAGCCGGGGCAGTATTAAGTGGGGCGGGAGCGAACATGGTCATTTGTCGGCCTTTGCATCAAGTTTGTTTTCGATCTTGTCGAGCTTGACGAAGATGGCGCTGGTCATTCGCTCGAAGTCGTCCTTCTTGATATAGCTGTCGGCCATCATCAAGCGCACTGCGTGCACCTGCGCTGCCAGTTCCACGTCGGCTTTCTGCAATTCTCGTAGCCCTTCCCAGATGATCTTCAGGATGAAGGCGAAGGCCGCGCCGGAGCCGGCGATGATCGCGTTGATGATTGTCTGGTCCATCACGTTGTTACCTCTTTGGAGAGCGTGACCTTGCCAGTCACCAGCGCAGTTACGACAGGTTCCACATCGTTCGAGACGGCCTCGAAGTCGAAGACGCCCTTGCTCCAGTTCGCGGCGGCGAGTACCGAGGCAGCGATGGTGCGCTTGAAGGTCTTGCGAGATGTGTCGATGGTGATGCCGCCATTCTCGGTGGTCAGACTCAGCAGCACCGTGCCGCCCACTTTGTCCTTTATGTCCTGCCTGGCCGTGATGCCGGTCAGATCGACGGGAGTGTTCCACTGCACGAAGCCGCCGGAAATCCATGCCTTGAAGTCGGCCCCGTTGATCTCGTTCAATTCTACGGAGGTAGCGCCGAGTACAGTTGCCTCGTGGTACTCGGCATCCTTGATCTTTTCCGGGTCGGCCACGTTGAGTGCAGTCATGCCCTTGACGCCAACAATGCAGACCGGCCAGCCATCCGGCAAGCCCGTTGTATCGATGGCGATGATCGGCGCGCCGGTAGCCACCGAGATTCCTGTGATGGCGCGGCGCACGATGGGGCTTGAAGACCAGCGAATGATGTCGGTGAAGGTCTTGCCCTGAACCAGCGCGATGTCTTTGATTACTGACATATTTCACCTGCTCACATTTAATGAACCAATGGTGGCAGGAACAGCCAGCATTTTTCTCTGCTAAAACGGAGTCATAACCACCACGCGTTGCTGCTTCCCTTTGTGCTTTCTCAGCACATTCGCGGTTTGCCGGGGGCCGAACGCTTGCTCAAACGCTCCCAGTGCCCTGACTGCCCCTTGCGGGTCGAAAGCATCGGCATCCTGAACGCTGTAGGCGCGGTACTTCACCCAATCAATCAGCTTTTGGTGGTGCTGCGTCCTGATTTCAGGCGTGTCGGTATCGCTTTCCATGGCCGACAGCGGAAGTCGCACAACGGTCATCAGCACAACATCGTCGGCTTTCGGGTAGTCGTACAAAACAAAGTTGGATTCAGTCAGCGTCCAGCCGGCAACTGGATAGGTCGTATTGCTTTCAAGGCACGCCTCAAGCACATCAAGCACTGACTCATGCAACGGATAGCGCTTGTTTGCGGTATCAATGTCGATACTTGTCGCCACGCTGGAACTGTCCTCGATCAACCTGGCTCGAATACACGCCTCTTGCTCTGCTTCGTTGATGGTGCTGGTTAGCCATTCGTCAGACCAGAACGTGGGTTTCTCCACGTCGCACAGCACAACGCGAGATTCAGCAATGAGTTCGCCCAGGTTCATGATTACGCCAACTTGATTTCAGCGGCTTCGGCTTGCACTTTCGACCAAGCGGTTTCGAGGTCTGCCGCATCGACAGAGAATCCGACGACCTTGCCAAGAACCTTGCGATTGGGCAGGCCGGTGCTTACGAAGTCGTTGGGGTTATCCACCAGCATCGTCTTGACGCCTTCGACAATCGCCGCAATAGTCGCCTCGTGATCCGGCTTGATGACGTTCTGTTCCAAGGCTTTTCCATCGTCTTCCATGGGTACCGCACCGTTCAGCACAGCGGCCTTGAAAAACTCTGAAGGAACGTCGCGGCCTTCTGGCGGGATGCGAATTCCTGTGCCGTTGGTCAGTGATACGCAGATCGGTTCGTCTGTAGGCGATTTCAGTTTCATTGCTACCTCTAGTCTAGTCAAATGGAAGTAGGGGAGCCGGGGCCCCCCTTTGTTTGCTTCTTAGTCTTGCGAATACTCAGAGCGGCCGACCTGGACATAATCAACACGAAGCTGAACTTGACCGGTTGAAGGCGCCGTACCAACGCCAGTCCATGTGACGAAAATATCGCCAGACGCACTTGAGGTTGTTCCCGGCGTCAAATAGCCAGTAGGAACAAGCGCTGCCGTGCCGGCGACCGCAACGCTGGACTCCGACAGATAGCGCGTTGCCAAACCAGCATCGCCAACAGACAGAACGTCCGAAGTGACCGAGTTGAACGCCGTGCGCGTGACGATGGCGCCACCAATAACGATGCAATTCGGCGGCATGGACACTGCAGCTTGCGCAACGCCTGACTTGCCGAGAACATCGGCCACGTTGATCGTAACCAGAGCAGAAAGAATTTCCTGCCGGTTAATGTCTTTTGTAATTGCCATTTTTGATACTCCTTAAAGGGAGGGGGCCATTTGCCGCCCTCCTTTTTGGTTTGTTAAAGGGTGAAGTCCAGCGCCATCAGGCCGAAGTCCTGCACGGTGTTGTTATCCGAGCGGGATTTGTAGCGTGGCTTGAGCAGGCCGGTGTACATGCCGATGGTGATCTTGTCCTTGGCATCGTCGTCGTCCTTGCCTTCGTACCAAGTGTGGTTGCCCCACAGATCGGCGAAAGCCAGCGATTGGCAACCCATCAACAGCGAACGGGTACCATCAACCGCGCCGCCAGAACCCCACTTGCTGCCCGAAGCCAGACCCGCCGTGTTATAGACGCGGTTGTTGGTGTGGATAATCAGGCCATCAATGGTGACAGTTGCGCCGGACAGAACCGGATTGGCGTCGCCGCGATTGCTGCCTTGCGTAACGGCATCGCGGAAGTCAGCATCTTTCTTCAGACGGGCAAAGGTCTTCGGGTGCATCAGCCAGACATAGTGATCTTTGCCATCGATGCGCAACGGCTTCAAGCCACGGGTCTTGGCTTCGGCCATGGCATCAACCGCCGTGCCGTACTTGGGAACGTAGGACGTGGTGATGGTTGAGGTATCGCCAGCCACCAGGTTGGTACCGTTTCCGGCAAACCAGCGATTGCTCGTCGGTGCGGTAACGTCAGCGGCAAAGTCAAGATCAAGCAGCGAGTCCTGAGCACCTGCAGCACGCAGGGAGCCGTTGGTCATGCGGTCATAACCGATGCCGGAAGCGGTCAGGATGAACAACTCTTCAAGCAAGTTGGCCTTCCAGTACGCCAGACGGTCACGCGCTTCTTCGCGGAAGGAGAGAACAGAGCGCTGGTCATCGACACGACCCTTGGACTTCACGCCGTTACGCAGTTGGTCGGTATGAATCTCGATCCAGTTGGCGTCAAGCGCTTCGTAACGACCGGCGATGTCATTGTCGCCGACGATGCCGGTACCCTGAAGATCAGAGACCAGACCAATCAGAGCGCGATCGCCTTTTTCAGTGCGCTTGAGTTCGGTGACGAGTTGAACGATGTTGTTCTCGTCCGTTCCCATGAACTTGGTGAAGAAGAAATTCTCACGGAAAACACGGATAGATTCTTTTACCCATGCCTGTTTTTGTACGGGCTGCTGTGCGCCCAGAGCGGTATAAGCCATTATGGCCTCCTATAAGTAACGAAAATGCTGCTATCGCTGGCTTACGTGCCAACACACGCCTCGAATACCGCTTCAAGGTCGCGGGGGTCACAGAATGACGGTCTGAGAACCGGGGCGTTTACCGCCTACCCATGGCGGAATCGGTGATACGCTCACCGAGGCGGCTGCTTAAAGGGCGCAGCAACCCTTGCTACTCAGTTCAGCAGGGTGGCGCGATCATCTTTTGAAAGCTTTTCCCACTGAGCCTGTGTTTCAACCTTCATAAGCGGCGGATTGGTTCGATTGCCTACCCCGGCGACTTGTGACGGTGCTTGTTGCTTCGATTCGTTGGCGTTACGTGCCAGTGCGGCTTGTTTCCGTGTGTCCGGCTTGGTCACTGGCGCTACTGGCGCTGCATTAGCGTACTGCGGAGCAATCTTGTTCGTAGCCTTGGCCAGTGCCGCAGCGGGCGCCTCGCCTTTTGCGATGTAGAAGTCGCGCCATTCAACGACCTCGGCAATCGCCTCTGGATTGGCATCGGGTGAATTGCTATCAAGGAACGGGAACGCTTCAAGCGCTTGAGCCACCGTCGCATTAACCTCAGACAGGATGGTCTTTTGCGCATTAGCCTGTTCTGTAGCATCACGTTCTTGCTGCATCATCGCAAATGCGGCCTGTTTTGAACGAGACTCGCGGATTTCTTCGCGCTTCAGCTTCAGTTCCACTGCCTTGTCGCGGTCGCCCTCGATCATGGCGTCGTATTCCTGCCGCGCCAGTTCAGCCAGTTCTGCCGACACGTCGGTATCTGTTGCTGTTTGAACTACAGGCGATTGAACGGTCTTGGAGGCGTTCAATTCGGAGCGCAGACGCTCGACTTCTTCCAGGTTGGCGCGGTACTTGGCATTGACCTCATCGAACCGGGCGCGCGGAATGACTTGCTCCCGCTCTGGCTCGGCCTTTGCTGCGGGGGTTTCGGCTTCTGGCGCGTCATCAACGGGTTCATCCGCTACTTCTTGCGCCTGATCTTCGATCACTGCGTCGTCAGCGATTCCGCCGAGTTCTTCGGTAGTTGCTGGAGTGTCGATGTCATCAAATGTCATTGCCTAATCCTTAGAGTTGTACGATAGGATTTGTTATACAGTCAACAGCCAGCATTTTTTTTGGACATGAGAAAGGATGTGGGGATAAGTTGAGCGTATATACAATCTGCTTGAACAAAAGCCTTAACGCAGCTACAATTTGGAATGGTCACTTTCGACGAATCAAAACGCCAAGCCAACATAACCAAACATGGAATTGATCTGGCCGACGTTGAAACAGCGTTTGATTACCCTTTGCTGACCACCGAGGATGACCGCGTAGCTTACGGAGAGCAGCGCCTTGAAAGCATTGCATGGCTTAATGGGCGTGTGGTCGTACTGTTATGGACTGAGCGCGAATCCGGGGCGCATGTTTTCTCCTGCCGAAATGCCGACAAAAGCAAAAGCCGAAAATACGCCGACTTCATTTCCAAAAACTGAGGAAGAATGGGCTGCGGTTATTGATGCCGCCCCTGACGGCGACTCAGCAAACTCGATAGACTGGAGCAAAGCCATCCTGACTCATGGTGGAGGCGTAGATTCCACCATTGCAGAATTACGCATCTTGCGCGGCCAGCGTGGAGCACAGAAGATGCCGCGCAAGGTTCCTACTGCGTTGAGGCTATCTCCGGAGGTGGTTGAATTCTTCCGATCTACTGGCCCAGGTTGGCAGACAAGAGTGGATGCTGCGCTGCGTGAGTACGTCAAAACGCATTCTGCGTAGCAATCATCATGGAACCCACCATGCAATACGCAATAATCATCATTTCACTTCCCGAAAAATCCTCTGCAAGACTGAAATTGCAATCATCGCTAGATGCTCTGACCACTCAATTAAGCTCCACAGAAGGAAGTGAAGCGTTAGCCTAAAATGTGTTCCTATTGCCTTTGTTGAGCGGATCGTCTCAGCTTTTGAACGCTCTAAGCACGCTTGGTCTATTGGGCGTGAAACATAAAATTGCAATTCTTCAAGAAAAGCCGACATTTGTTGTCTCATAATGGGTTTCCGAGCGAGATACCGTTGAGCATTCCGCTCATGCGGCCTTGAACAGTTCAGATTGGCTTGGCGATGCGATGGCGGCTTCTATGCGGGCTCTGGCTATCTCCATGTACTCGCTTGAAATCTCGCAGCCAATGAAGTTGCGCCCGGCGAGAACGGCCATCTTTCCAGTCGTGCCGC
>NZ_JBMOJE010000049.1:0-34345 GCF_049316945.1 Propionivibrio sp. | reverse complement strand
TTGACCCGGAATCTGACCGAAGGAAATGCAGAGCCAGTTCGTTTATCAAACAGGTTTTTTAACATCTTGATCAGATGGAGGAGTCTGGATTCCGGGTCAAGCCCGGAATGACGGCGGTGGGGGTGACGGCAAATCAATGGGTTAGCGGGCAGAAAAAATTACCCTGGTCACCTCACTGTTTGACGACCAGTTTTTGTCCGTCGGCGAAAACGATCATTTCCGGATCGAAGCGCGATGTGTATTGTCCCTGTTCAAGACTGGCGAGCGCCTGGTGCGATTCGAGATAGCGGTTGAAACGGCGCGCTCCTGCCCAACTGCCTGAAGCACCAGCCTTCAAACCATCGGCATAACTGACACTGACCACGCCCACTTCATTGTCGAAGATGTCGATGAATCGGATCGAGCCGCGTATGCCGCGAATGTCCTTCTGCCCCTTGTTTTCGAAACCGAGTTTGACGATCTGATTTTCGGCATGCCCCTTTTTTTCGAGTCTGAGGTCCAGGACCGTGACGTTCAGCAGGTCGCCAACGGCTTTCTTGAGCGCGGCGCGCTCTACTTCAAATCTTCCATTCATTAATCTGGCTTCGACTTCCTTCCTCACTTCATCATCAACCCAGGCTTTTTGCTGTTCGATGATCTTGCCGATGGTCAGCCCTTCTTCTATCGGCTTTTCGCCAAGCGCCTCACCCAGTTTTGCGCGCATCAGGAAACCAAGAAACAGCTTCCTGTCGTTCACGCTGAGTTTGTCGATAGAGGGCTTCAACTCCGTTACCCATTTCGCCATCACCTTTGGCACGACCTTGTCCTTTGGCCCTTCGCAACCAGCGAGGATCAAGGCAAACAGGATTGCAAGCAGAAATTCTTTCATGGTCAAAATTCTACAATCTTGCCCGGCGCTAACGAATACCCAAATCTGCTCAAATTGATACCTGCTTTTTGGTATTCGAACTGTATTTCGACAACGATTTTGTATTTTCCGTACGAATTCTGCTCCAGTAGCGTTATCCAGCACCTCAGAGGCTGTGAAAAAATACCTGAACACCCACCGCAGAGGCGCAGAGTCGCAAAGGTTTCGCAGAGAAAACCTTTAAAAATAATGGGGTTACTCTGCGTTTTCTCTGCGCCTTTGCGCCTCTGCGGTGGATTCTTGATATTTTCACAGGCTCTCGGCGGACCCTGTTTCATGACTCGGAAAGCGAAAGGATGTAATCCGAAGCGGCAATCTGCCCCTGATTAAATCCCTGAAAACCTTTAATCAAAATACTTGCATGCGGGTATTTTTGCTGAGGCCGAAAAGTTTGAGACTTAAGCTTATTACCGATTCTTATATCATCATTCGAAGCAGCAGCCGACGCCCATCAGAGGGGGCTTTCTTTAGCGTGCAGGCTTGATTCCTGGATGAGGATGGGATGGGAATCGCTCACACGACTTTCACGGTAACCGAGGAGACGGCTATGGGATTCACACTGGTATCCGAATCATTTCGCGACAACAACATGATTCCTGCGCGCTACACCTGCGATGGCTGGGATATGTCACCGCCGCTTTTCTGGACGCGGCCTCCGGAGCGAGCGAACAGTCTCGTTCTGATCGTCGACGACCCCGACGCACCCGACCCGGAGACTCCCGACAGGCCCTGGGTGCACTGGCTGCTTTACAACATTCCGCCCTTTTCCGGTGATCTTGAAGAAGGGGTGACCACCCAGGATCTGCCACTGGGATGCCTGCAGGGAATGAACGACTGGGGCCGGACCGGCTACGGCGGGCCTTGCCCGCCACGTGGAAAACATCGCTATCGCTACACGCTTTACGCGCTGGACAGGGTGCTGCCGGACTTGAAAACCCCGGACCGGCCCGCCCTGGAAAAAGCGATGCAAGGCCATGTTGTTGCCAAAACCGAACTGACGGGCATGTACCAGCGGTTGCGCGTTTAGCGTGAAAGTCGCGTTAGCGGCTCTCAAACCTCCCCTCGCCCTCTGGGAGAGGGGTCGGGGGTGAGGGAAACGGGCATGACTTTCATAATTTGGGACGCCTTGCAAAGCCATGCCCGTTAGGGGGCGGGAAAATAATATATTGCAGTGTGGCTGCGTAATTAGCCACGTTGCTGCTTGCTGTTGTTTGACTGATAGCCGGGAGTGTTGCCATTCTTGATATGCCTCAGCGCGATTACTACGCCGTTCTTGGCATCGCTAAAGACGCCGGTCTGAAGGCGATCAAGGACGCTTTCCGCCCACTCGCCATGAAATATCACCCGGATCGCAACAAGGAGCCAGGAGTTTCAGATCGTTTCAAGGAAGTCGCCGAGGCCTATGCCGTCCTCTCCGACCCGAAGAAACGCAGCAAATACGATGCCTACGGATTTCCCGGCGTCGCTGCCTTCAGCGAACAGGATCTGTTTGGTGGCATCAATTTCGACGAACTGATCAGTGGCCGCCAAGCACTTAAAGTGCCAAAACGGGGAACGAATATCGAAGTCAGCATCATCGTCTCGCTGGAACAGGTAGCGCACGGGGGCGAGGAGACCGTTCGCCTGAGCCATCCGGCCACCTGCCCAGCCTGCCAGGGCAAAGGCGGCCAGGGCGGCACCGCCGCCCGCAGATGCCACGTCTGCAACGGCTCGGGGCTCATCACCGAAAGCCAACTCGGAGTTGATCCGCATTTCGTGACGCAACTGATCAGCCCGTGCACCACTTGTCTCGGGTGTGGCAGCATCATCGATCGACCCTGTGCGGAGTGTCGCGGTACCGGACAGATCGAGTTGGAAGAAACCCTGACGGTAAACATCCCGCCCGGCATTGCTGAAGACAGGGTGCTGCGCATTGCCGGCAAGGGAATGCCTAGTCCCGACGCCGGCGGCAACGCCGGCGATCTGCTGGTGGTAGTGCATACGCGGCACGATCCGCGCTTCGAACGTAGCGGCGCCGACCTGGTCCGCCGGGAAACCATCGCCTTGACCGATGCCGTGCTCGGCGCCACGTGGCAAGTACCGGCCCTGGAAGGCCCCGCCAGCGTGCACATTCCACCCGGCACTCAATCCGGCACCGTCCTGCGTCTGAAAGACAAAGGCCTGCCCGAATTCGGCAGCGACCGGCGCGGTGATTTGTTTTTGCACCTGATGGTGCAAATGCCGGAAAAACTGTCGCAGAAAGAACGAAAACTCTACGAACGGCTGCGTGCTCTGGAGAAAACCGGCAGTGAAAGGATGCGGAAGCAATTGCGTGAAGAGTCAGGGGTGAGGGGAAATTGCGGTTGAAATTTGATTTTTGCAGGGGTTGAACAGCGGCAGTTCGATGATCGCGAGCCTGCGACAACAACCCTCCTGTGACCCGCATGAATTGGCAGCCCGTAGGGTGGATAAGCGAAGCGCGCTCTCACTGGCCCGCGTCGCCGACCTGCATTGCATACTTTGCCAGGTCGGTAACGCCCTGAAGGCCGAGTTCGGTGCTGAGATAGGTCTGATTTCGGCTCACGGAGCGAATGGCCGGAAGTAACTCGCTGCCGACGTCCATCTTGAGGACGTAGCCAAGTGCGCCGGCATTGATCATCTGGGCAACCCGCTGCGGTTCGACATGGGCGGACAGGCCGATGACCTTCACTTGGGGATAGATGGCCAGAAGCTGTCGTGTCGCTTCAATGCCGTCCAGATTGGGCATGCTCAGGTCCATGCACACCACATCCGGGTTGCACTCGCCAACGGCCTTGAGCACGCTGAGGCCGTCCGCCGCTTCGCCGACGACTTCGATATCGGGGGCCAATTCCAGGACCATGCGCAGCGCCGTGCGGAATAGCATGTGGTCATCGGCCAGCAAGACGCGCAATTTCATGACGCTCTCCGTTCTGCCACTTCCCTGATGAATACCCGGAATAATTCAATCTGCAGCGGTTTGTAATACACCGCGATGCCCCGGTCGGCCATGCTGCGGATCAGCGCCGGGTCGGTGTCACCGGTAATGATTAGCGCGGGCAGATCATGGCCAAAAACATTCTTTACGTTCTGGATCACATCAAATCCGGTCTCATGGTCGGCCAGACGGTAATCCGAAATCACGATATCCGGCCTCCGCTCGCTAAGGCCTGCCATAAGTTCCGCACCGGTCGTCGCCGCCACCACTTCATGACCGGCATCCTCCAGCGCAAGAACCAGCGCCCCCAGGACTTTGGCATTGTCTTCAACCACACCGATCCTGAGCGATCTATCAGCAAATCGCTGGTCCCACGAAAGCGCAGGTGCAACCACCCGGCCCGGCGGGAGTTCGATGGCGAACATCGAGCCACGACCGGGCCGTGAGCGCAGACGGATCTGCAGGCCAAGCAATTTTGCGGTCTTGGCCACGATCGCCAGACCCAGGCCACTGCCCCGGTTTCGTGCATCATCACCAAGCTGCCTGAACTCTTCATAAACGTATTCGGTCTGGTCCTCAGCAATACCGATGCCGCTATCCCAGACTTCGACCCACAGTTTGCCCTGATGGCGCCGGCAGCCGATCAGCACGCCGCCTTTCTCGGTATAGCGCAGGGCGTTGTCCACGAGGTTGCCGAGCACCCGACGCAACAGGATCTGATCGGTACGCACAAAGGCGCCAGTACTGCGCGTGCGAAGGCGCAAGCCCTTCAGCCCGGCTTCGGCGGAATGGACGGTAACAAGCGAAGTCAGCAACTCGTCGAGAGGAAAATCGGTCAGTTTGGGGATGACCACGCCTGCGTCCAGTTTGCTGACGTCGAGCAGATCAGTAAGCAGAGCAGACAGGCTATCGACGCAATCCAGAATGCTGCCCACCAGTTTGGCGTTCTCCGGCGTGGAACGACTCTTCAGTACACCAACATACAGCGAGAGCGCCGAGAGCGGCTGCCGCAGGTCATGACTCGCCGCCGCCAGAAAGCGCGACTTGGAATGATTGGCTTTTTCGGATTCGGTCATGGCCGCGATCAATGCCGCTTCGTTGCGCTTTCGCAAGGTGATGTCACAGGAAAATCCGACTGTGCCGACAATGCGACCATCGATCACGAGAGGAGATTTATAGGTTTCGAACCATTGTTGCTGCCCGTCTGTTCTCTTCAATTCTTCGACCTGCTTGCTGGTGCCGCTGGCCAATACGGACAGGTCATCAGCCCGGTAAAGTGCCGCCATTTCTGGCGGTGCAATATCCAGGTCATTCTTGCCAATCAATGATTGTGCCGACGGCCACCCAATGCCGGCAGCAAATGCCTTATTTACGGCCAGGAAGTGACTTTGCTCATCCTTCAGCCAGAGCATGAATGGAATGTTATCGAACAACTCATTTTGAAAATGCACGCGCTGCCGCAAGGCCTCTTCGGCTTGCCTCTGCAGCGTAATCTCGACGAGGATGCCGTTCCACAACACGCTTCCGTCCGCCTTGACTTCCGGCACGGCCTGGCCGCGCACCCATTTGAGCGAGCCACTCATTGTGCGAATACGGTGCTCGTGCAGCCAGGGGGTAAGTGTTCTTAGAGAGTGCCCGATGGATTCCCGATACGATGCTCTGTCCTCCGGAATGATGCACTGAATCATTGCGTCGTGATCAGCGCAGGCTTCTTCTGGCGACACTTCGTAAAGGCTCATTACCCAAGGACTGACGTAAAGGAAAACCCATTCCCCCTTCGGCATCACCTGGAATTGATAGACGACTCCGGGAATATCCTGTAACAGAATGTTAAAGCGTGCCTCGCTTGCCTGCAAAGCCGATTCCCGCTTTCCCAGGGCTTCCAGCAAACGGTTGAAGGCACCGATGAGTTGTCCGGTTTCGTCTCGCCTGGCGCTGGAAAAGTGCGGCAGGGGGCTACTGGTATCCGGCGTTTCAGCCACTATTTTCACGGTAGCCAGCAGCGGCGAAAATTGGCCTCTTATCACCCACCAGGTCAGCCCACCCGCCAGCAGCGTCAGGAAGAGGGTGGCCAGCAGCAGGTGCTGCTGCATGTTGCGGATCGTGGCAAAGACTTCTTCGGCTGGCAATACGGCCGACATGTACTGGGACCTGCTCTGCGTTGCAGCCGACACCTCGCGCAGGGTTCCACTGGGCAAGCCAGGCACATTTTCCAGTGTGTAGAGCCGGCTGTTGAGTTCGGTATTAACCGGCGCGGCGACCACGGGCACGGCAGATAACTGTTGCTCGTTTATTAGACGCTCGATGTCCGTGCGCAGCATCTGGCTGGCGTAAAACGACAGCGACCACAAGCTCGACAGAACAATAGCCAGCATGGCGAGTGTGATTCTGGTTTTGAGTGACTGCCGCGAGAGATAGGCAGAAAACATGCTGGTTTATCCCCATATTGATGCGGTTGATGTTGTTGAAGACAGGATCACAAGACTGAAAAACCATCATTCCGGGCTTGACCCGGAATGATGGTTCAAAAGCACTTGTCTCTGACCAATGGCTGAGGGACAAACTGCCGTTAATCCTGCTACTGCATCGCCAGACAATTAATGACGTATGAGATTACACGGAAACCGGGATTTTTCAATACTGCATTCCGGGTAATTTCAACGAGACAGCCCGAAGGGCGTCCAAGCCGGCCTCGGGCCAATATAACCTTGGCGCTTGGCAATTTCCGAAGGCAGCGACAACGTCCTCATGGAACACTGCCAAGCATTAGCGCCGCCAATGTATCCGCAACAGGGTTTCAGCTTCGTTGTAGTGGAAATCCAGATCGCCTTTATAGGCATGGTGCAGGGCTTCGCCCAGAGTGCGCGCGAGGTGGATATCGGTGGTGGTAACGAGAATGCCGTCCTCGCGCCCCTCGTCCTCATCCTTGATGTTTATGATACGCGCCAGGGCGTGTTCTTCCCGGACCCTTTCCGCATGATGCTGGAGCAGACTGAGAATTTCGCCACGGTGTGCCGAGAAGAACGCGCCGCGAATATGCAGGTAGCCGGCAGGGAATTGATCGCGAATACGGAGGCAAGCCGGGCAGACCACTTCTGCCGATTCGGGCTGACGATTGCCCCATTGCCAGCGGCCTGCATGAAAAATGGCACCGCAGTCGGGACAAACCGACGGTTCGGCTGGCTTTTGCTGCAATCTGTAACTGTCGTGCTCGCTATCCTCGATCAACTGGTTGCGACGAACAGACTTGAATCTGCGCTGTAATTCGGCAGAGGATGAGTCGAGGTTCATAACCTTCTCCTTATTCATTGAAAAGAACGGTTTCGGGTTGCCATGCTTGATCCTAAAAACCTCAGTCTATCCACGAAAATCACGAAAGACACGAACAAAATCAACAGCTTGATGTATTTTCTCTATTCACCCTTTGGGTGGCGATCTTCAGCTTATTATCTCCTTGATTCTTTTCGTGCTTTTGGTGTTTTTCGTGGACGAACTGCTTTTTCTAGGTTGATGAGTGCCTGGCAAGTTGCGCTTGCGCAGATGCCCGCAAACAAAAAAACGCGCCTTGGCGCGCTTGCCCTTTATCAAAAGGGGATGAATTATTCGGGTCTTTCCCGAGCGGTTCGCCTTTGATCAACAACAGGATCAGGACGCGTGCGTTATAGGAAAATTATAGAATCGCTACCGGCAAAAATGAATACCTGAATGGGTATAAAAAGATTACCAGGAATCATGTATTTGCATGCTCCTGGAGCTAGCCGAGTCAGCGACTGTGAAGGAATGCCTGAATTTTGCAAAGCGCTCAGAGGCTGTGAAAAAATACCTGAACACCCACCGCAGAGGCGCAGAGTCGCAAAGGTTTCGCAGAGAAAACCTTTAAAAACAATGGGGTTACTCTGCGTTTTCTCTGCGGCTCTGCATTTCCTTCGGTCACCTTTGCGGCTCTGCGGTGGATTCTTGATATTTTCACAGGCTCTCAGTCGGGAAACAGTTCGGTGACCAGATCTCTCAGGCCCTGCACGGAAATCGGTTTGATCAGCACTTCATTGAAGCCGTTGGCCAGAAAACGATCGATATCCATCTGCATGGCGTGTGCGGTGTAAGCCACGATGGGCAAGGTGGCGAAAGCGGGGTCGCTGCGCAGCTCCCGGCAAACTTCTTCGCCGTTGAGGTCGGGCATGCGGATGTCGAGCAATACAAGATCGACGGCGGGATTGCTGCGAAGCCAGTTGAGGGCGGCATTCCCGCCGTCCACCTCGGAGCATTGCCAGCCCAGTTTGTGGAAGATGGCTACCGCCAACCTGCGGTTGACCATCACGTCATCTACCACCAGTACGCTCCTGGGAGTGCCTGTCGTCGGAGTTGCTGTCATCGCTGATGTCATTTCGTTTACGCTTTCTCGTTTGCTGCGGGCAGTACGACATGAAAAATCGAACCAACGCCTGGCGTCGATGTTACGCCGATCTCGCCGCCCATGTGTTCAACCAGTTGCTTGGCCAGTGTCAACCCAAGCCCGGTACCCTCATGGCAACGCGTGGCAAAGGTTTCGCTCTGACGGAACTTCTCGAAGACAAGTTCCTGATCTTCCGGCCGGATGCCAACGCCGGTGTCCTGCACCTCGATGCGTACGCGCTCGCCTTCACTTACGGCACGCAGCGTTACGCCACCCTGCTCGGTGAACTTCAGCGCATTGCTGGTCAGATTGAGCAGAACCTGGCGCAGTCGCGCACCATCGGCAAATACCGCTGGCGGCATCCCGGCCGGGATCAGTTCGAGCGACAGGTTTTTCTTCTGCGCATGCCCGCGCTGCACGGCGACCACACCGCCCAGCAGATCAGGCAGATCGACAGTAGTCAGATTGAAGTCCATGCGCCCGGCTTCAATCTTGGCCAGGTCGAGAACGTCGGTGACCAGGCTGAGCAGATGCTCGCCGCTGACCCGGATGGTCTGTGCATATTCGCGTTGCGTCGGATCTTCGAGTTCGGTTTCGAGCAACTCTGCAAAGCCGAGGATGCCGTTGAGCGGCGTGCGCAATTCGTGCGACATGTTGGCCAGGAATTCGCTCTTCATGCGGTTGGCTTCTTCGGCCGAACTGCGCGCTTCCTCCAGGCGGCCGAAGGAATGCTGCACATCGTTGGCCATCAGGTTGAAGGACTTCGCCAGATCGGCCATCTCGTCTTCGCCGCGCACTTTCAGGCGATGCGCCAGATCGCCGCCCTGGAAGCGGCGAATGCCGCCGCCCATTTCGGTGATGCGACTGGTGAGTACGCCGGCCATCCAGATGGCGATGGCGATCACCAGCACGATCATCACCAGCGTCGACGCGGTGAGGCCGAAAGCGGTGCTGGCCAGATGTTCGCCGATGGCGCTTTGCAGGCCCTCGCGTTCCTGTTTGAGTTTGCCGTCGGCGCTGGCGATCAGCGTATCGATGCGCTGGCCCGACTCGGTGGCAGCCTTGTGGAAGTCGTCGACGTTGGCGCCGATCGTCACATAACCAAAACCGCGTTTGCTGGCGCCGTACTGACCGGTGTAATAGGGAATCGTTGCGGCTGTTGTCAGCTTCCACAGCCCGGAGAAGAAAATGACGAAGGAACCCGAGCCGCCGTTCTCGGTGAGCGCATCCCAGCCGTGGCACTGCGGCGAGAAGTTGAGGTAGCGGCAGTCGAGGGCAACGCTGCCGGACTTGCCGGACTCCGGCGCCGGCTTGCGTTTGAGTGACTGGTCGCGGAATGGCGGCACCGTCGGCTGGAATTCGTGCCAGGGCTTGCTGCTGGTTTTCCATTCAGTCCACAACTCGCCGTCCATCCAGGGCGGTGCCGGCTGGCCGGTTTCCGGGTCGTAGCCGACGATGAAGTAGTCGCGCGGATGCGAGATCGAGCGGCTCTTCTGATCCCAGATGAAAGCATAGTTACCGGACGCCGGGTCGGCGATCGGGGCAAAGCGATCCGGGGTCGGCCGAACGCCATTGCTGAAGGCCATCAGGTGCGCGTGGTCGAGCGCCAGCGTCACGTAACCGACGATGCGCCCGCCCTTCTCGACCGGCGTCGCCCAGCGCACGATGCCCCGGAAATGCTTGCCAACCGGGTTCTCCAGCCCGGCGTAACCGGATTCTTCGGGCGTAAAGGGTTTCTTCAACTCCTCCGCCCTGGCCTTGGTGTACGGACCGATCCACTGCGTACGAACGTAGGGGCCGATCACTTCGGATACGAAAATCTCGCCAGCCTTGAGTTTTTTCAGTTCCGGCCAGTAGGTTTCGGCCTTGACGAAAGTGTTCTCGCGCCGGCTGACATCGCGCAGCCCCGGCTTGAGCAGGTCGCCCTGCTGAACCTTCACCTTTTCCATGCCGCCGACGTCGATGAAGCTCATTTCGAGAAACAGCGGCTGCAGCTTTTTGTCTCCGTAATTTTCCGGAAGGCGGGTGTGGAAGTCCTTGGCATTGTCCGGCAATGGAGGTCGAACCGGATTCGTGGCCCGGAACGGATCAAGCGGCATCCAGCCCTTGCCGTCGACGGTCGGCACGTACTTGCCGTGTTCGTAGAGTTCGCGCGTGTGCCCGGCGAGGAAGCGGCGATAGGCGGCCTCGGAAGGATCAAGAGCGGAAGCCTGCAGCACTTCCTTGTCGCGGTCGTACAGGAAGTCGGCCACCTGCCGCGCCAGATCGGTGGTCAGCGATTCGATGGCCTCGCGCGAACGCTCGTCGAGTGCGCGCACGGCGTCGTCGTTGGCGGTCTTGCCGGTCTGCTGCTGGGTGACGCGCATGGCGTCGGCCATCTCCAGCGCCCGTGACGAAACCCCTTCGCCCAGCCCCTGCGCCGCCTGCCAGGCATACCATGCAAGCAACACCAGCGGCACCACCTTGATGGCAACGAAGATCAGGATCAGCTTGGCACGAATCCCCATCCGCTCGAATAATTGCGGGATTTTCATCATTATTTTGACCTGCCTCCATTTGCCGTTTCTGCCAGGGAATACCGGGGTGCCGATTTCCATTTTGTGTTCTGATCGGTGTTAATCTGAAAATCTCAGTCTATCCACGAAAATCACGAAATACAGCGCGTAGCCTCCCTGAAGAGGGACGAACATAATCAACAGCTTGATGTATTTTCTCTATTCACCCTTTGGGTGGCGATCTTCAGCATATTATCTCCTTGATTCTTTTCGTGCTTTTGGTGTTTTTCGTGGACGAACTGTTTTTTCTGAGATTTAATCATCATCGCTGCAAGCCGCTCCAGATGGCGTTCTACAAGCATGCATAGCCAAGAACCAATGAATACGCCACTGTTCAGGCCTATGGCCTGTAGATTGCCTATCCATGCGGTTTGCAGCCATTTTGATACCAATATTCGAGAAGCCTGGCGAATTGGAAAATAACCAGAAAAAAACCTATCAGCCAAAGATAAGCACAGTCCACGAAAAACACGAAAGGCACGAAAAATTTTCATAGCACAATCCGTTCAACGGTTGCTTTCGGATAACAACCGAAGTTCACTAATAGCCCTAAACGCAGTCCTGTTGCTTTCAGGTAGTTCAACACCTGCGCCTTGTGCGCGCCCGTTATCACAGAAAGTGCTTTGAGTTCAACAATGATGGATTCATTACAGACAAAGTCTGGAATAAAAGTTTGCTGCAACATCTCACCTTTATAGAAAAGCTTCAGTTCCTGGTGTGCAACAAATTGAATCCCGCGTTTTGAAAACTCCTTTTCAGTGCACTCTTGATAGACAGCCTCAAGAAAACCACAACCCATTTCCCGATACACGTCAAATATTGCGCCTTGTATCTGATAGCACTCTTCCCTGTGCCAAATTTCCCCTTCGATTTTTCTTTCGTGCCTTTCGTGCTTTTCGTGGACAGAATCGCCACTTTTGGCATTTGAAAAATCAGCTTCTGGCGAGTCCCCCTTAGTCATGCTTGGCCATCCAGTCCCGCACATTGTCGGCCAGATCGCGCAGGGCTATTTCCCAGAACGGAAGCTGCCGCCTGACCTGGTTGAAATCACCGTTGCGAGCCGCTTCCTCCAGGGCTCGGGCCAGAATCATGGTGGCCGGGCTGCAGGCGCTGCCGGCCAGGCCCTTGGCGGTATGCGCCGCAAGCGATGCGGCGTCCACATTGCCGTCGTTGAGGGCTTTGAACAGTGCCTCGGTTTCGGTGAATAGCGCCTGGATGATCTCCGGCAGGATACTGATGGCCATCTCCTGATCGCCATCCATTTGCTCGATCAGCGCTTGCGCGTCGAAGGCGCAGACACCTTCCGCCGAGACGGCGGCGACGGGTTCGCTGACGATGGGGGATTGGCCTTGAGCGCCCAGCCAGCGGCGGATGGTTTCTTCCAGTCTGGCGGCGTCGATGGGCTTGCTCAGGTAGTCGTCCATGCCGATCGCCAGCACCCGTTCGCGGTCGCCTTCCATGGCGTCGGCGGTCATGGCGATGATCGGGATCTGCCGATCGCGCACGGAGGCCTCGCCATCACGAATGGCGCGCGTCGCCGCAAAGCCATCCATCACCGGCATGCGGCAGTCCATCAACACCATGTCGAAATCACGGACTGCCAGGGCGGCGAGTGCTTCCTGCCCATTGCCAGCGACCTCCACCTGATGCCCCTGCCGCCGGAGCAGCGCGGTCGCGAGCTTCTGGTTGATGGCGTTGTCTTCGACCAGCAGGATATGCGCGCAATGCTCCTCTTCTTTCAACTGGTGGCGGGTGATCAGTTGCGGCGTATCAGCACGCGCCTTGCCCAGCATGCTGAGCAGCGCCCGCTCCAGCAGATCGCCACGCACCGGTTTCGGCAGATAGGCGGTAAAACCGGCGGCCAGCAGTCGTTCGGCATCGCCGAGCATGGCCACCGAGGTGAGCAGCATCAGCGGAAAATGGGCCAGCGCCGGATCGGCCTTGATGCGCTCACCGAGGGTTTCGCCGTTCATGCCAGGCATGACCATATCGATGAGTACCGCGTCCAGCGTTCTGCCGGCGGCGCTTTCCTGCTGCAACAGTTGCAGCGCCGCTTCGCCGCTATAGGCAGTGAGGACGACGCATTGCCAGTTTTCCAGCAGCATGCGAATCAGCATGAGATTGGTGGCATTGTCATCAACCACCAGAATGCGCTTGCCGGCCAGCACGGCTGGCAACGGCTCCGCTTGCGTTTCTTGCGCCTCCTGTTCAGTGAAGGGCAGCACGAACCAGAAGCTGGAACCGGCGCCGGGGGTGCTGGTAACGCCGATTTCGCCGCCCATCAATTCAACCAGACGCTTGCAGATCGACAGCCCCAGCCCGGTTCCACCAAAGTGTCGGCTGGTGGACGTCTCGGCCTGGGTGAACGGGGAGAACAGTTGCGACAGTTGCTCCGGCGGGATGCCGATGCCACTGTCGCGGATTTCGAAGCGCAGTCGTGTCGGCTCGCCCTCTTTTTCAACGCTGACGCTAACGACCACCTCGCCCTCGGGGGTGAACTTGATGGCGTTGCCGATCAGGTTCAGCAAGATCTGGCGCAGACGTCCCGGGTCGCCACGCAGGCGGGTCGGCGCTACCGGGTCCATCAGGCTGATGAATTCGATGCCCTTTTCCTCGGCGCGCAGGGCAAGCAGGGTGCTGACTTCGTTGAGCAGGACACGCAGGTCGAAATCCAGGGTTTCGATGTCCAGCTTGCCGGCATCGATCTTCGAGAAGTCGAGGATGTCGTTGATGATGCCGAGCAGGGCCTGAGCACTCTGCTTGGCCGTTTCGGCAAAATCCAGCTGTTCCTCGTCGAGATGCGTGGTCAGCAGCAATTCCGTCATGCCCAGGATGCCGTTCATCGGGGTGCGAATTTCGTGCGACATGTTGGCCACGAACATGCTTTTTGCGTTGTTGGCCGCTTCGGCCGCTTCCCGCGCCTGGCGCAGGTCGGTCACATCGACGCGGAAACCGACGATATGGCCGTTCGGCGTGTGCCGGTCGATCACGCGCAGCCAGCGACCGGAGGAGGTGAGAATTTCTCGCGCCTCCTCGCCGGAACGGTGACGGCGGAGCACTTCGGCAACCCACGCTTCCTCACGCCCCAGGGCTTCGGGGTATTCCCCGCACTGAGCGCTGGCGCGAGCGATTTCCTCAAAACTGCTGCCGGGCACCATCAGATCGGCGGTGAGCGGAAATACTTCGCGACAGCGGTCGTTGCAGAAGATCAGCCGGTCGTTTTCGTCATAGATGACAAAGGCCTCGTCAATGGCGTCAATCGCCGCGCGCAGGGTTCCCTCGCTATGCTGAAGGGCGTTTTCAGCGGCTTGCCTTTCCACGTCACGGGCCACTTCCAGCGAGGCGGTGAGGGCATTCACGGCGCTGGCAATTTCCCCGGTCTCTCCGGGCAGGGGCGAAATGCGCTGGGACAGGTCGCTGCCGATCCTTCGCAGACCATCCTTGATGGTGGCTACGTCCCGGGTGAGGCGCGTCGCCACGACAAAGACAAGCAACATGGCCGCCGCCAGCATCAGCGAGGTAAAGGTATAAACCGTGAGCCGCATTTGCTTGATCTCGGCCATGATCGTATCGATCAACTGGTTGGCCCAGATGTAGCCGACCACCGTGTCGTTTTCCCGAATCGGCGTCATCGCATTCAGGATATTGCCACGCACCAGAAAGGCGCTCTCGACGGCAGCTTCGCCCGTTTCCATGACCTTCCTGCCGGGGTGATTGGCGGCAATGGAGATGCCTACCTTGTTGCCGTATTCGGCACTAGGGCCGTAGGTGAGGATGGCATCCAGCCGACGATGGTAGTAACCGACTCCGATGCCGGGAAAAGCGGCAGCCACTTCGTCGGTGTAAGGAGCCAGGGCGATATTCAGCGCCTTGATCTGGGCGGCGCGCTCTGCCAGCGTTTCCTGATCGCCGGACTTCACCTGGCGATAACCACCACGGGCCTCGAATTGGGAAAGCATCAGGCGGGTGACGCCCAACAGGTGCTCATGCTTTTCCGCAAGAATGGCCTTCTCCGCCCCCAGTGTGAGGAAATGGCCAAGACCGCCGATGGAAAGCCCGACGATGGGAATCAGCACCAGCAGCAGACGTGCCCTCAAGTTGCGCGGCCACAGCTTTTGCAGAAATTTCATTGACTCATCTCACCTGAGCGGGTGTGAAAATATTCAAAATCCATCGCCCAAAAAGGCGCAGAGGGGTTTGGGCAAGCAGTAGGTCGGCAAACACATAGATATCCGATTCGCAAGAACACCGTGCAGTCGTGTCTATGACGATGGCTGAGCTTACCGGATTTGCATCCTCATTGGGAGGTATTAAGGAGAATCAAGCGCTGATCCCCGAGGCGATGATGCAATACCTGCTGCCCCTGGTTTTCATCAACTTAGAAAAAGCAGTTCGTCCACGAAAAACACCAAAACCACGAAAAGAAGCAAGGAGATAACAAGCTGAAGATCGCCACCCAAAGGGTGAATAGAAAAAATACATCAAGCTGTTGATTTTGTTCGTCCCTCTTCAGGGAGGCTACGCGCTGTCTTTCGTGATTTTCGTGGATAGACCGAGGTTTTCAGGATCAAGGAGCTTGCTGCTCGATACGTTGCAGGAAGTCGTCCAGTGCATCGTGCCCGCTGTCGAACAGGATCGACGCTTGCTGTTCGGCAGAGGATAAGGGGTCGTGGTATTGCAGTTGATGCTGCAGGATGGCAATACCGGCCTCCGAGGCATCGGTGCCGGCTTGCTCACGAGCGACCAGTCGCTGACGTAGCGTGGATTCGCTGGCGCGGCAGGAGAGAATCCGGAACGGGATGTTCAGTGTTCCGGCCAGACTGCGGAAGATCTCCCGTTGCCAGCTTTTGAGGCTGGCCGCATCGACCACCACCGGGTAGCCAGCCGCAAGAATCTGGCGGGCGAATTGCTCCAGTTGCTGGTAGGTAGCCCGCGTCGTTTCTGCGGTGTACAGACCACGGCCTGGCGATGACTCACTGCGCGCCAGGGCTGGCAAGCCACCGAGCCGTTTGCGCTCGATGTCCGAACGTAAACGCAAGGCACCGATGTGCTCCAGCACAACTTGCGACACCCAGGTTTTTCCCGACCCCGAGAAGCCGTGCATGAGCAGCAGTTGCAGTTTCCGTGGCCGACTCGCGCGCCGGGCGAAGGTCAGGTACTGCGTGCGGATTGCTGCCGCCTCCTGTGCTGCTGGCGGCTCTTCCTGGGCGGCGCGGATGCCTGCCACCTTGGCGCGGACCAGTGCGCGATAGACTTGGTAAAAAGGCAGACACTGCAAGCCCGCGTAATCACCGGTGGCTTCCAGGTAGTGGTTGAGAAAGCGGTAGGCATAATCGGCTCGCCCCCTTTCTTCCAGATCCATGCTCAGAAAGGCTATCTCGCTCATCACGTCGATCCAGCGCAGATCCGGATTGAATTCGATGCAATCGAAAATCTTAGGTGTTCCGTTGAGCAGGGCAATGTTGCCCAGATGCAGGTCACCGTGACACTCGCGGACAAAGCCGTTGCCCTGGCGGTTCACCAGAAACCGCTCCAGACGGGCGTATTCGTCACGACTCCAGGATTCCAGTTCATCAAGCAAAGCCTGGTCCCCGGCATGGCCTGTTGCTGCCGGGAACGGACTTAAATTCTGGGCCACCAGCGCCCATACCACCGCCGGTGTTCCATAGTTGCCCCCGGCTCCAGTTCGCGGCACTTGGGCATGAAACCCGGCGACCCGGTCGGCCAGAGCGTCGATTTCCGCGGGTAATAATTCGCCCTGCGCCAAGCGTCGGTCAAGCAAGGCGGTCTGCGGGAATTCGAGCATCTTTACGGCAAACTCAATGGCTTCGATGCCATCGGTGCTGTCCATGCCGCTGCCGAAGTGCGGGTCGCTCGGCGTGCCTTGGATCGGCACGACAGCAAGATACAGTTCGGGCGCCAGGCGGCGGTTGAGACGCAACTCTTCTTCACAGTAAAAGCGGCGTTGTTCAAGACGGCTGAAATCAAGAAAGCCGAGATTGACCGCTTTCTTGATCTTGTAGGCAAAGCGACCGGTGAGCAGCACATAGGAAATGTGCGTCTCCAGCAACGCCACCTTTTCTACCGGATGCGGATAGCGTGCAGGATCTTGCAGGGCATGCACCAGGGTAGGCTGGTCACTAATCATATGAACCTTGAAAACCAGTAGTCAGTCATGGAGAAATCTATGGATAACCCCGTCCAAGGTAAATTTGTTCTAACCATCCGCCGTGGCCCGAGGCCAGGCTTCGCGCTCATACCGGCGAAGGCCGGTATCCAGATTCGTCCATCTGATCAAGATGTTAAAAGACCTTTTTGATAAACGAACTGGATTCCGGGTCAAGCCCGGAATGACGAAAATTTTTACAGTACATATCAACATGACTGACCATTAGTTCAACACAGGTTACACGGAGAAAAGCAGGGATAACAGCTTTCTGTGCTGAACGCGGTTTCAGGGACCGCCCCGGGTCATGGGTTCTTGATATTTTCACAGACTCTCGGAAACGGTGTTGATCTTGCCGACCCATTCGAGAGTTCATTTCCAGTACAGAATATGCGGGTCCTTCCGGCGGCCAGGCACAACCGGTTTGTCGGGCACGCCGACAATAATCGGGACGATGGCCATCATCTCAAGAGTGATTCCGATTCTGGATTTTATTTCCGGATCGTTAAGTGCCGAGACGGCTGAGCCGATAACACTGCTTCCAAGGCCCATGGAGCATGCGGCAAGCATCAGGTTTTCTGCTGCCAGCCAGCATTCTGCGGTGGAAAATCGTACCGCCGACTTGCCGCAAATGACGATCAAGGTGTTGGCGTTATAGAAAAGATTGAATTCCGGGCTGGCGAAATAACTGAGAGGGTGACCACCCCGTTCGAGGTGAGCGCGCTGGATCTCCTCGATCAAGAATGGTTTTGCCCGATCCGAAAGCTGCTTCAGAGCATCAACGTCCTGAATGATCGAAAACGCCCGGGGATCCTCGTTCATTGAAGTTGGAGCGCGAACGGCGGCCAGCAGTAAAGCACGGATCGTGGCTTGATCGACTCGCTCCGGGGTGTAAGAGCGTACCGAAGCCCGCTGGTTGATGGCTTCGATGGTGCTGATGGGCGTGCTTGAACTGGTCACCGCCTGATCCTCGTTATCGGCACCGGTTGGGGGCTTTTCACGCGCAAATGCTCAACTCAGGGAATCGGGCACGCCTTAATTTTGCTGATTTTGCGCTAACCATGGATAAGCCTTCGCCATCAATCGCTTGATCAGCACCCTCTGGATAATCATTGCCTGGACTTGTTCAACCTCGGAGGCCTCCCGCTTTTCCTTGCCGCCGGAATTTCCGTTTATCGAGGTCGCCGGATGACTGGATTCTTCAATCGTTGCGAACTCGGCATGTTTCTGATGGGAAGAAACGTGCTTTTTCTCATGCTTTAAATTTCTCATTGTGGATCAAATTCCTCTCTACCGTAGCGACCAGGCAGTCATTAGCTATCAGCCAACACGTCCTGCAAGGTCGAAGAGGACGCTTTGCCCTCGTATACCAAAAAATAATTCGCGGATCATTCCGGCCTCAATTCAATGCGGTCAATCCCGAAGATCGAGTGGAGATTCTGCTCTGCCAAGCCTGAAAAAAAAATACCTGAAATAGGTTATTTTTTTTACCGTTTTTCGGGTAATCAGAATACGGGCATGCAAGTATAGCTTTGTCATTTCGCCGGCACTATATTTTGCAAATGCTGAACACTTTCTCCTGGTCTTGGTGGCGGTGTTATCCGATTGCTTTTTAGCCAACGAGGAGAACTTGAATGAGATTCAGCTTGATACGTTATTGCGTGGGGGTGGTTTTGGTCCTTGCTGTATGTGGCCTTTATCTGGAAAGGGCTTTTGTCATGGAAATGGCAGGGCTTGGAAAGCAGGGCGTTGTTGCGACCATTCCCTTGGCGGAAAAGCCTGACGGTGGCAAGGATTTCAGAAAGCGCCCAGGCGTGCGCAAGCAAGATTCGGTTGCCTCGAAAGAGGAAACGAAAGGAGGAGATCGTAAAGAGATGGATCGTGGTAACGAGTTGTTCGTTTTACTGTTGCAAATCTTGCGGTCTCCAAGATGAGTCCGCGCCATAAGAAGAGGGCGCCCAGCGTCGTTCGGTCGAGGTGAAGTAGCTCGTTGAAGCAATCTTCTGGCCACGACTGCCGAGCACTGGCGGCTTGGGGCTCATGATGGTCAGTATTGACGGCTTTGCCGCGTGGTTGTGTTGTGCTGTGTGCTGTGTGCACCGCCTCGCCGGCAAGAGAAAGTACGGTTTTGGTAACCATGGATGAAGTGATCGGAATTTCCCAGCGCCATCCGGCAAAGTACTGGCATGTACTCGAAGATGGCCGCATCCAGTGCGATGTCTGTCCGCGCGACTGCAAACTCCACGCAGGGCAACGTGGTGCGTGTTTTGTTCGCGGCCGGGTCGAAAACCGGATGGTGCTGACCACCTACGGTCGATCGTCCGGCTTCTGCATCGATCCGATAGAAAAGAAGCCGCTCAATCATTTCTTTCCCGGCTCCAGCGTGTTTTCCTTCGGCACCGCCGGCTGCAATCTGGCGTGCAAGTTTTGCCAGAACTGGGATATTTCCAAGTCGCGCGATATGGATCGCATGATGGATCTGGCCTTGCCGGAAGCCATCGCCATGGCGGCACGCTCTCACACCAATTTGAGTGTGGCCTTCACCTACAACGATCCGGTCGTTTTTCTCGAATACGCGCTGGATACGGCCGATGCCTGCCACGAACTGGGCATCAAGACCGTGGCGGTCACGGCTGGCTACATGCACGATGCGCCGCGCCGCGAGTTCTTCGCAAAAATGGATGCCGCCAATATTGACCTGAAGGGTTTCACCGATGATTTTTACGTCAAGCTCTGCGGCGGGCACCTGCAACCTGTTCTCGACACGCTGGCCTACGTCCATCACGACACCGACTGCTGGCTGGAGATCACCACCCTGCTGATCACCGGCCATAACGACTCGGACTCAGAACTTGAGGCGTTGTCGAAATGGGTGGCGAAGGAACTGGGCCAGGACGTGCCGCTGCACTTCAGCGCCTTTCACCCGGACTGGAAAATGACCGATGTGCCGCCAACCTCGCCGGTCACGCTGAACCGGGCCCGGCGCATCGCCCTGGATGCCGGTCTGCATTACGTCTACACCGGCAACGTGCACGATGTGCAGGGCGGCACCACTTTTTGTCCGGCCTGTCATCACGCCCTGATCGAACGCGACTGGTACGATATCCGCCACTATGATCTGACGCCACAGGGCAGTTGCCCCAAGTGCGGGACCTTGATTGCCGGGCACTTCGGGACACTCGGCAAACCCTTCGGGCAAAATCGCATTCCCGTTTATATGCGGCTACAGACATGAATCGCGGAACCCGCACCGGCACGCGTGGTTTCGCAGCCTCCAGGCGATTGCTGTCGGTGCTGACCATAGTGCTGGGCGCTGTCCTGATTTTTCTGGCGCCAGAGACTTGGGCTGGGCTGGTACTGCTGGTGCTTGGCGTCCTGGTTGAAGTGATCGGCATGTCGATAGGTCATCAGCGCAGCCATCACGGCAAGTACCAAGACTCGCCATAGACAGGGCAGCGAGGAGCCTGTTACCGAATCGTCGCTAAGGAAAACAGGATGCATTCGCAAGAGTAATGAAGGCCTGGAAATTTTTGGCTACATGGCTGCGATGCTTATGGATAGGCGATCTACAGGCACTGCACCTGAAGAGTGCCGTTTTAATTGGATTTGCTGGCAGCATGCTTGCAGAACGCCTGTTCATGAGCCTTCCAGCCATGATTCCTGCAGCCATGAACCTAAAAACCGCAGTTCAAACCACGGCGACACGGCGGACACAGCGAAAAGCCTCAGCATTTCAGGATTTCATGGCTCACCCAAAGGGTGATTCATGAAAACATTGCAAATCATTGTTTTTACGCTGTGTTCGCTGTGTTCGCTGTGGTCAACTGCTTTTTCCAGGATGAAAGGATGTTGGCGATGAGGCGGCGCAATACCGGATTCTGGATTTGGGCCGAGGCGCTGGATCTGCTGCGCAACGCAGAGCGTTTGCAGCGCCGGGTTGTTGCGCAGGATGCCTTGCAGGCCGTGCCGTGCTGGGAGCCAGCCGTCGATCTTTACGAGCAGGGCGACGAGTTGAAGCTGTTCGTTGCCTTGCCGGGTGTCAGCCCGCGGCAATTTGAGGTGATTCTGGAGGGCGCCGGACTGGTCGTGCGCGGCAGCCGCCCGATACCGTCGGCGCTGCAGCGCGCCGCCATTCATCGTCTGGAGATCCCCTACGGAAGGTTCGAACGCCGGATAACGCTGCCGCCGGGACGCTTCCGCTTGCACAAGCAGTTTTTCGAGGACGGTTGTCTTGCCATCGTCCTGCGCCACCTTTGATGAGTGACTCGATCATGCCTATGAACAGCACGCCAGACAGTAACCTCCAGAAGCGCGAGCTCAACGGTGGCGTGCTGGTGATTCCCGAGGAGGCGATGATCATCGTCGCCATGCGCAATGTGGTGCTGTTTCCCGGCATGATCCTGCCGCTGACCATCGGTCGTCCCCAGTCGGTTATCGCCGCCCAGCAGGCGGTCAAACTGGAGCGCCCGATCGGCATCCTGTTGCAGCACGATCCTGAAGTCCAGATGCCCGGACAGGATGATCTGTGTCGAATCGGAACGGTCGCCGGCATTTTGCGCTACGTGACCCTGCCCGACGACTCGCATGTGATCGTCTGCCAGGGGCAGCAACGATTTCGCGTCAGCGAGTACCTGAAAGGTTATCCGTTTCCGGTCGCCCTGATCGATCGCATCGACGAACCCGAGGTGCTGGATAGCGAGGCTGAAGCACGTGCCATCCAGCTCAGGGAACGGGCGCTTGAGGTGCTCCAGTTCATGCCGCAAGCCTCGGATGAGTTGGCTTCTGCAGTCAGGAGCATCGGTTCGCCGGGAGCGCTGGCCGACCTGATTGCCGGCCTCATCGAAATCAAGATTACTGAAAGGCAGGCGGTTCTCGAAGCCGTCGATCTGGTTGCGCGGCTTGATCTGGTCCTCGGCTATCTCGTGAAGCGCCTCGAAGTATTGAAGATTTCGCGCAAGATCGACGAGCGGACCAAAGCCAGCATCGACGAACGCCAGCGTGAATACGTCCTGCGCGAGCAGTTGAAATCGATCCAGAACGAACTTGGCGAAGGCGATGCCGGCAATTCTGCCGAGATCGAGGAGTTGCGCAAGGCCATCGCCGCGGCGCAGATGCCCGAGGAGGTGGAGCGGCAGGCGAACAAGGAACTGAAGCGCCTGGAGCGCATGTCCGACGCTTCGGCCGAGTATTCGATGGTGCGCTCGTATCTCGACTGGCTGATCGAATTGCCATGGAAAGCGCCCGAGCCGGACCGCATCGACATGGCCGAAGCGCGGCGCATTCTCGATGCCGACCATTTCGGCCTTGATCAGGTCAAGAAGCGCATCGTCGAGTTTCTCGCGGTACGCAAGCTCAACCCCGAAGGCCATGGGCCGATTCTCTGTTTTGTCGGCCCGCCCGGTGTCGGCAAGACCTCGCTGGGCCAGTCGATCGCCAGGGCGCTCGGGCGCAAGTTCGTGCGCGCTTCGCTCGGCGGCGTGCACGACGAGGCCGAGATTCGCGGCCACCGACGCACCTATATCGGCGCCCTGCCCGGCAACATCATCCAGTCCATCGCCAAGGCCGGGTCACGAGGCTGTGTGCTGATGCTCGACGAGGTCGACAAGCTGGGCAGCGGCATTCACGGCGACCCGTCGGCGGCGCTGCTCGAAGTGCTCGATCCGGAGCAGAACAACACCTTTCGCGACAACTATCTGGCGCTGCCCTACGACCTGTCGCGGGTGCTGTTCATCACCACCGCCAATGTGCTGGATAACATCCCCGGACCGTTGCGCGACCGCATGGAGATCATCCAGTTGCCCGGCTACACGCAGGAGGAAAAACGCGAGATCGCCCGGCGTTATCTGGTGGCGCGCCAGATCGGACAGAACGGTCTCAAGGAAGGCCAGTTCGAAATTACGGATGCGGCGCTGGTGGCCATCATCCGCGATTACACCCGTGAAGCCGGCGTGCGCACGCTCGAACGCCAGATCGGCGCCACCTGTCGCCGCGCCGCAGTGACTATCGCCGAGGGCGAAGTACAGGCGGTGAAAATCGAGGAGAGCGATCTGGCCGCGATTCTCGGGCCGACGAAATTCGAAAATGAAGTGGCGCTGCGCATCGGCATGCCCGGCGTGGCAACGGGGCTGGCGTGGACGCCGGTCGGCGGCGATATCCTGTTCATCGAGGCCAGCCGCACGGCCGGCGACGGCAAGCTGATCCTTACCGGCCAGCTCGGCGAGGTGATGAAGGAATCGGCACAGGCGGCACTGACCCTTTTGAAGACGCGAGCGCAGAGCCTCGGCATTGACCCAGCCAGCTTCGAGAAAACCAACGTTCATGTGCATGTGCCGGCCGGCGCCATTCCCAAGGACGGCCCGAGCGCAGGCGTTGCCATGTTCATCGCACTGGCCTCGCTGTTCTCCGAACGTACGGTGCGTAACGATACGGCGATGACCGGCGAGATCAGCCTGCGCGGTCTGGTCCTGCCGGTTGGCGGGATCAAGGACAAAGTGCTGGCCGCCATGCGCGCCGGCATCAGCCGGGTGCTGTTGCCGGCCAGGAACCGCCGCGATCTTGAAGAAGTCCCGCCGGAGGCCAGGGAAAAGCTCGAATTCGTTTTCCTTGAAACCGTGGACGATGCGGCACGCAACGCCATGGAGTAACAAGCCGCCGCAGGATCAGACCAGATAACCCTAAGCCGGTACCAAAAAGCCCTGCAGCGTGCTCCAGTTTTGTAAATACTTCAGCCATAAGCGCCTAAAAGCCCAACGGCGTGTCGCGGTTTCCCCCCGAGGTCAGCCCAAACACCGTCGCCGTCAGCCAGCCTCTAAACGAGTCGTTGTCCTGGAACTGCTTGAAGAGCTGCGCATCGTCCTTGAACATCGCCGTGATCACCCGCTTGAGCGCCTTGTCGTGCTCGATCCGGGCCGTGCTCGGCGTGTTCTTCATCGCATTCTGATACGCGGGGTCGGCGGCAACCCTGGGCGGGATAACCTCGGTAATCCGTTTTTCCACCGCTTTTGAATCCAGGAACAGCCCACCGAACTGGTCGTTGAACTGCTTCACGATGTTCGAGAGCTTGTCCATTTCCGGTTCCGGCTTGCGCCCACCACCACCGGTCGGCGCGGGTTCGATCTCGGCATCCGCATCGGGTAGCGCGATGGCGATCATCGCCTTCTTCTCGGCGCGGTAGCTGTCCATGTCGATCGCATCGAGAATCCCTTTCGCCAGGTCCTCTTCGACCGGCGCGGGCAGCTTGCTGATCAGGAAGTTGAGGAAGATCGAGAGTTTCTCCCACGCCTGCACGCCATAGGGCAGGATCGTCGCGAGAAAATCGTAAGTGCGGGTGAAGGTCTTGGCCTTGCCTTTGAAATTGACCTGCTGGTCCTCGTCGAGATCGTTCACATAGACGGCCACGCAGGCATCAAGAATCGGGTCGAGCTTCTCACGCTCTGCACCGTCGAGAAACAGCGTCACCAGCGCCTCGATCTGTTCGGGCGCATAGACCTGATGCTGGTCCAGTTCGCCCTTCAGCGTGTGCAGCTTGTTCGGGTCGGTCTCGCTACTCAGGATCGTCGTGCGGTAGTAGTCGGCGAACGATTTCTCGATGATCTCGGTATCGTTCTGGAAATCGAGCACGAACACATCGCTCTTCTTCGGGTGCGCCCTGTTCAGGCGCGAGAGCGTCTGCACCGCCTTGATGCCCGACAGTGCCTTGTCAACGTACATCGTGTGCAACAGTGGCTCGTCGTAGCCGGTCTGGAACTTGTCGGCGCAGATGAGGAAGCGATACGGGTCTTCCTGAATCCGGTCGGCAATATCGTTGCCCGGAAAGCCGTTCAGCTTCGCCTCGCTGACCTTTTCGCCGTTGTATTCCGGCTCGCCGGAAAAGGCGACGATGGCCTGATACGGGCTTTTCAGCTCCGCGAGGTAGGCGCGGAAGGCGAAGAAATACTGGATGGCCCGCTGGATGCTGCCAGTGACCACCATCGCCCGCGCCTGCCCGCCGATCTTGTGCTGGCCGATCACCTGTTCGAGAAAATGGTCGACCATGATCTCGGCCTTGTCGCGGATCGCCTTGCTATGGCTCTCCACATAGACGCGCAGCTTCTTGCGCGCCTTCTTGATGTCGTACTCGGGGTCGCCCGCCACCGTCTTGGCCAGCCGGTAATAACTCGCTACCGGCGTGTAGTGCTTGAGCACGTCGAGGATGAAACCCTCCTGAATCGCCTGCTTCATCGTGTAGCCGTGGAAAGGCCGGTGCTTTATCTCGCCGCCCACGTCATAGGGCACGCCGAAAATCTCCAGCGTCTTGCTCTTCGGCGTGGCAGTGAAAGCGAAGTAGCTGGCGTTGGGCAGCAGCTTGCGCGACTCGATGATGCGGTTGATCTTGTCTTCGCTGGTTTCGTCCTCCTGCGCCGCGCCGCCTTCGGACAGCGCCATGCTCATCGCCGCCGTGGCGCGCCCCCCCTGGCTGGAGTGCGCCTCGTCAATGATGATGGCGAACTTGCCTCCGCGATGCGCCTCGCCGATGCTGTCAAGCACGAAGGGAAAGGTCTGCACGGTGGAGATGATCAGCTTCTTGCCATCCTTGAGAAACTTCGCCAGTTGCTCGGTCTTCGAGCTGCCAGCGCCTTCCTTCACCGCGCCGATGATGCTGCCGACCTGGGCAAAGCCCTTGATCGTCTCGCGGATTTGCTGGTCGAGCAGGCGGCGGTCGGTGATGACGATGATCGAATCGAACACCTCCGCCCCGTCTTTGCGCAGGCCGATCAACTGATGCGCCAGCCAGGCGATGGAGTTCGACTTGCCGCTGCCCGCCGAATGCTGGATCAGGTAACGCTTGCCGGCGCCGTGTTCGAGCACATCGGCGAGCGTCTGCCGTACCACGTCGAGCTGATGGTAGCGCGGGAAAATCTGCACCTGTTTCTTCTTGCCCGTCTTCGGATTCACCTCCTCGACGATCTGCGCGTAGTTCTCCAGAATCTCGGTCAACTGCGCCGGGTTGAGAATGCGCTTCCACAGGTAATCGGTCTTCAGCCCACCATCGTTGGGCGGATTGCCCGCACCATCGTTGCAGCCCTGATTGAACGGCAGAAACCACGAATCCTTGGCCATGCCCTTGCTGCCCTTGAGCGCCGTGCACATCCGCACTTCGCTATCGTCGACCGCGAAATGCACCACGCAGCGGCCAAAAGCAAACAGCGTCTCGCGCGGATCGCGGTCACGTTTGTATTGTTCCACCGCGTCATCCACCGTCTGCTTGGTCAGGCTGTTTTTCAGTTCAAAGGTGATCAGCGGCAGGCCGTTGATGAAGGCGCACAGGTCCAGCGACCGCTGGCTTTGCTCGCGGCTGTAATGGAGCTGGCGGGTGATGCTGAAACGGTTGGCCGCATGCCGGGCCACCGCCTTGGCGTTGTCCGCCGAGGCGGTGCCGTAAAACAGATCAAAACTCAGCGGCCCATGCTTGATGCCCTTGCGCAGCACGTCGATCACCCCGCGCCGGGTAATCTCGCCTTGCAGCCGGGCGAGGAACTTCTGCCGGGCCATGCCTTTGGTGTCGCGGTAATCGCCGATGTTGCCCATTCCCAGCTTGGCGTATTCCTCAGGCTGGGTGGTGCTGAGAAAGGTAAACAGCTGCGCGGTATCGACGGCAAATTCCCGGTCATAAGCGCCCGACATCCCGGCTATCCAGCCCGTGCCCCCAGTGACAGGCGCAGGCTCGGCCACGCCGAACGGCGCGCCAGAGGCCAAGCCGTCGACGCCGGTCAAGTGGCGCATGATCAGGCTTTCAAGGCCTTTTTCGCTGGTGTCGGTTTTCATAGGTTTAGAGCTTGGCTTTCAACACGCTCGCCATCCTTGCAAAAGCAGGCAATGAACTGAGCACGGTTTGATTCAGCATCCCGACAACCTCAAAAGAACGCTTGCCCTTGGCATAGGCGTTGGAGCAATCACGCGTCGCTTGGGTAAGTTTGTCGTGGACCTCCTTGCGGTTACGATTCTCCAGATCGATCAGCGGCGGCAAGGCATTCTCCTGGAGCTTTTGACCGTAATGCTCTTTCAATGCGGCACGGTCGGCAACGATCCACGTTTCCATACACGTCGTCATCAGAAGAACCTGCTCATCGACCGCTCCAGCAGGCTTATCCCAGTTGTCACGGGTCTTGAGATGCTCCCACGTCTTTTCGCCATCAGCTACGGGGTCTTCACTGTCGATCAGCATAGCGATGTAATCGCCTTCTTTACTGCTGCCGTGGGCGGTCTTGAAGTCATCAAATGCTGCGTTACGGCCACCACACGCACTGAGCCGAGGCATCTTTTTGCCTGCTGCAAAGCCTAATTTCCCGATCAGTTTGCGAAATCCCTCGCGGCAACGGATTTGATCTTCTTTGGACTCCCCGCCCTCAATGTAAAGATGCGCACTCACCAGCGGGTTCCCCCTATTTGTCCTTTTGTCCAAAGCTGACCAAGCCGATATTTCACCAACCATTGCTCCAGATCGTCTGGAATCAATCTTTGCATCGTCGTCCCCCCCTCTAATTTGGCGCAAACAACGACGCACTCTGGCGCTTCGCTCATGGCATCGACGAGGATGTCCGAGTGAGTCGTCACAATCAGTTGTGTCCGAGTTGATGCGTCTCGCAACAAATCGGCCATTTTTGGAAGAATATCGGGATGCAGGCCTAACTCAGGCTCCTCGATGCAGACAAGTGGCGGCGGCTCGGGATCGCAGAGGATCGCCAGCAGGCAAAGATAGCGCAGCGTGCCGTCTGAAAGGCGCGTCGCCGGTATCACAAAGTCCCCCTCGGTAAAGAAGACCTGTACGGTGCCACCCTCGATCAACACATCAAAGTCCGTGATCCCGTCGTAGAGGTCTTTCAATCCGGCGAGGATGGCTCTCTTCGCGACGGGGGAGCGGGTCTTCAAGCGGTTAAGGAAGAGACCGAGGTTGGAGAAGTCCTCCTCCAGGATGTCGTTCCGCATATCCGCCTTCTGCGGCTCACGGAAGACCGCATTGCGCCCGAACGCCCATTCGCGGTAGATGCGCACCTTCTCGTAGTTCTGTGCCAGCCAGGCCAGCTCCGGATACGTTTCGGGGTCGCGTCGCTGGGCGAGTATCGAACGGTCGGGTTCAATGGTGTCTTTGGCCAAACCACGATTTCCTCCTTTCTTCGTATTGACGACCGGATTCCCTTTCTGGTAACGGTAGTAGAAAACCACATCCCTCTCTTTAGACCGGGGCTCCGTTTCTTCCACCGTCTCGTCGTCCAGCGAAAACGCCTGTGACACAGGATGGAAGGCCATGGCATGACGCAACGGCTTCTGGCCTTTGGGATAATTAACCACCCAATCAATTGAAGCGGGCGCTTTCGGCCCGCCTTTCCATATCCACTCGGAAACACCGCCGCCCTTGCGAGTTACATCACGTAACTCCTTGGGGGCGGAACGTATGAGGCTGATGGCCTCGATGAGGTTGGACTTGCCACTGCCATTCGGGCCGATAAACAGGTTCAAGGACTGAAGTTCAATGCCCGTATTGTCAGGCCCGAAAGACAGGAAGTTCTTCGGTGCGAGATGGCGGATCAGGATCGGATTAGTCATGTTCGGCATGGCTCAAGATTCCTCGGGTTCAATTTCATCAAGAACATCAGTGTAGCCCAGCACCTCGTCAGTGAAGGGTTCGCCAGCGGGATCGGTGGGCAGGTCGGGCAGCCGGGCGGCGGCTTCGCGCACGTCCAGCTTGCCAGTCACGATGTCGGCGGTCAGGCGCGTGCGGTATTCCTGCATCAGGGCGATTTCTCGCTCGGTGCGGGTGATGGCGGTGTTGAGGGGTATGGTCTCCGTTTCGATGTATTTCGTGATCTGCTCTTGTTCGAGAAGTGGCGGCAACGGTATCCACATGGTGCCGATCCTCTCAATACTCAGATTGCCCTGTGTATTCACAGGAGCTTCACGCAACAATTCGTCCTTCATGCACAGGAAAACAAAATAGAGATAGTCACGATCCAATTTACCTGCCGGAACGAAGCCGACGATTGAGTCAGGAAAGCATGCTTCAAACGTGAGGATGGCCACGTCGCCAATGTTTGCGGCAATCGTCATTACAAGCGTGCCACTTGGGAATAGTTTGCTTACTGACAGGCCTTTTTCGTTGAGCGTCTGTTTGTAGCTAGCGATGAATTTGCCGGCTCGAGCTACCGCTCCCGTTTGGATGAAAGGGTATTTTCCATCGTAAAAGGATGGGTCGTTCCGGGGGCGGTGTGAAAACTTGCCGCGAAGAATGCGGGTAGTTTGTTTCACACGTTTTGCCTCCCAATGCGCCGGAATGTCACCGAGCCAAGAAATGCCGGATGGCTTGAGCGGCGCGTCGGGGTCGAGGCCACGGGTGACGGCGCGCTGGATGATGGCTTGCTTCTGCTCGTTCAGCAGCCCGATCAGCTTGCGCTTGGCGCGGATGAAGCCGTCGATCTTCCGGTTCGCGTAGTCCAGAAACCGCACGATAGCTGCTTGTTCGTCCTCGCAGGGCAACGGCATTTCGGCCCGACTCATCCGCTCATAGTCAATGTTTTGCCCCTCTCGAATACCAGTAACGAATAGCGAGAGGCTGTCGATGAAAGGCTTGGCTTTGAAGAAGTGAGAGTAGTAGCCGGAAGTGGCTGACTGACTTGGTTTTAGTACGGTGTAAGCAGGACTGATGATGCCCCGGCAATGAGCGACTTCGATTCCACCCTGAAACGAGCGAAGGCTAATTACGTAGTCGCCAACTTCCACCAACTTCAAGAGATGGAGGTCTTTCTGTGCGGTTACCGTGCGGGTTCCGTAGTCGTCCTTTTTGATAACCCCTTTTGTCTGTGTCGCTGCAAGCAATGGCTCGTTCGGAAAACCTTTTTGGACTCGCTCATGGAAGAGAATCTTCGTCCGTCGGACACTCCAGTGCGAAGGACATCTTCCCAACCAAGGCAGCCCCGACTCCTTGTATTCCGCATACGGCTTGAGTCCCTCGATCATGGGTCAATTCCTTGCTCGTTACTGTCCCAGTGTTCGCGGTAGGCGTTGACGTAGTAAGCGGTGGCGGCGGGGTCGATGTCCCAATAGTGGCGGCAAAGCTTCTTGTACATCTGCAGCACTGGTTCGTGGCCGCAGAAGTCGAGCAGACGATCCAGCGTGTGCTCAATGTGCTGTGTATCGCGGGAGCGGGTGCGCAGGATGTCATCAACCACCGGTTGGTATTGCTGCGCAGCCTGCCTCTGAAGTTCTCGCAGGCTGTCCGCGAACTTGAGGATCGCTTGCATACCGTCGGTGTTGCATAGCTGTTCCCCCGCTACCCGGAGTCGCCTGGCGGATGAGCGTTGAGTGGCCATGGTCAGCTATTTCCGCCGGTGATTTTCGTTTTTCGTTTGGCTTTTGGGGCCGGCGGGGTAGCTGCATCGACAGAGTTAGCCAGGGTTTGGTCGGCGATGAGCGCCTGTTCGCGCAGGAGTTCGGCCCGGAGTTCTTCTTCACTGGGCAGGATGAGCTTGTATTTGGTGGCGAAGAGCTGCTCGTTGCCGTGGAGAACGGAGTAACGAACCACGGTGTGATCCTTGTGCGCACAGAGGATGATGCCCACCGTGGGGCCATCGTCGGGATTTCGCCGCTGGTCGTCGTAGAGACGGACGTACATGTCCATCTGGCCGATGTCCTGATGCGTGAGTTCGCGTGTCTTGAGGTCAAAGACGACGAAGCACTTGAGCAGGTAGTTGTAAAAAACCAGATCGATATAGAAATCCTTAGTCTCGGTGCTGATGCGCTGCTGGCGGGCGACAAAGGCGAAGCCCTTGCCCAGTTCCAGCAGGAAGGCCTGGAGGTTGTCGATGAGGGCATGTTCCAGCGTGGATTCCAGGAGCTTGCCCGTGCCGGGCAGACCGAGGAACTCAAGCAAAACCGGGTCGCGGATGAACTCCCTTGGAGTGGTCTGAATCTCGGCCAGATTTTGAGCCGCTTCGTCGCGTAGCGGCTGACGGTCTTTACTGGCCAGCAGGCGCTCGTAATATAGCGTGCCGATCTGGCGTTCGAGGGCGCGGGTGTTCCAATTTTGGGTAGCGGCCTCTTCCATATACCAGTGGCGAGCGGTAGTTTCGTCGACTCGCAGGAGGAGTCGGTAATGGGTCCAGCTCAAATTTAGACGCAGCGCGTCTAAATTTGGAAAAGCCCGGTAGAACTGGCTCATCTTGTAAAGATTGGAGACATCGAAGCCCTTGCCAAACTCGGCAGATAGCTGGGTGGAGACTTGAGCGAGGACGGATTTTCCGTAGGCGGCGCGGGCAGAGCCGCCTTGCTCGAATTCAACGATGTGGCGACCCACGATCCAGCAGGTGCGAACCTGAACTACATCCACTGCCTGGAGCGCCTGCTGCCGCGCTTCCACGATGACAGCACGAAGAGTGGCCAAGAGGCTGGTGACGCCGGTAATGCTCGGCGTCACAGGGACGATGGGACTCTCCTTCGCCAGCTTTTGTACGGCTTTCTTCTTCATGATTTGCTTCCTTGCGTCAATTCTTGCGACAGTGTCGCAAGAATCTGCTTTCCATAGGCTGCACTGCAGATATCTCCTTATGCAGGGAGACCTCTTTCTTTTTCATTCCGCCACCCCTCCGGTGATTTCACTGAGTAGCCATTCGGTTTCCTGCTCCAGCGCAAGGATGTCGGCGCTAATCTCCGCCAGGGTGCGCAGTTGCGGCGGCAGGTAGAAGTGGCGGGTGAAGCTGACTTCATAGCCGATTTTTGTGTCGGCCTCGACGAGCCAGGCGTCGGGCGTGTAGGGCAGCACTTCGCGGCGGATGAAGGCTTCGATGCCGCCGTCTTCGAGCAGCGGAATTTGCTCGAAGTCGCGCAGTTCGCTGTCGGGCTCGTATTCGACGAGGCAGGTTTTTCCGTCGATTTTTGTCTCGAACAGGCCGCGCAAGGGGTCGGGCTGGGCCTTGCCGGGCTTGTGGATTTTCTTGATGACGGCGGGCGCCTCTTCGGCGCGCCAACTGACGGCGTTGATGATCAGCTTGAGGTCGGCGGCACCGGGCTTGAGGCCGAGCTTTTTGAGCGTGACTTCGACGCGTTCGAGGAAGACGTTGTGGTCTTCGAACAGTCCGTCGCCAAGGGCTTCGCGCAGTTGGGTGGCCGTTGCGATGAGCTGGGCGTCGCGCTTCCAGGAGGCGTCGCTGAGCAGTTTTTTCTTTTTGGCGTCGGGCAGGGATTTTTTGGTGCTGCTCTCGCCTTCGTCATCATCTGGCTCGCTATCGCCCTGGCCGTAGTCATTTACCAGTTGTTCCAGTTGCGGGCGGACGCTGGCGGGGTTCTCGAACAGTGCGTCGCCAAGCTGGTCGTAAAGTGCGGCGCGAATGTCTTCGTCGCCGGAGGCGTAACGCAGTGTCTCGATGCGCGGGCGCGTGAGCTGGCTAAGCAGGCGCAGTGGTCGCTCGACTTTCACTTTCCAGTATCCAAAGGCGGCATTGGGGAAAATCTTCGACTGCGGGGTTTCCTTGAAAGCGAGGAAGGTGTCGCAGATGCGCTGGATGTCATCGGCGGCCAGTTCGCAGTTCTTTTTGCCCATGTTCTTGCGCAGCGGCTTGAACCATTGCGTGGCGTCGATGAGCTGTACCTGGCCTTGGCGGTGCTCGGGCTTGCGGTTGGTCAGCACCCAGATGTAGGTGGCGATGCCGGTGTTGTAGAACAGGTTCAGCGGCAGGGCGACGATGGCTTCCAGCCAGTCGCTTTCGATAATCCAGCGGCGGATGTTGCTTTCCCCCTGGCCGGCATCGCCGGTGAACAGCGACGAGCCGTTGTGGACTTCGGCGATGCGGCTGCCGAGCGGTGTGTCATGTTTCATCTTGCTCAGCATGTTGGCCAGAAAGAGCATCTGGCCGTCGCTGGAGCGGGTGATCAGGGAGTATTCGGCATCGCCCGCGTGCTGGATGACGAAACGCGGGTCTTTCAGCTCTTTCTTGCCGCCCATGCGCTCCAGATCGCTCTTCCAGCTTTTGCCGTAGGGTGGATTGGCGAGCATGAAATCGAACTCGCGCGAGCGGAAGGCGTCGTTGGCCAGCGTGCTGTGTTCCGGGCCGCCGACGATGTTGTCCGCCGCGTCGCCGTCGCCCTTGAGCAGAAGATCGGCTTTGCAGATAGCGTAGGTCTCGCCGTTGATTTCCTGCCCGTAAAGATGGGTGGCGACCTGCTTGCCGTGCGCCCTGGCGATCTGCTGGAGCGTTTCCTCGGCCACGGTCAACATGCCGCCGGTGCCGCACGCGCAGTCGTAGAGCAGGTAGGTGCCGGACTCGATCTTGTCGGCCACCGGCAGGAACATCAGGTTCGCCATCAGCCGCACGGCATCGCGCGGCGTCCAGTGTTCGCCTGCTTCTTCGTTGTTGTCTTCGTTGAAGCGACGGACGAGTTCCTCGAACATGGTACCCATCGAGTGGTTATCGAGGCCGGGCATGATGTTGCTACCCTCGCCGACCGGGAAGGGGCTGATGTTGATGTCCTTGTCGAGAAACTTCTCGATCAGCATACCAAGGGCGTCTGCTTTGGACAGGCGCGGGATCTGGTGGCGAAACTCGAAGTTGGTCAGGATGTCCTGCACATTGGGCGAAAAGCCATCGAGGTAAGCCTCGAAGTCGTCCTTGAGTTTCTGCTGGGTCGAGCGGGCTTTCAGATCGCGCAGCAGAAAGGGTGAGGTGTTATAGAACGCCTGGCCGGAAGCGGAGCGCAGTGCATCGTCCTGATTGGTGATCTGCTCCTTGTCAAGTGCGGCCTTCATTTCCAGCACAGCCTGCTTGGTCGGTTCCAGCACCGCATCGAGACGGCGCAGCACGGTCATCGGCAGGATAACGTCGCGGTATTTTCCGCGCACATAGACATCGCGCAGCACGTCGTCGGCGATGTTCCAGATGAAGTTGGTCAGCCAGTTGAGTTGCGCTTGATCCATGGGGAATTTTCCTGTTTAGACGGTGCAAACAAAGAACTCAGCCCCGGTGAACTGGCGATGGAGCGGCGCTCTTTGACAGTAGCGGTGTGCCGGAGTCGTTCGAGTTTCATCGGTTGTGGACTGTTCTTATGTTCTTCTCACTCACAGGCAAGCCCTGCATTATCCTCCGGCACACAGGCATGCGCAATGCGGTTATGCATTTCGCGATTTGTTGTTGCCATAAACCTGACCCGCACATGGAGCCCGCCTGCCACAACGCACCAAGCTCTGTTCACGGAATATTCAATCACGCGGCGATTTCCTTTACTGGTTGGGACATCTTGGCAATCGGATAGGTAACATCGGCAACGCTGGATTACCAGGGATGTCCGGGGTTGAATGAGACGTGTAAGGCACTTAGGAACGCCTACGAAATAACTTCCCCTTTTCCAACATTCGAATTGGCATGTC
>NZ_JBMOJE010000048.1:0-34812 GCF_049316945.1 Propionivibrio sp. | reverse complement strand
TCTCATCCTCATCCAGCTCGGGTTTGTTTGTCTGGATTTGAGCGGGCCATAACAACACTGCACGCCATTCACCAGTTTGATCACGAAATTGCTACGCTAGCCCCGACGCTACCGGACTACTTTCTGTTTGAAAACTTACCCGGTGCCGGCGAGCATTTGGTAACACGACTGCTCGTTGCCTTCGGGGAGGACCGCGAACGTTTCAAGCGCGCTGATGAGTTGCAGCAATATGCGGGCATCGCCCCGGTCACCGAGCGAAGTGGCAAGAAGAGTTGGGTTCATTGGCGATGGCAATGCCCAACCTTCTTGCGCCAGACCTTTGTTGAATGGGCAGCACAGACCATCAACAAATCGTTCTGGGCCGGTGCCTACTATCGGCAGCAGCGCAAAAAAGGAAACTCCTATCAAGCGGCAGTGCGTGCGTTGGCCTTCAAGTGGATTCGAATTCTGTATCGGTACTGGAAAACCCGGACACCCTACGATGAAAGCAAGTATCTAAACGCTTTGAAAAAGCGGGGGTCACCCCTTCTGAAAAGCCTCATGCCAGATGCAAATAACTCTTGACGGACTACCTCAGGGCGTGATGCAGACGATCAGGGTTTTGAAAAGCAGTCATTCGCAGGGAACGATGAAAACGCGAAAGCAGCCGCTTGTTATGCTTTTATTATATTTTCGCCTGACCGTCCGCTTCGCAACATAAAGCTGACGGTCGCTGACCAAACTTGGCTGGCAAGTACCGCCAAAAGGCGTCATTCAGGAAACGAAAACTTGCACTTCCGAACTCTGACCCCTGCTAAAAGCGGCCGTACGAAGGTTTGCTGTGCAGTCTGGTTCCCCTGAACCAGATTCGCCAAGCCCTGTTACGCAGGCCCTTGTCAATGCCCAACATGCGCAGTCAGTTTCTCGACCAAATGTTGCAGATTGCCCAGCGAGTGGAGATGCGCGTAGATCAAGCTCAACTCGCCGGAACTGAAAAAGGCATGGATTTTTTCCTTGTCGAGCACCTGTAGCCGGTTCTGATCGACCACGTAGAAACCGGACAATCGGCAGTCGGAGCCATCGCCCAGCCGGGCTTGGGCGTTCGACTCCACCAGAAGGTTACAATCAGCCAGACGCTTGCAGAATGCCTGGGTACGAAGCGCCTCGTCTTGATATCCCTGAAGTAGTGCCATCACGTTCTTGAGCACCGGGCTGAGTCCGTTCTCGTCAAACAGGAGGTCGCCTTCCGTCTCACTCAGACACTCCGCATTTTCATCGAAACAGATGAGCATCTGACCGTCGCCTGCCTCTGCCGGCACAAACGGGTAACGGCGAATGAATGCCGGCAAGTAACGCCCAGCCCACCGGCCATCGGCCTTGACGAACAGGTTTTCCGCTTCGCGCAGCCCGAGTAGCGCAACGGGAAGAAAGGATTCATCGGCCCCCTTGACGAAGAGGATGGGGAGTTCCCTGGCTGCATCGATAAACTCGCCAACGACCAGCGGTACCGAATTGGTCTTCGCTGAGAATGCGAAGTTTTTTATCGGCTTAAGTCTCAATTTCCCGTGGTTTTCCTTATTCAGGGACGCCACTTTTTGGTAAAAGATCAGATCAGTCATAGCAATTCCAGTTGTTATTGGTCAGCGATTCAAAGCCAGTACAAACCTCAGTCAAAAATCATCACAATTTCAACCATCCCATCTTCCATATGTACTTTGACGTTATCGCAAGCGCGCTTGGCCAGAGCGATCATCTTGGTATTCTCGGCCAGAATCTCGGCCACGAACCCACGCACGCCCTTCTTCTTGGCGAATTCCATCATGCGTTTTTGCAAAGCGCCGCCAAGACCGGTAGCTTGCCATTCCGGGGCGATCATATAAGCGACTTCAGCCAGGTTCGTGGACGGGTTGAGAAAATAGCAGCAGGAGCCGGCAATCTGCTCGTTATCGCGCATGCCGGTCACGGCGACAAAGGCGACCTCGGTATCGAAATTAACGTTGCACAGCCGTTGTGCCTCATTGAACGAGAGTGCGTTAACCCGCCGAAAAAAACGGGTGTAAACATCATCCTTGCTCAACTGGTAGAAGATTTCCTTCATCCCCATCGCATCGCTGGAACGGGCCGGACGGATCAACACCTGGCGGTCGCCCTTGAGGCTGACCGTACGCTCTTCTTCAATCAGGTAAGGGCGCAGAGTATCCAGTTTCTGCTCAGGCAGGGCGTAGCCCAGTTTCTTGGCCTCCTCGAGAAGTTGGGCACGGAATTTCGGATGGGCGATTTCAATCAGCGCAATCGCCCGTTCGCGCACCGATTTCGCGAACAGGTACGCGATACCGTATTCGGTGACGACGTAGTGGACGTCCGAGCGCGCAATCGTGACCCCTTCCCCGACCGGTAGCAGCGGCCGGATGCAGGACTCCGAATCATCGGCGGTGGTCGAGCGCAGGCAGACGATCGGTTTGCCATTTTCAGCCAGCGAGGCGCCACGCAGAAATTCTGGCTGGGTTGAAACTCCACCGTAGAACTGCCCGCCAAACTGGTCGGTGCATACCTGCCCGGTGAGGTCGATAGAAAAGGCCTGGGTCAGCGACACCATTTTCGTGTTCTGACGGATGATCCCGGCGTCGGCCACTTGTTCGATGGGCAGGAACTTGAACAACGGATTGTTGTTCACCACATCATAAAGACGCTTTGAACCGATGCAGTAACTGGTGACGATACGATGCGGGTGCAGGCTTTTTCGGGCGCCCGTGACGACCCCGGCGTCAATCAGCCCAAGAATCGCATCGGTGATTACATCGGAATGCACGCCGAGGTCTTTACGATTGGTCAGGTATTTCAGCGCCTCGTTGGGAATGCGGCCGAGGCCGACCTGGAGCGTGGAGCCATCCTCGATGATCTCGGCGACATAGCGGGCAATCTGCTGAGCGAGTTCATCGAGGGGTTCGTGCAAAAATTCGGCTACCGGCGAATCGACCGGCACCAGTTTGTCAAACTTGGAAATATGAATGAAACTCTCGCCCAAGGTGCGGGGCATGTTTGGATTAACTTCAGCGATGACCCGTTTGGCGTAGCGTACGGCGGTGGCCACCATGTCCACCGAAACACCCAGGCTCACATAGCCGAATTCGTCGGGAGGTGAAACCTGAACAAGTGCGACATCCGCCCGGATTCGCCCGGAAACGATCAGGGCAGGCACCTGCAACAAGGAAACCGGGACATATTCCGCCAGCCCGCGGTTGACCAGTTCCCGCATCTCCGTGCCAACAAAGAAAGTTCGATGGCGATATTTCGTGGTCGGTTTTCCATCGACTACCGGCAACATGTTGGTGGTCAGGAAGTGGAACAGTTCGACATCGTCCGGTGCCGGGTTTCTAGCTTCCAGTGCGTTAGTCAGTGTCGTTGGCGTAGCGCAGGCCGTACCAACAAAAACACGCTGCCCGCTCTTGATTGACTGGACCGCCTGCTCGGCAGTGCACACTTTATCCAGCCAGCGCTCCAGCCGGTGCGCTTCCGTAACGCTCATACAAGCCCTTTCTTGTTGTTATCGATTCAGATCGCGTAGCGACCGAACAATCTGGTCAAAACCATGTTGTGAATTCTGTACTACCTGAAAGAGTAGTTTTGACTCTTCAAGAAGGGTCTCCAACCGATCAATTCCTTTGGCAATGTCGCTCTCGGCATGGGCCGAAATCTTCCCGTGCCCCGGGTAGAGGTGGTCCACCTTGAAGGACGCCAGGCGCTTGAGGGAATAAACGTAGTCGCTGATATTGCCAGACTGCAACACGCCGCCGACCATGCCTTCAGCCATGACCACGTCGCCAGTAAATAGCAAGCGGTGATTGGGCTCGTAAAAGCAGACGGCGCCCGAGCAATGTCCCGGCGTATGAATGACATGGAGTTCGTAATTGCCGAGATTGATCGAAACCCCCTCGGAAAGAAAAATATCGAGGTGAAATTCGTCGGTAACCGACCCGAATGCCTTATTCATCATCGCAAATTCATCGCGCATGGTGAGCTTGTTGGCCGCCAAGCGGTGCGCTGCCAGCAAGGCGTGTCGGCCAAAAAATGGTGCGCAGCCGGCATGGTCGATATGCTCATGGGTGAGCAGAACCAGATCAATGTCTTCCGGCGACAACTCGATTTCGGACAAACAAGCGACAACGTGGTCGCAGGCATCGGGCAGGCAGCTATCGATCAGCACGTTCTTGTGCAACCCGCGAATCAGGTAGGCATGAGCGGATCGATTGCGTCCAAATATCTGGTAAATATTTGGGTAAATCTCGACAATGGTTTTTTTCTTGCCGGGTTCTGTTGGACTATCCATTCGTGCGCTCCTGTTTAAACGGCGGCTTCGGTCAATGGCTTGGCGGCCAGACGGCGAGCCATAATGCGCATGACGCTGAGCCCAAAGGCCGGTTGCTGACTGACCAGATAGACAAATCGGGCCTCGTCGATACGGACGACACTGGCCCCTGAAGCACCGGCAATCGCACCGGCCGAGCGGACACCGCTATCCACCAGCGCCATTTCGCCGAACATTTCGCCTTTAGTCAGCGTGGCTACGGGCAAAGGGCCTGAAGCACCTTGTTTTACGATCTCTATCGTGCCGGAGAGAACAACGAACATCTCCTCCCCCGCGACACCTTCTTCAAATACCGCTTCACCGGAGGCAAAGTCCTGGATGAATTTTTCCGCAAAGCGCATGCAAAACTCCTTGGGTATACGTGATCAGAAATAGCCGACGATGCTTGCTTCCATCATTTCGTGCCGTTGTTGGTGAGCGTGCCGCCGGGCTGGACATAAAGCGTCCTGCCGCTGACGCCGGAAACGATGGCGCCATTGTTGATCAGGTTGTAGCCGCTGCCTTCGATGTAGCCGTTGCTGCTTCCGATCCGGGTGGTGATTCCCGCCCCCAGCGTCAGTGTGCTGCCCGCGTAGCCGTAGCCGGTGATCCGGGCGGAATAGCCATAGATGGTATTAAACAGGATCGTGCCGTTGCCGCCGATCGTCTGCGTGTCGTTCCAGTACAGGTAGGAAGACCCTGTCGTCGTGCCGTCGCCCAGGTTGAGCGTGCTGCCGTTGAGTGTCAGGCCATTGCGCACGGTCAGGCTGTTGCTGGCCTTGACCAAGAAGTCGCTGTTCAGGGTGACGCCGTCGAGCGTGCCGCCCGTCGCTGTGTATTTTGAAGTGCTGCCGGCCGCGACCGCCAGCGCCCCGCCGACGAGAGTGCCGCCGCTGGCGATGTCGAAACTGCCCATGCTGTCGTTCAGCGTCAGCGTGCCGCCGCTGTTGTCGAGCGTGCCGATCAGGCGCGTCGTTCCGCCGGTGTGCTGAAGCGTGCTGATCGCCCCGCGGCTGAAGCTGCCACCCAGATTGAGCGTGCTGTCAGCGGTGGCTTGCAGGTTGCCGCTGCTCGTCCAGGTGATCGGTGCCAGCGTCAGCGTGCTGCCGCCGTCTGCCTGAACGCTGCCGGTATTCACCCAACTGCCCGAGGCGATCGTCAGCGTGCCGCCCGCCGTCGCTTTGATCGTGCCGTTGTTGGTGAGCGTGCCGCCGGGCTGAACGTAAAGCGTCTTGCCGCTGACGCCGGAAACGATGGCGCCATTGTTGATCAGGTTGTAGCCGCTGCCTTCGATGTAGCCGTTGCCGCTTCCGATCCGGGTGGTGATCTGCGCCCCCAGCGTCAGCGTGCTGCCCGCGTAGCCGTTGCCGGTGATCCGGGCGGAATAGCCATTGTTGGTATTGAACAGGATCGTGCCGTTGCCGCCGATCGTCTGCGTGCCGTTCCAGTTCAGGTAGGAATACCCGGTCGCCGTGCCGTCGCCCAGGTAAAGCGTGCTGCCGTTGAGCGTCAGGCCATTGCGCACGGTCAGGCTGCTGGCCTTGACCCAGAGGTCGCTATTCAGGGTGACGCCGTCGAGCGTGCCGCCCGTCGCGGTGTATTTCGCGCCGCTACCATTGGCGATAGTGAGTGTGGCGTTGCCGATCGTGCTGCCCGAGTTGATATTGGTCGCCGTACCGATGGTCATCGCGCCACCGTTGAGGAAAACGGCCTTGTTGATGTTGTTGGCACTGCCCCCGTTGAGCACCAGATTCAGCCGGTTGCTGGTCGAGTAGATGGCCGCGTTAAGGGTGATGCCAGTGAGCGCGTTGAAGGTCAGCGTGGCGTCAGAACCGGCGGTCTTGGCGATGGCACTGGCGACGGTAACACTCCCGTCGGACGTGGTGATAACGGTATCGGTCCCGAGATCGAGGGCAGCCTTGATGGTGGCTGCATACGCAGAATCGATGTTGATGTTGGTCGGGTCGATCAGCCACTGGCCGTTCTTGCCCCGCGAACCGGAGGCGTCGATTCTGGCACCGGCAAACTCGATGTCCTTGCCCGAGGTCTCGATCAGGCCGCCGTTGCCTCCATTGACGCCGCCCTTGGCCGAGAGCGTTCCTTGAACGGTGGTCATGCCTTCCGACCAGGCAATGATTACACCGCCGTCTCCCTTGTCGAGCGCTTCGGAACGTAGCCGGGCGTTGGCGCCGATGGTGACGGTTCTCGCCGAGGGCAGGCTGCGTGCCGGCAGCGCCGGGTTGCTGCTGCCGCCCAGGCCGCCGGTTCCGTCGCCATTGGCGGGTGAAGGATTCGCCGCGGGAGTTTCGGTCACGCTCGGGGATGCGGCGAAGGGGTTGCTCAGGCTGAGGCTGGCCCGCTGCACTGCGGTGTTCTGGCTCCAGTCGGCGGGTATCGGGTTTTTGCCGCCCTGGTAGTCGCCGCCAATCAGAATGGCGCCGCCTCCGGTACTGCCGGAGGCATCGACGATAGCATCGGCGGTGATGGTTGGGGCGAGGATTTCGAAGCGCCCACCTTTTCCGGTTTCCGGCGCGAGCGGGTTGGCTCTTTGTTCGGCCAGCGTGGCCAGGCCTCTGGCTTCGACCACGCCCAGCACGTTGGCGGTGCCTTGTTCGGCTTGAATGAGGATGTCGCCGCCTTGGGCACCATTGGCTTGCAGGGTGCCGGTGTTCTCGACTTCGTATTTGGCGCGCAGGCTGATCTTGCCGTTTTGTCCGACAACGGCAGTGGTGGCCTCGATGGTGCCGCTATTTTTGACGATGCCGCCGTAGAGGCTGATTTCCTTGCCGATCAATGTGCCAAGGTTGATGGCCTGTTGTTCGCTGTTGGTGATCTCGACCTGGATCGACGGCTTGTCCGGGTCGGCGATGGTGACGCTCTTGCCGGCGGCAAGCAGGATCTGCCCTTCGGGGGTGTGGATCAGGCCGGAGTTTTCGATCTGCGGTGCAATCAGGATGACCTGACCGCCGCTGGCGGTTTTGATCGTGCCTTCGTTCTTGATGCCGCCGGCACCGGGGGTATCGGTGAATCTGAGCTTGCCGGCCAGGTAGTCGGCATCCTTGAGTTGCAAAGTGGAAACCAGCAGGCCGGCGACGTCGACCTGCGCGCCTTTGCCAAAGGCGACGCCGTTGGGGTTGATCAGGATGACACGGCCGTTGGATTGCAGGCTGCCGAGGATCTTGCTCGGGTCGCCGCCGGTAACGCGGTTAAGCACCTGGCTGCTGGCGCTTTGCTGGATGAAGCGCGTGAGTTCGCCACGGTCGATGTTGAAACTCTGCCAGTTGATGATGGCGCTTGGGGTGTTGGTGACCGTGAGAGTTTTGCCGCTTTGCTGGAAGACGGCCGAGCCGGAAGCAACAACGGGATTGACCGGGTTGGCTACGGAAGTACCAGCGAACGTAGCGGCCAGAGCAGCAGCAATCACCTTGGTCTTGAAGGCGCAAAGGCGAGTCATTTTTATCCCCGTTGTTATTTTCTTGGGGCCCCGTAACCGCTACTGATCAAGACTTCCAAGTAGCGGGCGATTATGGCATGAATAACCTCTTATGTTTGATGGTAATTACCGTAAAAAGGGTATAAAAAAATCATGATGATATTACTTGGGCAATAGGGAAAAGAAAAAATACAAAGTGCCTGAGAAGTTTCACGATCTTGCGAAACGCTAGACGGATGCGCCTTGTACAAGAGCAAAACGTTGCTCGGCTCCTGCTACGGCTTCAATTTCGGGACCGGCCCCCGGACTCCTGTCGAAAGATGCGGCAAGAAAATTTTAGCAAACTGCTCTTGCGTCAAATTCGTCGCAATCCTTGGCCTACAGAGAGCCCAGACAAATTCAAGCTCGTTTCGACAACCTGCTATCAGTTGGTGGCCTGCGTTCGCCTGCACGCTATCGACATCGAGCCTATCCAGGTGGCGGGAGGACAGGAGGCCATGGTCCAGAATGTGCACGCTATCGGTCCGCTGGTGCGGGTCGAACTGGCCCATGCCTTCGCGCGGATCGAGGTGGATCTGACACGCGAGCCGCCATCGTGCTGAATCTCGCCAAGGGGCAGCAGGTGTGTGGCTCAAGTGGCGCCAGGTCAAGGTCTTTGCTGCACACGGCACTGACCTGGAAAAAGATGAGGTTCGGGAATCTGATTGGCTGTCTTTTGTCGATACCGGCCTGTGATGCACTGAATACGGTCGTCTTGGAAGGGCGTGCCGTTTCCCCGGTGGCTGACAACCAGCGATCTGTTATCATGATCCACAGGGGTAAAGGAGTCCTTGGTCAGCTGCGAAACTGGAAAACTCCTATTCACTGAGCATTGGCATCTAAAGGCAATCAATCAAAAACGGTGTGAACAAACGCGGATTGGCGGGTGATGTGTCGGGTGGCGTGACGGCCGCACTGGCCGCCGTGCCGGTCGAACTGGTGTACGGGCTGTTCGCGGTTGCTCCGCTGGGCGCGGCTTACGCCAATCATGGCCTGCGTGCCGCGTTTTTAGGCTGCATTCTCGGTGGGGTGCTGGGTCTGTTGCTGCGCACTACCGGGGGCATGCTTACCGGCTCGCGTTCGGCGCCGGGGCTGATTCTTGGCACGCTGGCGGCGGCGTTGCTGCAGCAGGTCGAGGTGCAATCGTCAGCCGATCCGGTCGGCATGATTTTCGTACTGTTGCTTCTGTGTACTGCGCTGGCCGGCGTGTTTCAACTGCTCTTCGGAATGGCGCGGGTCGGCAGTGCGCTGAAGTTCGTCCCCTACCCGGTACTCGCCGGCCTGGTTTGCGGCGTGGCCTTGTTGATGGTGCTCTTCGCCCTGCGCCCGGCGCTGGGCATCGCCTTCGGCACGCCCTGGCGCGATGCGCTGAGCGTCTGGCATCCGCTCAGCATCATAGTGGCTGGCGTGACCCTGGCGTTGTGTTTCTTTGCTCAACGCTCGATCAAACGCGTTCCCGGCACCGTCGTGGCACTGTTGGCCGGCACACTGCTGCATCACGCGCTGGCCCTGGTTGCCGGGGCGGACAGGCTGGGCGGAACGTCGGGGAGTGTCGACGGCCTCTGGCCGCAATTTTCCGTCTGGCAGGTGGCGCTCGATCAAGGGGCCGGCAATCTGCTGGCCTGGTTGCCAACGCTGGCGCCTTACGCGCTGGCCATCGCGGCATTTTCCTCGCTTGAAGCGCTGCTGTGCCTGGCCGCCATCGAGTCGAGAAGCTTCGAGCGGACCGATGGCGACCGGGAGTTGCGCACGCAGGGTCTGGTCAATCTGGTGTCGGGTGTGCTGGGCGCTACGCCGAGCATCGGCCAGCTATCGCGCGTCATGGTCAATCTTTCTTCTGGCGGCCACAGCGCCTTCTCGGGCGTGGCTTATTCGGCGGCACTGGTGCTGATCGTGGTCTTTGCCGGGAACTGGATGGGGCTGGTGCCGAGCGCGGTGACGGCGGCAATCCTGATTTTCTACGCCATCACCATGGTCGACGACGGCACCCGTCGCCTGATCGTTCAGTTGCTGACGCAGCACGGGCAACTGACGCGTGCCCAGTATCACCTGTTGCTCGAGAACTTCGGCGTGACCGCCCTGGTGGCCTTGGTGGCGGTGGCCGGCGACATGATGAAGGCCGTGGGGATTGGCGTGGCGGCCGCAGTCTTCCTTTTTGTCCGTTCCAGCATCAAGCCGGTGATCCGCCGCGTGTTCAATGCACAACACCATCGATCACTCAAGGTGCGCGCGCTCGAAGACATGCAACTGCTCGAACGCGAGGGCGAGAAAATCAGCGTGATCGAAGTCGAGGGTTCGCTATTCTTCGGCACAGCGGACCGCGTGGCGCGCGAGATTGAAAAGGTGGCGGAGTACGCCACTTCGTTGATCCTCGATCTGAAGCGTGTCAGCGACGTCGATCCGACGGGCGCCCGAACGCTGTTGCAGGTAGCGCGCAAGATGAAGGCGCGACAGCGGGTCTTGTTGCTGTCGGGGGCCAATCGGCGGGTCGAGCGCTTTCTGCGGGCCATGGGCCTTGAGACGGTCGTCCAACCCGAGGATTGGCATGACGATCTGGATACCGCGCTGGAGAAGCTCGAAGATGCTCTGCTGGCCAGGAATGGCGTAAAAACCTGTGGCGCTGTTGTTGATCTGGCGCAAACGGGTCTGGCCGCCGGCCTGAGCGAAGCACAGAGCCAGGCGCTTGAAGGTTACCTGACGAAGCGGATGTTTGAGTCGGCGGGGATGGTTTTCCGCAATGGCGATGAGGGTGCAAGCCTCTTCGTGGCGACCGGCAGCGTGGTCGATATTTTCCTGCCGTTGCAGCACGGCAGGCAGAAGCGGGTGGCCAGTTTCGCCCCCGGCGTGGTGTTCGGCGAAATGGCCTTGCTGGAGGGCAAACCCCGCTCGGCCGATGCCGTGGTGCAGGGGCCGAGCACGGTCTGGGAACTGACGCGCGACAGCCTGGCCGAGATCGAAATCAGGCACCCTGAAATCGCCCGCCGCATCCTGCTCAATATCAGCTGCAGCCTGGCTGAGCGCCTGCGCATGACTACCGTTGAGTTGCGCCTTGCGGTAGAAGGGTAATGGGGTGTTACGGCGCGATCAAAATTGAGCATCATGCGCAAGTTACACCGACCCGCCATTTTCATGCGATTTTCAGGGTGACTCGGGGTTTGAAGAGGCTTTAGTCTGCTCAGGCAATAACGCGCATGATGCTCAATCTGACTTGCGCAAACAACACTCCTGCACTGCCTTGCGGCCGCTCCGGATGAGATTTTTCCAGTCTGTTTCTGGCCGGGTGGAGCCAGCCAGCGGCCTCGCACTTTGAACGGCGGGTTGGCCCTGAAAGCCACCCATCAAACCCTTGCATTTTCATGGCTGTGAATGATGGCGATGCATTCCGGACCGTGAAGTGAAGAAATTGAGCACCAACTCGCCAATGTCGGCTTTCGGGTGAGGGTACCCGGCCAACGGCGGCTTTGGAGAAAAAACGCCACCGTCCGCTGATGGCCGATTGCGGCGAGCCAAGCATCTATTCCCGAGACGGTTCCGGCAATTATTTCCCGATCCGGTGCAGTCAACCCAGAAAACTCTGTTTAACCTGGAAAACTCAGTTGGATGTTATGCCAATGTCGCAAGCCCTCATCCCCGGCCCTTCTCCCGGCTCTGCATTTCCTTCGGTCACAGGGAGAAGGGTGTAAACCCCCTCTCCCCGCGGGAGAGGGTTGGGGTGAGGGCTAAACACGCGTCAGATCTGGCTTTGCGGTCAGTTTGTCGCGGTCAACTGAGGTTTTTAGGTTTAACCACGGCGGCAGCGCGAAGCCTCCCTGCAGAGGGACGGCGAAAACAGCGTAAAAATAATGGCTTGCAATTTTTTCATGATTCACCCTTTGGGTGAGCCATTAAATCCTGAAAAACTGAGCACCCCAAGAGTATTTGCTTCGCAGCAGCTTTTCGCCGTGTCCGCCGTCCCTCTGCAGGGAGGCTTCGCGCTGTCGCCGTGGTTTGAACTGCGGTTTTTAGGGTCAATCCTCCGGCGATCCGATCAACGGCACGAAGGCCACCGGCAGAAGGCTCTTTTCTTCAATCATTCCTTTTTCATCTTTTCTTATCAGCAGCAACTCCTGCCCGAACATTCGCTCGCCCACCGGAATGACGAGCGTGCCGCCAGGCTTCAATTGCTCTATCAATGCAGAAGGAATCCCGGTCGGTGCCGCAGTAACCACGATAGCGTCGTAAGGGGCGTGCTCCGGCCAGCCAAAATGGCCGTTACCCGAACGTACTTCAATATTTTCATAGCCCAGGCTCTGCAGGCGTTCACGCGCGGCTTCGGCCAGTTCATCAATAATTTCCAGCGAATAAACCTGCTGCACCAGTTCGGCCAGGATGGCCGTCTGGTAGCCCGAACCGGTGCCGATTTCCAGAACCACGTCGTCGGCCTGCGGCTGGATCAGGTCGGTCATCAAGGCAACAATGTAAGGTTGCGAGATTGTTTGCCCGTAGCCGATCGGCAAAGGGTCGTTCAGATAGGCACAATCCTGAACCTTCTTCGGTACAAAGGCGTGACGCGGCACCTTGCGCAAGGCGGCCAGAACCTGCTCATCAAGTGCCTGAAGACCCGTGAAGTCGCGAGTCAGCCGCATTTCCTTCTGGATATCATCCAGCAAGTGATTCAGGCGCGGATCACAGGTGCTTTTCATCGAGTGCCTTCCTGCCAGGTCGAGAGATATTTTTCCTGCGCCGCCAGGGTGCAGTTCTCGCGCGCCAGACAGACCACGGTGAGCGCCTGATAGGCAAACCTTCAAGCGGGCGCTGAAGACTGAACGACCTCTGCAAACTCCTCAGAGGCTGTGAATAAATGCCTAAACACCCACCGCAGAGGCGCAAAGGTGACCGAAGGAAATGCAGAGCCGCAAAGGTTTCGCAGAGAAAACCTTTAAAAACAATGGGGTTCCTCTGCGTTTCCTCTGCGCCTTTGCGCCTCTGCGGTGGATTCTTGATATTTTCACAACCTCTCAGCACCGGCATTTCACGCCAGGCCCATTCGATGCATTCCCGTCCTGCTGGTGCCAGACCAGGGTTCAGGATTTCACTGGCAAGATCGCTCATTTTGTGCCCGCCTCCTGCAGGCCTCGACTACTCGAAAAATGGGGGTTTTCGAATGTTTTCGCAGCAAGCAATACGATATATCCATGCTCTATCTAATATCAAATTGCTTCTGAATGCCCGTATTTGAAGCATTCAATCCAAAAAACACTTGAAAGCAGTTAGATCGAATACCCATTTGCTGGTATTCCACCCCCTGACTGTCTGATTAGACTGTTCATGTGCAAATTCTTCAGCAATGCAACGTCATGCGTCAGGGCCCCTGACTTCCCGGAGTAGATGATGTCCAGATCACCGTTCGGAATATCCGCAATATCCGCATCGGCCGTGGCTTGGCTCTTTGCCGTCAGCCTGGTTATGGCTGCCGATCAGGATAGCCCCGGGCAACCCGTCCTGACGCAGCGTAGCGGGGGCAGCCAAAGCGGCTTCCTGTTGGCCGACAATACTGTTTCTGCCGACACCAGGCAGGGGAGCGCGACCGCCATCCCTTATGTGAGTGGCGGCATCGGCGATGACGATCCTTTAGCGAACATGACGAAAGACTACAATTTGCACCTGATCTTCGCGACGCAAGGCAGTGGTGAATATCTGGCCGATATCAAAGTTGTCATCGAGGATTCCAGAGGCAATAAAGTGCTTGCGGTCGAATCGCCGGGGCCGGTCTTCTACGCAAAGCTTCCCGCGGGAAATTATCGAATCAGCGCCGATTATCAGGGAAAGTCATTGCACAAATCGGTCGCCGTCAAGGCCGGACGACTGAGTGATTTGTACTTTCATTGGCCAAGCGAAGATGTCTCCGGGAAAAACGGGAGGATATGAACATGCTGGACAGTTTGAGGGAAACAGGAAAGAACATCGGACACGAGATCGGCCGCGCGTGGGATGTGGTATCGGATGGCTGGCGTGAACTCTTTAACCGCAGCAGCAACGCGCTGACCCATTTTGTCCACGCCAGGGACGAGAACCCCCCGGCCGGCTCCATTCTTGCCCCTTACCCTCGCTGGAGCCTGCTGGCAGGTGAAGTCGAGGAAACAGACAAGGAAATTGTGGTCCGGCTCGAAGTTCCCGGCATGGAGAAGAAGGATTGCGAGGTCAGGATTGAGGGCAACAGGCTTTTCCTGAGTGGCAGGAAACACTTCGAGCGGACAAGCGTCGACAGTAATTTTCATATCATGGAACGAGCCTACGGTTCATTCCAGCGCGTCATCCCCTTGCCGAAAAATGTGCTTGAGGAAAAAGCGGAGGCGACTTACCTGAACGGGGTGCTGACCGTCCGTTTGCCAAAGATGGAGCCGGAACTATCCAGATCGATTCCTGTCTCCTGAGGTCTCCTGATGATTCTCAGCATCAGCAAGGTGCCGGAGGGCATTGAACTGGTGCCTATAGCACTGAAAGGTCCGATGACTGTTACGAAAGGAGCCCTTTGCAGATCATTTTTCACTGGCCAGCGTATTGCGCCCAGACCCTAAGCACTCCTGATATAGCCACCCATGCGACAGAACCGTGAAAGCCCCCTCGTGCGCCAATTGCAATTGGAAGATGAACTACGCTCTACAAGAGCAGATCTGCAGAATACGATCGAGCGCCTTGAATCATCCAACAGGAACTTGAAGGCCTCCAATGAACAGGTCGTTTCGATCAATGAAGAACTGCAAACAACCAATGAGGAGTTGAATACTTCTCAAGAGGAGTTGCGTTCCCTGAACGAGGAACTGACAACGGTCAATCACCAGCTCCAACAGAAGGTGGATGAACTTGAATCGTCGCATGCTGACCTTAGAAATCTGCTCGCAAGTAGCGAAATCGCCACGATCTGCCTTGAGCGCGACTATCGCATCAAATGGTTCACACCCGGTGCAAGCGGGATTTGCAATATGGTGAATGCCGACATCGGACGCGATATCCGCATTTTTTCAGCCGATAATCTGGGCGCCGGTCTGATTGAGGATACCGACAGCGTTCTCAAGACACTGGCGCCGAAACAGCGCGAACTCATTCTGTTCAATAAATCATGGTATCTGCGGCGCATTCTGCCCTACCACACAGACAGTGATCACCTCAGCGGTGTCGTCATCACTTACACCGATATCAGCGAGGCAAAAATGGCCGCTGAAACAGCAGTCACGGCACAGCATGCGTTGGCAAGTTCGCTGGAGGCCCGCGTTAGAGAACGTACGACCCAACTCAGGAAGCTGACGGCTGAACTGGCGCTTACCGAGGAACGGGAGCGGCGCGTACTGGCGCAGGACCTGCACGATGGGCTTGGGCAAATTCTGGCTATCCTGAAGATAAAACTGACCTCGATAAAGGATAGTGAGCGTCGCGGAGCACTCAAGGGGGCTCTCAGGGAAATCGAAGAACTGATAGACCAGTCCAACCAGTCGGTGCGCACGCTGATGCTGCAACTTGTTACTCCCGTGCTGCAGGCACTTGGCCTGATTCCTGCCCTGGAGTGGCTGGCCGAGGAAATGGAGCGTGTCTATGGCCTGACCGTTCATATCGAAAGTGATGGCGAGAAAATAACACTGGACGAACCGGCCAATACCACGATTTTCCGCGCCGTTCGGGAACTCCTGATCAACGTTTCAAAGCATGCCGGGTGCAACGTTGCCCACATCGGTTGCTTTCGCGACGCCGATCACATCACGATTTCAGTGACCGATGAAGGTAATGGTTTTTCCCATGACGCGGCCACGCCGCCCCGTTCGGGGGACTTCGGCTTTGGCTTGTTCAGCATCAAGGATCGTATCGAGTTTATCGGTGGCGACATGAATATCGACACAGCGCCTGGCTGTGGCACGACCGTCACCATCGTCTTTCCGGCGGAGCATCCGGAACATACACTTCAGGGGGCAGAATGAGCATTCGGGTCATGCTGGTAGACGATCACAAGATTCTCCGTGATGCGCTGAAAACGGTCCTTGAACGCGAGGATGACATCACCTTTGTCGGCGAAGCGAGCAACGGTGTCGAAGCACTCAAATCCATCAATGAAACGCAACCTGACGTCGTCGTCATGGATATCGGCATGCCCGAGATGGGCGGTATCCAGACCGCTATCGAGATGCAGGCCATGTCTCCCGAGATCAAGATACTGGCCCTTTCGACTTTTTTCGATCGCCGTATAGTCCTGCAGATGCTGGGGGCTGGTGCCAGTGGCTATATTGTCAAGTCAGCAGGCAGTGAGGAGCTTTTGCGTGGCATCCGTGCAGTTTTCGCCGGCCGAACCTATCTTTGTCCTGATGTGTCGCAGATCGTTGTGGAAAGCGTGCGCGGGACCAAACCTTCCGAAAAGGTGAACGGTGATCGACTCGGACGCCGCGAGAACGAAGTCCTGAAATTACTGGCAGAGGGCCTTACATCGCCTGATATTGGTGCGCGCCTGCATATCGCCACCAGCACGGTTGAAGTCCATCGGCGCAACATCATGCGCAAGCTTGATCTGCACAGCATTGCCGAACTTACAAAGTACGCTATCCGTAAAGGCCTTACCGAAGTCGACCCGATCCTCAACTGATTTCGGCCGGAGTGACGGAAAGATCGGCACTTCTTGAGCAGTGGGGGACGACACAACAGGAGGAGGTATGAACGAGCATCCGTTGATCAGGCTTCCCGCTTACGAGGTTCTCTCTCGACTCGCCCGTGATGATCCTCAAGCGTTCGAGTCATTGCGCAACGAGTTGATTGAAAACAATATAAAACGCGCGCCAGAACGAATCCAGGCTCGCCTGCGCGGACTCCAGTTTCGCGTGGATGGCATCCGTCGGCTATCGCGCTCTCCATTGGGCGCATCCCTGAAAATCCAGACGTTGATGTGGGAGAGTTTTCTTCAGATGAATGAGGCGTTGCAGGGCTTTGTCCGGCCACCCAAAATGCCCCCGCACTTGGCTGAGGCAACGATTGAAACGAAAATTCGCCAACCCCTGAACGCCCGCATCATCGAGTTCAGCCCCGGCCGCCCTCCGGCCAACTGAAAGCGGTCGAGACCTTGCATCAAACTAAAAACCTAAGCCTGTCCACGAAAATCACGAAAGACACGAACAAAATCAACAGCTTGATGTGTTTTCTCTATTCACCCTTTGGGTGGCGATCTTCAGCTCATTATCTCCTTGATTCTTTTCGTGCTTTTGGTGTTTTTCGTGGACGAACTGCTTTTTCTAGGATCAACCATCACTTACGCACGCTTTTCTCTGAAGGCTTCTTGTCGATTTCTGAATAGTGCGCAGACGACTGCTCCTGGGCTTCTTTCAACTCTTCGAGAGTCAGCAGGCGAGTAATGGCTTCGCGTTCGCGAACGGCATCCATATTGCGTGCTGCCGACGCCCGGTTGAACCAGACATAAGCCCGCACCAGGTCTTTCTCGGCACCTACGCCATCACGGTACAAACGCCCCAGTTCAAGCATCCCCTCGGGGTTTCCGCCTGCCGCCGCCGTCTGTATCCATTTGGAAGACTGGCCAAAGTTCTGCAAAATACCCACTCCGCTCCTGAACATACGGCCAAGAACGACCATCGCTTCGGTGTTTCCATTCTCGGCGGCCAACTGCAACCAGCGCAGCGCTTCTGCAGAAGCCTCGGCGCTATGGGCCGTATCCTGCATGAGTGACAGGCCGAGCCTGAACTGGGCACCGGCATCACCGGCCTCCGCGGCTTTCCTGACCTCCGGATCAAGTGCCGCCGACGCTGTCGGCGTGTCCAGCCCCGATTGAAATTCCGCTCTTGTCAGCCAGAAGGTTAGGGCAACAGCCAGTCCGATGAAACAAAGGGCCACGGGTAAAGAGACGACCAGAGCCTTGCCGAATCCAGTGTTTTTTTGCGCAAGGAATCGACAAGAGCAATCGAGACAGCGATACGGAGAACTTTCTTGATGCTTCCGCTTTTCCTCCAGCGAAAGCCATCTGGAGTCACGGCATCGGGAGCCTTGGCAGCGTGGGCAATTTATTCTGGTGTGGAAAAACATCAAACCCTCTTCACCTTAACGTTGGAGTCAATTCAAGCTCGTACCCGCTTGATACGAAGCTTTGTTTCCAAAAAGGTTGCACTTTATATAGCGTAACGACTCCGGAAACAATTTTTTCATATTATTTTTTTCAGAATACCGCCATCGCGGAGTGGTGAATAAACCATACCACTAGCCCTGAAGACCTCGTGAATAGGCGATCTTCAAGCTGCATGCCTGAAGGATGGCGTATTCATTCGCTCTCTGACCATGTAGCTCATGGAACGCCTGAATACGAGGCTTCCATCGATGATGGTTATTCCGTACTGCGCTGGATGACGAAAATCAACGACTGCGCCGACGCTTCTCCGTTTTCTTCTCGCAGACGGCTTCGACCGTGCCGTCGGGGTTTTGCCTCTCAAGGCGGACGTTGAAGCCCCACAGGTTGGCCAGATGTCCGACGACCGCGTCGGAGTATTCATGCAGGGTGCGCCGCTGGTAAGCGAAGTGGCGAAGGGTCAGCGAGCGGTCGCCGTGCAGGTCGACGTTCCACACCTGGATATTCGGTTCGCGGCGGCCCAGATCGTATTGCTCGGAGAGTTGGCGGCGCAACGTGCTGTAGCCGAGATCGTCGTGGATGGCCTGGATCTGCAGCTTGCTGCGCTGGTCGTCGTCAAGTACCGAAAACAGGCGGAAATCGCGCATCAGTTTCGGCGAAAGATATTGCGCGATGAAGCTTTCGTCCTTGAAGTTCTGCATGGCGAAATTGAACGTTTCGCGCCAGTTTGATCCGGCGATGTCCGGGAACCACTCGCGATCCTCGTCGGTCGGCTGCTCGCAGATTCGGCGCAGATCGCGCCACATGGCAAAGCCGAGGGCGTAGGGATTGATCCCCGAGTAATACGGGCTGTTGTACGGCGGTTGATAGACGACGTTGGTGTGCGACTGCAGGAACTCGAACATGAAGCCGTCGGACAGCTCGCCCTGGTCGTAGAGCGTATTGAGCAGCGTGTAATGCCAGAAACAGGCCCAGCCTTCGTTCATCACCTGCGTCTGACGCTGCGGATAGAAATACTGGCCGATCTTGCGCACGATGCGCACCACTTCGCGCTGCCACGGTTCGAGTTGCGGTGCGTTCTTTTCGACGAAGTAGAGCAGGTTCTCTTCGGGCTCCTCGGGGAAGCGCACTTCCTCGCTGGCTTTCTCGGTTTCCAGACGCTTCGGCAGGGTACGCCACAGGTCGTTAACCTGCGCCTGCAGGTACTCCTCGCGCTCCTTCTGGCGAAGTTTTTCCTTTTCCAGCGATAGCTTTGGCGAGCGCTTGTAGCGGTCAACGCCAACGTTGAGCAGAGCGTGGCAGGCGTCGAGCAGATGCTCCACGGTATCGGTGCCGTGCTGTTCCTCGCATTCGGCGATGTAGTTGCGGGCGAATACCAGGTAGTCGATGATGGCGTCGGCGCTGGTCCACTGCTTGAACAGGTGGTTGCCCTTGAAAAAGGAGTTGTGCCCGTAGGCGGCGTGGGCGATGACCAGCGCCTGCATGGGCAGCGTGTTCTCGTCCATCAGGTAAGCAATGCAGGGATCGGAGTTGATCACGATCTCGTAGGCCAGCCCCATCTGGCCGCGCTTGTAACTGTTCTGGGTGGCCAGGAAATGCTTGCCGAAGGACCAGTGCTGGTAATAGACCGGCATGCCGATCGAAGCATAGGCGTCCATCATCTGTTCGGCGCTGATCACTTCCAGCAGATGCGGATAACAGTCCAGCCCGTAGGCCTGGGCAACGCGACCAATCGCCTCGTCGTATTGGGCGAGGGCCTCGAAACTCCACTCGGAGCCAATCGGCAGCGGGGTAACAATGGCCTGACTCATGGTGACTCCTGATAGTTAGTCAGCTTGACTTACCAGACATCCCGTCATTCCGGGCTTGACCCGGAATCCAGTGATGCACCTCTGGATTCCGGGTCAAGCCCGGAATGACGGATTTTATTCATCGCCATTTTTCAACGTAATGACTCTCAGGCGCGCCGCTTGAACAACTCGCGGAAAACCGGATAAATGTCGGTCACATTGGCGATGCGCTGCATGGCAAAGTGGTCGCCGTGGGTGGCCTGCAGCTTTTCATATTCCTCCCACAGATTCTGCGGCGGGCCTTCGGTGATCTCGATGTAGGCGAAGTACTGGCAAAGTACCAGCAGGGAATTTTCGAGCAATTCCCGGCAGCGTGACGAGTCATCGTACCAATTGTCACCGTCGGAAGCCTGCGCGCCGTAGATGTTCCACAGGCTGCTCGGATAACGCGTGCGGATGATGTCGTTCATCAGCACCAATGCGCTTGAAACGACCGTACCGCCGGATTCTCTGGAGGTGAAAAAATCGTCCTCGTCAACCTCGGAAGCGATTGTGTGGTGACGGATGAAGACGACTTCGATGTGCTCGTAGTTACGCTTCAGGAACAGGTAGAGCAGCATGAAGAAACGCTTGGCGATGCTTTTCCGCCCTTCGTCCATCGATCCGGAAACGTCGAGCAGGCAAAACATCACCGCCTGGGTAGTCGGTTGCGGCTCGCGGATGCGGTTGTTGTAGCGCAAGTCAAAGGGGTCGATAAACGGCAGCGCTTCGATTTTCACGCGCAGCTTGGCAATCTCGCGGCGTACGCGGTCGATCTCGGGGTCGTCGTCGGCGAGTGTCTGGCGCAGGGTCTCAAGCTCTTCTTCAAGGGCGCGCATTTCCCCCGCATAGGGGCCGCCTATGGCGATCCGCCGGCCCGCCGCACCGCGCATGGTGCGGCCGAGGTTGATATTGGCCGGAACACCGCTCTGCGTATAACCGGCGCGCACGCGGCGATACTGCTCGATGCGCGCCAACTGACGCTTGACCAGGTTAGGCAGTGCCAACTCGTCGAAAAAGATGTCGAGAAACTCCTCGCGCGTCAGCGTGAACACGAAGTCGTCGAGCCCCTCGCCATCCTTGCTCGCCTGGCCACCTCCCTGACCATCAGCACCGCCGAGCGGACGATCAACCTGATCGCCACTACTGAAACGATCATTGCCCGGATTGACGGCCTCCCGCACTCCGCCCCGTCCATGAATGAACTGCGGCTCGGCGATATCCTTGCCTGAAATGCCGATCTTCTCGCCGTTATCAAGATCGCGCACGCCGCGATGGTTAATGGCGTCGGATACCGCCTTGCGGATCTGCCCCTTGAAACGCCGGATGAAGCGGCTGCGATTGACCGAGCTTTTGTTCTTGCTGTCGAACCGCCGATCGACGATGCGCGCGGTCATTGGGTTCTCCCTTGGCAAACCGCTCTCGACATAGAGTGCACAGAGGCACAGAGATCACGGAGAAAAACTCCGCGAATATAATCTTGTCGTCCTGCTTTTCTCCGGGTTCTCTGTGTCTCCGTGTGCTCCGTGTTGAAAGCGTTCACCCCTCTCACGAAGACTTCCTTACCCGCAGATACCACTCGCACAGCAGGCGCACCTGTTTCTCGGTGTAGCCCTTGGCGATCATGCGATTGAGAAAATCCTGATGCTTCTTCTGTTCGTCGCCGCTGGCCTTGGTGTTGAAGGAGATGACCGGTAGTAGTTCTTCGGTGTTGGAGAACATTTTCTTCTCGATCACCGCGCGCAGTTTCTCGTAGGACGTCCAGCTCGGGTTCTGCCCGTCGTGCTTGGCACGGGCGCGCAGCACGAAGTTCACCACCTCGTTGCGAAAATCCTTCGGGTTGGAGATGCCGGCCGGCTTCTCGATCTTCTCCAGTTCGTCGTTCAGTGCGCTGCGATCAAGCATTTCCCCGGTATTCGGATCGCGGAATTCCTGATCCTGAATCCAGAAGTCGGCGTAAAGAACGTAGCGGTCGAAAATGTTTTGACCGTACTCCGAGTAGCTTTCAAGGTAAGCGGTCTGGATTTCCTTGCCGATGAACTCGGCGTAACGCGGCGACAGATACTCCTTGATATAGCGCAGGTATTTTTCCTCAAGCTCGGGAGAGAACTGCTCCTGCTCGATCTGCTGTTCAAGCACGTACATCAGATGCACGGGGTTGGCGGCAATCTCGCGGTGGTCAAAATTAAACACCTTGGACAGGATCTTGAAGGCGAAGCGGGTTGATAACCCGGTCATTCCTTCATCCACACCGGCGTAATCGCGGTACTCCTGATAGCTCTTGGCCTTGGGGTCGGTGTCCTTCAGGTTTTCGCCGTCATAGATGCGCATTTTCGAGAACAGGCTTGAGTTCTCCGGCTCCTTCAGGCGAGACAGCACGGAAAACTGGCCCATCATGCGCAAGGTGTCCGGCGCGCAGGGCGCCTTATCGAGCGAGGAATTGACCAGCAGCTTCTCGTAGATGCGGATCTCGTCGGAAACGCGCAACGAGTACGGCACCTTGACGATGTAGATGCGGTCAAGAAAGGCCTCGTTGTTGCGGTTGTTCTTGAAAGCCAGCCACTCGGCCTCGTTCGAGTGAGCCAGGACCAGGCCGTCGAACGGGATCGCGCCGAAACCCTCGGTCCCCTTGTAATTACTCTCCTGGGTTGCGGTCAGCAGCGGGTGCAGCACCTTGATCGGCGCCTTGAACATTTCAACGAATTCAAGCACGCCACGATTGGCCAGGCACAGGCCACCGGAGTAGGAATAGGCATCCGGGTCGTTCTGCGAGAAGGTTTCGAGCTTGCGGATGTCGATCTTGCCGACCAGCGAGGAAATGTCCTGATTGTTCTCGTCGCCCGGCTCGGTTTTCGAGACGGCGATCTGCGACAGCACCGAAGGGTACAGCTTGACCACCCGGAACCTGGTGATATCGCCGCCAAACTCGTGCAACCGCTTGACCGCCCACGGACTCATGATGGTATTCAGATAGCGGCGCGGAATGTTGTAGTCGTCTTCAAGCAGCGTGGCGTCTTCCTCGGGGTTGAACAGCCCGAGCGGTGATTCGTGCACCGGCGAATCCTTGATCGCATAAAAGGGCACCTTCTCGATCAGGTACTTGAGCTTCTCGGCCAGGGATGACTTGCCACCACCGACCGGACCCAGCAGATAGAGAATCTGCTTCTTTTCTTCCAGCCCCTGCGCCGCGTGGCGAAAGTAGGAAACGATGTTTTCAATGACCTCTTCCATGCCGAACAGGTCGCGGAAGGCGGGATAACGCCGGATCATCTTGTTGGCAAAAATCCGCGACAGGCGGTGATCGCTGCGCGTATCCACTGTTTCCGGGTTGCCTATCGCCAGCAACATGCGCTCGGCGACGCTGGCATAAGCCGAACGATCACGTTTACACAATTCCAGATAATCCTGGACGGACATTTCCTCCGCAAGAGCCGCCTCGTAGCGGCCTTGATAGCGGGCGAAGATCGACATGGCGTTTCTCCTTGGCGTTCGTCGTATGCGATGCCTGTTACCGTGAAAGTCGCGCTAGCGACTCTCGAACCTCCCCTCGCCCTCCGGGAGAGGGGTCGGGGGGCGAGATGGGGAATTCGCGGAGCATGCTCCGCGCCCATCGAGCGATTCCGGCTGGTAAGCCGGAATGCGCACTGCAAGTGAGGGAAACGGGCAGGACTTTCATAATTTGGGGCGCCTTGCAAAGTCATGCCTGTTAGAGCAGCAACTCGCGAAAAGGTTTTCCAATAATCAGAGCCGGGTACTAATTGTTGGGCATATCGTTAAAATTAGCTTGCCAGACAGGGAGATACAAGTTGAATTGCTGACAGTTTTTCAGCAGCTTTTATCCATGGAAGATTGACCAGGCTTGCCTTGCTCGGAGATACTCTCGGTGGCCCCCTTGCCCAGCAGAGGCAACGGGAAGATTGAAGTGATGTCAGTTCTTTTGTGCCACCGGAACTTGAAACAACACTCAGGGGATTAACGTGTCAGATAGCCAAACGCCGCCACCTTTACCGACAGCAAAACCAGAATCAATTACGCCGCCACCTCTGCCGCCTCTGCCACCTTTTCCTGCTGAACATAATGGCCCTGGCCTGGTTCCTCCACCACTGCCTGAAATCGACACCCCAAAACCCGCGCTGCCTGGCGCGTCACCACCGCCATTGCCGGCGCAAGCTTCTGCGTGGGCAGATTTACCCCCGCCTTTGCCGGCAGACAAGCCGGAGATTGCTTCAGTTGCGGCGGCTAAAATCGAGGCGCCTAATCCGCCACCGCCGCCTGCATTGGCGGTTTCCACGCCCACTCCAGCCACTCCAGCCACTCCACCGGCTACGCCGCCACTCTCGCCTGCCGACAAATCTGCCACTGCCGCTCAGCCTCCGTCAGCCCTGAAGCGTACCCTTTGGGTTGCTGGAGGTATCGGAAGCCTGGCCCTTATCGGTGTTCTTGCTTATTACTTCTACAGCAAGCTGGAAGCCAACGGGCCTTCGCCCACGCTTGAAACTGCCTCGGGCATTGTCCCTGCACCTGCACGCGCTCCTGAACCTGAACCGGCACCAAGCCCATCCGTTTCTCCTCCTGCGCTACCCCAATCGGCTCCTGCTCCTCCTGCCCCCCGGGCGCCGGCTCCCGCTAAAAACGCACCAGGCAACCTGGAACGTCTGGAAGGGGCTTTCTATTTGTTCGGGCAAAGCATCAAAGGTGCGGGAAATGGCTATCGAACTGCGTATACCGTACTTAACTCCGACATTGCCGCCGGAGAACCACTGGCCGGCCAGGTCAAATCCCAGGTTTTTCGAGTCGTGATGAATTGTGCGAATTCGACCTGGGCCTACGACCAGCGCTTCTACTACGCCATGCCCTTTGGTGAAGGAGAGCGTCTTGCCGAGCGCAAGTGGCAGACCGATGAAATGAAATGGAAGCCGCTCAGGGACAGCCTTCAGGATAAGAAGCTATACGGTTTCCTCTGTCGATAAAATCAGGAGGGGATCAATCAGTTCTTAATTCAGCCGCTTGATACGATCCAAAGTCGGCAGCGTCACCGTCTTCCTTGACTTGGCATAAGCAGTCAGCACCTCCAGGTCAATGTCTCCGTCCTGTATATGTTTTCCCTTCACCAGCACGGTGAAGTTGTCGCCGCCTGAAGCGAGGAAGCTGTTGACCGTCACCCGGTAGCTATCCCCCAGGTTGAGCGGGTTGCCGTGCAAGCTCATCGAGTTAGCCACAATCCGCTTGCCGGTACCCGGCGCGGCACCTTCCGGCTGGCTGGCATCCCAGGCGTAGGCAAATCCCGACGATACGGACAGAATGCGCCCTCCGGCCGGCTGAGGACTTTCCCATTGCTGTTCAAGCAGGCGAAGTATCTGCTCGCCGGTCAGGTCCATCGTCACCAGATTATTGTTGAACGGATGAACGCTGTACAACTGGCCATAAGTCACCTGCAGGGTGCCGTTTTGACCACCGTTTTGACCACCGTTTTGGCCACCGTTTTGGCCACCACTCTGGCCACCGTTGAGGTCACTGCGAATGCCCCCCGGATTGACAAAGGCGATCTGCGCGGCCTTCGCACCGTAGGACGCATCAGAGGTGCCAAACAGATAGGCATCGGCAATCACGTTACCCAGCGTGCTTTCGCCAGCCTTGCTGGCAGTGCGGTCAAGCGAGCCAGAAAGTTGCGCGACGACCACTTGCGCCCGTTTTTCCGTCAGTTGCGCGTAGCGTTGCAGCTTGGCATCCATTGCCGCATCCTTCGGCAATGGCGCATAACCCTCCGGCAGCGGAATCGGCTGCTTGTTCGAATCCTTCAGCACGCTGTCGTTAATGACAACATGATTAACGGCGTCCTTCTTCAGCACCTTGCCGGTAGCCGGATCAACCGTCAGATCGATCTTTGTCACCATGCGGCCATAGTGACCGGCCTGCGTCAGAAGCTTGCCGTCCGGACGTGTGCAGACGAATTCCTCGTGCGTGTGTCCGGTGATGACCACCTCGACAGCCGCATCCAGACTGTCGGCAATGCGCAGCGCATCGCCACTGAATCCGGGGCAGGACTGATCGTTGATCGTACTTGCCGTTGTCGCGGCGCCCTGATGCAGCAGGACGACGATGAATGCTGCGCCCTGCCCTTGCAGCGCCGGAACGAGGCTGTTGATGGTGCTGATTTCGTCGGCAAAGCGCAATCCTTTGACCCCCTCTGGAGTCACGACTGACGGCGTATCTTTCAGCGTCACACCGATGAAGCCGATCTTCACGCCACCAATCGCGCGCAGCGCAGAGGGCGGAAACAGAGTATTGCCGGTTCTCTGGTCGAAGACGTTCGCCGCCAGGTAGCGGAATTTCGCACCGTCAAACCTGCTGTTGTTCATGCAGGTATCAATACCGACGATGCCGCGTGTGCGGTCGGCTGTTGCGGGAAAGCATCCACCATGCTGCAGGCGCAACAATTCATCCCGGCCCTTGTCAAATTCGTGATTGCCCACCGTTGACAATTCCAGCCCGAGCTGGCTTATCGCGTCGATGGTCGGCTCATCATGAAACATGCCCGACACCTGCGGCGAAGCGCCGACCAGATCGCCCGCTGCAACAACCAGCGTATTTTCGGGATTTGTGGCCTTGAGATTCGTGATCAGCGTCGATAGATACGCGATACCTCCGGCCGGGACTTTGGTCGCCTTCCCTGTTCCAGGATCTTTGACCATGGCTGAACTGCCCGACGGAAGCAGGTTTCCGTGGAAATCGTTAAAGCTGATCAGGGAGACCGTCACCGGGGCCGGCGTCGTTTCCAGCGTGGAACAGGAAGCCAGCAGGAAGTTCGCCGCAACGACCAGGACAGCAAGCAGTGATTGGTTAAACCTCAACATGCCTTCTCCTTCACACGCGATGGTCCGTAGCAGCGGACAATTGCGCATTATCCCGTATTCCTTATTCGCCGTGTCGCCGTGGTCAACTGCCTTTTCCAGGGTCAAGTTAAAAAAGGGGGCAATGTTTCTTGAGAGCCTCCTCTTTTACCTATTGCTCTGAAAGCCTCGCCAATTGGCGTTCTGTGAGCATTCATCCATGAAAGTCAATGAATTCGCCACTCTTCAGGCCTATAGCCTGTAGATTGCCTATTCATGCGGCCTGCAGGCCAATGGCGTTCCACTAACCCTCATTGCGCGTCTGCTCAACCCAGATCAACTTGTGCACATCGATCCCCAATACCTTGGCCTGGTTAAGCAGTTGCTCGCGGATATCCGCTGGTAGATGCTTGTCCCTGGCCAGAATCCAAAGGTAGTCGCGGTCGGGGCCGACGACCATTGCCCAGCGATAGTTTTGCTGGTCGAGCGCCACCACATGGTAGCCGCCATAGAAGGGCCCGAAGAACGAAACCTTCAGTGAAGCACGGTCGGATTCCCCGGTGAACAAGGCGCGACCTACCGCCTGGCGCCAGTCGCCTTTTTTGCTGTCGTAGCCCCGGTTGGTCACTTCAACGCTGCCATCGGCCTGCTGGCGGTAGGTGGCGCTCACGTCGCTCAGGCCACGTTCGAAGGAGTGGTCGAGGCGTGCTATTTCGTACCACTTGCCCGCATAACGATTGATATCGAAGGGTGTGACGGCAGTCATGCCGTCAGGCGGTGTGGTGGAACAGGCGCTGAGTCCCAGCAGGGAAGCCAGGAACAAGGCGGCCAGCTGAATGAAGCGCCAGCCAAAGGAAGGCATGCGTAAATCTTTAGATGAATACATTGTTTGTCCTGGACAATAATTGAAAATATTCGTAATATTAAGTCTAAATCGGAAAATAATGAATATTTTGTCCACGACATACTTGGCTGGTAGATAGCATGGATAAAATCGCACTCGTCACTGGCGCCGCCGGAGGACTCGTAACAAAGTCATGCCCGTTTGGGTGAACCTCTGGGCGAACTAAACGACAAAATCGGTGACAAACATCAAGCCGTTCGACGCACGTCAAGTTTTATCTGGAGTGTCGTTCCAGCGCTCCTTGCCTGGCTGGCGTTTCTGCTTCCGCCGACGCTGACGAGCCTCTTGCTGGTTAGCGGTTTACTTGCCCACTATTGGCAGGTTCGCCGCCTGGTCAGCACCGCCAGTTTGCCGGCCTGGTATTTGCCATTGCGTTTGCGCTTGAGCAGCGTCGCCTGCCTTTGTCTGACAGCAGGCGGTGTTGCCCAGTGTGTGTGACAATTCATGATCCATCGTGTCGAGGAGGGAATAATGAACTTCTTTACCAAATTGCCGGGATACACCAAGACGCCACCCGGGTTGGAACGTGAGGTGCTTCGTCGCCTGCCCAAGACACTGCTGTTCGGCATGCTGCTGCTCGGCGTGCCCTCGTTGATTGCCCGCTTTCTTCTGTGGTACGGGATTGAATCCGTAAGCGAAACGCAGATCACCACCGTCGAATATTATGCAATCAGTCTGGTCATCCTGCACTGGACGATCATTGGCACGGTAGCTATCGGCGCCTTTATCGTCCTGGTGATGAAAGGCCCGGCCTATGTCGCCGACGCCTATCCGCTTGAAGATTCGGATACTCCAAAGGGTAATAAGCAGGCAGACAGTCCGTCTAGACCGCTGGCTGAATGAGCGGGAAGAGTCCCGACAGCAAAACTTCACCCGTCCCCAGCAGGCGCTGGTCAACAAGCCGATGACCCTCGACGGCGGGCGTCAGGCGGTCATCATCGGCGATGGGAAAAGCACCGTGGTCTCTTTGTAGGGTGTGAAACGCGAAGCGTTGCGCACCTTCAGGCGGATCAAGCACGTCGATGCACGAGGGGATTCCGCGTGCGCAAAGAAAAGACTTTGCGCACCCTACCGGGCTGCATGTGCGCCCGCACCTCATCACTTTGCGGCCGTTCGAAAATTTCCAGGAAAATTCGTGGTTTTGAGTTGGAACGGCGCCCCATCGAAAATGACTACACATCCTTCCGACCCATGCCGGCCATTCGCGCACATGCAGTCTGGAACAATGGATGGGAATAGCTTTCCGATATCGGTGGAATTTCGACAATTGCTCCAAGGTCTCTACCTCTTCTACCTCCAACGGCCGGCCCAATAGGTTTCGTTTAGGTATCTTGTCCGTCATCGCTTGCCTCTCCAGGGGATTTAACCCCGTGCAGCAAGATTCGTTCCACTTCGGTTATGCGCTATTACTTAGTTGTGATGTTTCATCCTTAAAACCGCAGTTGGATGTGATGCCAATGTCGCAAGCCCTCATCCCCGGCCCTTCTCCCGCGGGGAGAAGGGTGTAAACTCCCTCGCCCTGCGGGAGAGGGTTGGGGTGAGGGCTAAACACGCGTCAAACCTGGCTTTGCTGTCAATTAGTCGCGGTCAACTGCGGTTTTAAGGTTCATTCAAAGACTTTCTGTTGTTTTCGAACGGGGGATCCAGGTTAGCGGGCTTCAGAAAACCCTAGCGATGCCTGAATGGGGTCACCCAACCGTTCCTGTCATCTCATCCGCGATAGACAATGCGATAGATGGCGCCCGCGAGGTCGTCGGCCACCAGCAGCGAACCATCGGGTAGCACCAGCACGTCGGCGGGTCGTCCCCAGGCCGTTTCGCCCTGGAGCCAGCCACTGGCGAAAGTTTCGTAAGCCACCGCCTTGCTACCCTGCAAGCGCACCAGCGTAATCCGGTAACCGATCTTCTTTGATCGGTTCCACGATCCATGCTCGGCGATGAATATCTGGTTTCGGTACTCGGGCGGAAACAGGGTTCCGGTGTAAAAGCGCATGCCCAGCGCGGCGACATGCGGCCCCAGCTTCTGCGCGGGCGCGGCAAACTCTTCGCAGGTGTGTTTGGCACCAAAATCCGGATCGGGCAGGCCTCCACCGTGGCAATAGGGATAGCCAAAATCCAATCCGGCACGAGGCGCATGGTTTAGTTCGTCGGGCGGGAAGTCATCCCCCAGCATGTCTCGACCATTGTCAGTAAACCACAGCGCCTTGGTCTGCGGATGCCAGTCGAAACCGACGCTGTTGCGCACACCGCGGGCATAGATTTCCATGGCGCTGCCATCAGGATTCATGCGCATAATGTTGGCATAACGTTGCGGATCGGGTTCGCAGATGTTGCAGGGCGCACCTACCGGAATGTAAAGTTTGCCGTCCGGGCCAAAAGCGATGAATTTCCAGCCATGGTGTGTCTCGGCCGGCAGTTTGTCAGTGACAACCACGGCGGCTGGCGGATGTCCCAGGCGTTGTTCGATGTCGTCGTAGCGCAGGATGCGGCTCACCGTCGAGACATAAAGACTGCCCTCCTTGTAGGCCACGCCCACTGGGAGCTTCAGTCCGCTGGCAACCAGGGTCACTCCCTGGGCCTTGAAGCTTGCGTCGAAGCTCACCGCATGAACTTTTCCCGCCTGCATCGAACCAACGAAAAGCGTGCCACCCTTGCGATCGTGATGCCCGAGCGTCATCTGGCGGGCATTGTCGACGCGCGCCCAGAGCTCGATGGCGAAGCCCGGCGGCAACTTGATACGCTCGAGGGGCAACTCGGCGGCCATCACAGTCATCGAGATCAGGGCGAAGGCAAATCCAATGATTTTATGTCGGCGCATGTTGGTTCCTCGCAGGGTTAAAGACGATTGAATATAGTGCTACTGCATGAAAATGAGCAACACCAACAACCTCTGGAATCGATTCCCAGTTTCGATCAGAAATGTCTTACATTCCGCATGTCGGCGAGACAATAACGCGTGAATTATCGGCCTAAAATTTTGGTTGAAAGGCATGCTTTGAAACGCCGATGAGATCGAGAACTTGGCCTTGTAGTTCAGTGAGACGTGCCTCGAAGAACTGGAATGTATGGCCATCGAGGAGAAGCCGATGACGCTCGGCATGGCTGAAGAGGCGCAAGATCTGCTCGGCGGTAGGACGAGCGCACTGGCGCTGCTCCGGATACACGGGAAGTTCGTCGATCCGTTCGCGCTTCATGGCCAGACGCAATTCGCGTTCGATGAGCGCCCCGACAAGTAGGGCGAGGTATCAACGCCGTCAAGCGTCAGGTTTTTCGCGAGCACTTGCCCAGTCTGTTTGCAAACTACGGAGTACATTGCTGGATCCTTTCATCGGGTTACTCTCGGATAACTGGGTGACAATCGCTTCAAGGGTAATACCCTCCAAGACAGGGCGAGTTGCTGGTTTAATGAATCCATTTTAAAGGTGCCGTCAGGAAATCGTTTCTGACCCATTCGGCGAGTCGAGCGCCAGCACTTAATCATCAGTGCCGGGCCGACTATTTGCTGAGCAGGCGCATGCCACGTTCCAGCCCGTCGAGGGTCATCGGAAACATGCGCCCGCCGAGTAGGGTGTGGATCATCGAGATCGACTGGCGGTAGGTCCAGGAATGTTCCGCTTCGGGGTTGAGCCAGATGGCGTGCGGCCACGCGTCGGTCAGGCGGCGCAGCCAGGTGGCGCCGGGTTCGCGGTTGTTGTATTCGACGCTGCCGCCGGGGTGGAGGATTTCGTAGGGGCTCATCGCCGCGTCGCCGACCAGGATCAGTTTGTAGTCGTTGCCGTACTTGTGTAGCACGTCGAGCGTCGGGATGCGCTCGTTGAAGCGGCGGCTGTTGTCCTTCCATACATGGTCATAGACGCAGTTGTGGAAGTAGTAATGTTCGAGGTGCTTGAACTCGCTGCGGCAGGCCGAGAAGAGTTCTTCGCAGACGCGGACGTGGTCGTCCATCGAGCCGCCGATATCGAGGAAAAGCAGCACCTTGACGGCGTTGTGGCGTTCGGGACGCATGTGCAGGTCGAGCCAGCCGGCGTTGCGTGCGGTGCCGGCGATGGTGCCGTCGAGGTCGAGTTCTTCGGCGGCACCCTGGCGGGCGAAATGGCGCAAGCGGCGCAGGGCCAGCTTGATGTTGCGCGTGCCCAGTTCAATCTGATCGTCGAGATTGCGGAACTCGCGTTTTTCCCAGACTTTGATCGCCGAGCGATGCTCGCTCTTGCCACCGAAGCGGATGCCTTCCGGGTGCGTGCCGCCGTGGCCGAAGGGCGAAGTGCCGCCGGTGCCGATCCACTTGCTGCCGCCGGAATGGCGCTCCTTCTGCTCGGCCAGTCGCTGCTTCAGGGTTTCCATCAGCTTGTCCCAGCCGAGTTTTTCCAGCTTGGCGCGCTCGGCATCGCTCAGGTGCTTCCTGACCGCCTGGCGCAGCCAGTCCTCGGGAATCAGGGCGTCCATGCCGGGCAGGGCTTCGACGCCCTTGAAGTATTCGCCGAAAGCGCGGTCGAACTTGTCGAACAGGGTTTCGTCCTTGACCAGCACGGCACGCGACAGGACATAAAAATCGTCGAGGCTGTGCTCGATGACATGCTCTTGCAGGGCTTCGAGCAAGGTCAGGAACTCCTTGGTCGACACCGGGAGTTTGCTGGCCTTGAGATGCAGGAAGAAGTCGATCAGCATGATATGGAGCGCAGCCTGGGCAGGGGACGGAAGGACTTCAGCGGTTGTTGCGCGCCATGAAAATCAGGCGCTCGAAAAGATGAACATCCTGCTCGTTCTTGAGCAGCGCGCCGTGCAGTGGCGGGATGGAAACCTTCTGATCCCTGGTGCGCAGCGCTTCAGGCGGAATATCTTCGGCCAGCAGGAGCTTGAGCCAGTCGAGCAGCTCGGAGGTGGATGGCTTTTTTTTCAGCCCAGGAATGTCACGCAATTCGAAGAAGACCTCCAGCGCCTCGCGCAGCAGGGTTTTCTTCAGCCCGGGAAAGTGCACGTCGACGATTTTGGTCATCGTCTCCTTGTCCGGGAACTTGATGTAGTGGAAAAAACAGCGGCGCAGGAAAGCGTCGGGCAGTTCCTTCTCGTTATTCGACGTGATGAACAGAATCGGCCGATGACGGGCTTTGACCAGTTGCCGGGTTTCGTAAACAAAAAACTCCATGCGGTCGAGTTCGCGCAACAGGTCATTCGGGAATTCGATATCGGCTTTGTCGATTTCGTCGATCAGCACCACCGACGGCGTTTCGCAGTTGAAGGCCTCCCACAGAACGCCCTTCAGGATGTAGTTGCCGATGTCGGCGACCTTGGCCTCGCCGAGTTGCGAGTCGCGCAAACGGGAGACGGCATCGTACTCATAGAGGCCCTGCTGGGCCTTGGTCGTCGATTTGATGTGCCACTGGAAGAGCGGCAGGCCAAGGGCCGCAGCCACTTCCTCGGCGAGCATCGTCTTGCCGGTACCGGGTTCGCCCTTGATCAGCAGTGGACGCTGCAGGGTGATGGCGGCATTGACGGCAAGCGTCAGATCATTGGTTGCAACGTAATTGTCGGAGCCTGAGAAACGCATGGGAGATACCTTGATGAAGAAGCCTCGATTTTAACGGCAAACGTCGTGCCGCGAATTCTCGGCCAAAGCACGCCGGAGGCATGGCAAAGCCAGAGATTGTCGACCCGCAGTCTTCGTCCTGTGCCTACCGCAAATAGGCAACGAAGCTCGGTGCGGCCCTTTGCGTCAGCCAGGCGAGTGCTGCCTGGCTGATAATGTATTGATTTTCGGAAGGGTGATCAACATGAACGAAACACGGCTGCGCACGATTGAGCAGAGCGATCAATTTATCAGCTGTCGAGTTCAGCGCCCGTTCGAACCCGCCGGCGCGGCGCGCAGATACTGTAACGGCCATGAAGCAGTCTGTCCCAGAGCCTGGGCTGCAGCCAGTGGCCAATAGGGGTTACGCAGAATTTCCCGGCCGACGAGCACCATATCGGCCTGGCCGCTGCGGATGATGTGATCGGCCTGCGCCGGCGAGGTGATCAGGCCAACGGTGGCGCTGGGGAGGCTGGCTTCGTGGCGAACCCGTGCGGCGAACTCGGTCTGGAATCCGGGGCCGGCAGGAATTTTCGCTGTTGGCACCAGGCCGGCCGTCGAGATATCGGCCAGATCGACGCCAAGCCCCTTGAGTTCACGGCACAGCTCAACCGTCTCATCCGCATTCCAGCCGCCTTCGACCCAGTCGGTGGCCGACAGGCGGATCAGCAGAGGCAGTCGTTCCGGCCACTCGGCGCGCACCGCAGCGACCACCTCGCGGACCAGGCGCGTACGGTTCTCGAAGCTGCCGCCGTAGGCATCGGTACGGCAATTGGACAGCGGCGACAGGAACTGGTGCAGCAGGTAGCCGTGCGCCGCATGTATCTCCACGGTCTTGAAACCGGCTTCGCGCGCCCGGCGCGCACCGGCGGCAAACTGGGCGACCACCTGGCGGATGCCGGTCGCGTCCAGTTCGTGCGGCACAGCATAGCCTTCACCGAACGACACGGGCGACGGGGCGATGACTTGCCATCCGCCTTCGCTCACTCTGAGTGTGCTTTGCGCCTGCCAGCCCAGTCCAACGCTCGCCTTGCGGCCGGCATGCGCCAACTGTATGGCAGCCACGCAACCCTGCTCCTGAGAGAAACGCGCGATGCGCGCCAGCGGCTCGATCTGTTTGTCGTCCCAGAGGCCGAGATCGCCCGGGCTGATCCGTCCCTCCGGGCTGACAGCGGTGGCCTCGAATATCATCAGCGCTGCGCCGCCGACCGCACGACTGCCGTAATGCACGAAATGCCAGTCAGCCGCCATGCCGTCGTGCGCCGAGTATTGGCACATGGGCGGGATGCCGATACGATTGGAGAGGACGATGTCCCGCAGTTTGAGTGTGTCGAATAGTTGGGCCATGGTTCGGTTCCTGAGAAAGGTGTAGAAGTTTAACGCCTGGCCTTTGAAATGAAAAAGCCAAGCCTTGTCCATGAGGTATGAGCCTGAACGAGACCTGTATTTCCATCGAGAAGTGAGCCTGAAGCGATAAATCCGAGACTGAATCGATAAGCGGGTTGATCATCGCCAGGATGGTCATCAACATGAATGACAACGGGGGGCGGGTTTCGATTCATGAATTTACGGATATAGCATTGCGCAAAGCAAAGAGGTGCGCGGGTTTCGCTACAAAGTGGTATTTGTCGATTTGCGCGGCAAGCGTATGCTTTTGTAATATGCGTGGGCGTGCGAAATCCTGACGCGTACACGCCAAACGTCGGTTCAGATGAGCTACGAGATTACGGTTGGCAGAAGTGCCGCAGGTTGATCGTGTCCCTCCTGCAAACTTGCTTGAATTTTGCGGTAGCGACTGTTGGGGGAC